>NZ_JBEPOP010000009.1:0-204518 GCF_040546855.1 Paenarthrobacter sp. 4246
CACTCGTGCTTGAGTCCCACGCTCTCTCACATCACTCGTGCTTGAGTCCCACGTACTCTCACATCACTCGTGCTTGAGTCCCACGCTCTCTCACATCACTCGTGCTTGAGTCCCACGTACTCTCACATCACTCGTGCTTGAGTCCCACGCTCTCTCACAATCCGGCAACAATAAGCGTTCCCTCTCTCACTTCGCGTGAGTTCGGACGTCAAAAGGGGCACCATGTGGGGACAACGCCAAGCAGGGGGATGCGTCATGAATTCGGTCCGGAAGATGGCCGCGACCATCGCGGCAGCCGCCGTGGTGAGTGGCACGAGTATGGTCACGGCATGCGCGCCCCAACCAGCCGACGTCGGGCTTCTAACCGCCGACGGCGTGACCCGGGCTTCGGTCCACACGGCGGACTACTCTGCACAGCTTGAAGCCTTCAATGCCTCTGCACGCAAGCTCGGCACCACCTTGCTCGCCGATGGCGGCGACTCCTCCAATGGAAACGTCGTGTCGTCGCCGGCAAGCCTGTTGATCGCGTTGAGCATGCTCCGCGCAGGTGCCTCGGGTGCCACGGCTGCAGAGATGGACTCAACTCTGGGGTTGCCCGCCGAAGGGCGCGACGAAGCGATGAACGCGCTGCTCGCCTCCCTGGAAAAGTTCGACGGCGACCCCGGTTCGGTGGACGAGGACGACCCGCCGCGCAAACCGGTGATGCATGCTGCCAATGGGCTGTTCATTGATAAAGGCGTCCCCACCGGCGAGGACTTTCTGGCTACGCTCGCCAAACACTTCGGCACGGGGGTGTACCCGGTGAATTTCAAGGATGAGGCCGTCACCAAGCCGACCATCGACCGCTGGGTCAGCAGGAACACCGGGGGTCGGATCAAGGAAGCGCCCGCACCATACGACTCCGACAACACGTTCAGCCTGCTCAACGCTCTCTACTTCGCCGCCGCCTGGCAAGAACCCTTCGACGCGAGCGACACCTGGGACGCCCCCTTTACCAAGGCCAGCGGTGAGGTGATCAACACTCCAACCATGCACTCATCCGTCACCATGGCCTACGCGGAAGCTCCCGGATGGAAAGCTGTGGACTTGCCGTACGCCGAGGGCTTCGTGATGCGGCTGGTATTGCCCGACGGCGGTGCGTCGGGTTCCGATGGGCCGGCTGCGGTTTCTGCGGAGGTGCTGGGTGAGGTGGCGGGCGGATTGAGCAGCGCCCCTTTGGATATGGTCCACCTGCAGCTGCCCAAGTGGGACCACAAGACCACGTTCGACCTGCGAAAGGTCTTCGAAACACTTGGACTCAACCAGATGCTGGCCACGGACAAGGACTTCAACGACATCCAGCCGGACATGAAAATGACACAGGCTGCGCAGGCCGCCAACATCACGGTGGCGGAGAAGGGCACGGTCGCCTCAGCAGTGACGCAGTTGAACGCAGCGGCTTCGAGCGCCCTGATTCCGGAACGGGAGCTGATCCTCGACCGCCCGTTCCACTACCAGATTGTGCACGTCGAGACGGGAATGCCGCTGTTCACAGGCTGGGTGGCTGACCCGCGCTAGCGGACCAACCGCTGCACCAGCACCGCCGCGGCTTCGACAACACCGTCGGCCTCGCGCTTGGTGGCGCTGAGGGCTACTTCCTGCCCTGCCACGGTGACGATGTCCGTGATGACAGCCACCGTGAGCCTGCCAAGGGTGTCGTCGCTGGCACCCAGGAGCACGGTATTTTGCCGGACCCACTCGCGTCCGCGCTCGCGTCGCAGTACCTCGAAGCCCGGGGGAGTGTCGCCTTCAATGAACACCCGCTCCAGATCACGGTGCTTCCAGGTGTAGTCGAAGTAGCTGCGGCTGCCTACGTTGAACAGGGCCAGGGGGTCGTTCTCGCCGTTTTTGCGGGCTTTGGCCACGGCCGCGGCCACCAGGCGCTCGTGTTCGTTTTGATAGTCGTCCCACAGTGCCAGGAAGAGTTCTGTCTTGCCGCCGAAGTGGTGATAGAGGCTGCCTACGCTGGATCCAGCGCGGGCCACGATGTCCGAGATGCTCGCGCCGGTGAAGCCATGCTCGACGAATACATCGCTGGCCGCATCCAGCAGGTTGCGTTGGGTTGCCGCGGTGCGGGTCCATTTCCAGGAGCCGGCATGGCTGGCTACTTCGGAAGTCTTACGGACCACGCTTGGGCTCCCTTCGCGGCAGGACGTAGATCGGAGTGTCGGACGGCTATTTTTTGGAATCCTACCTCCCAAGGAATCCAGATAGCCAACAACAAGCCTTGACTGGCTCATGAAACGCAGGAAATAATTCTGGAAGTCTGTTCTAGAAATACGTATTGCGGCATGTATCCGAATGCTGCGATTTTTGACGTCGAACGCCCCGAAACCCGGGTGCCGTTTTCACCGTCGGGCCGCAACTGGTTGAATCGCTGTATAGCGCCAACTGGTCGCAGCCAAACAAGCCAGAGAGGAACGCGGCCTGATGTCCGTTTCAAGCAAGTCGTCCGGGATCACGTCGAACAGGTGGTTCAAACCCGTCGTCGTCACCGCAGGAGCTTTGGTGGTGGCACTGATTCTTGTGCTCGTTGCGCAATGGCTCCGGACCCTCCAGCCGGTCAAGCAATTCCTGACGGACTACCCCGGGCACTCGGCCGTTCCCGAGGGCACTCCTACCGGCTTCCCCGCGTGGCTCGGCTGGCAGCACTTCCTCAACATGTTCTTCATCGTCCTGATCATCCGTTCGGGATGGCAGGTGCGGACCACCACCCGCCCGGCGGCCAACTGGACGCGGAACAACAAGGGCTTCATCAAGACCAAGAACCCGCCTACCAAGATCAGCCTGGACCTTTGGTTCCACCTGACGCTTGACGTGCTCTGGGTCTTGAACGGCATCATCTTCATCGTGTTGCTCTTCGCCACCGGGCAGTGGTTGAGGATCGTGCCGACCAGCTGGGACGTCTTCCCCAACGCAATTTCGGCCGGCCTGCAGTACGCCTCGCTGAACTGGCCCGTCGAAAACGGCTGGAACAACTACAACAGCCTGCAGCTCCTCACCTACTTCATCACGGTCTTCATCGCGGCCCCGCTGGCCATCATCACGGGCCTTCGGATGTCCGGGGCATGGCCAAAGAAGGCCGCGATCAACAAGTTCTATCCCATTGAACTTGCCCGCAAGATCCACTTCCCGGTGATGATCTACTTCGTCGCGTTCGTGATCGTCCACGTCACCCTGGTGCTGGCGACAGGCGCACTGAGGAACCTCAACCACATGTACGCGGCCAATGACGACAACAACAGCTGGTGGGGCTTTGGGATCTTCGCAGCTTCCATCGTCTTCACGGCAGCCGCCTGGTTTTTGGCCCGTCCACTGTTCCTGCGCCCCATCGCCTCGCTCATGGGCAAGGTCTCCCGCTAAGCCGCACGCAAAAACAGCCGCCTCGGAAGTGTTTCCGGGGCGGCTGTTTTTTTGCGTGACGCAGAGGCTAGGACAGAGCCCCGCCCTGCCACAGCGCATCAAAGGGAGCCCCGGAGGACACGCGGTTCTTGATACCCGCGGTCACGAACGCCTTCGCCGTACGGGCTGCTTCAAGCGGCGTGGCACCCTTGGCCAATTCGGCGGTCACAGCCGCAGCAAGGGAGCAACCGGCTCCGGACACGGCAACCTCGCCCACCTTCGGGGCACGCAGGACTTCCAGCGTCTCGCCGTCGTAGTAAACGTCGACGGCGTCGGGGCCTTCCAGCCGAACCCCGCCTTTGGCGAGGACTGCTGCGCCGCTGATCTCGTGGATGCGGATGGCGGCGGCCTTGAGCGTCTCTTCGTCAGTAATGGTGAGGCCGGACAGCGACTCGGCTTCGAAGTGGTTCGGAGTGACGAAGGTGGCCAGTGGCAGGATCTGCGCCTTCAACGCCTGGTCCGTGTCCAGGGCGTGGCCTGGTTCTTGTCCCTTGCAGATGAGGACCGGGTCCAGCACCACGTGCTTGAAGGATCCGTCGGTCAGTGCCTTCTCCACGGTGCTGATGGTTGCCGGGCTTCCGAGCATACCGATCTTCACGGTGTCCAACACCGACGGTGCGCCGGAAGCGGCACCATAGGCCGCCGTCGTGGCTTCCAGCTGGTCTGCAATGACTTGCTGGTCCACCGGCACAAAGCGGTGGTTCCAGTTGTCCTGTGGGTTGAAGGAGACGATGCAGGTGAGGTTCGCGATGCCGAACACTCCGAGCTCCTGGAAGGTCTTGAGGTCCGCCTGCGCGCCGGCGCCTCCGGTCGCTTCGGAGCCGGCGATGGTCAGGGCAATGGCAGGGGCAACGGCTGAAGTCATGTCTTCATTTTGGCAGTTGCTCCTGTTTGACTCCTAAACGGGGCTAGCCGTGCAGCGCCCGGTAGGCAGCCTGTGCAGCCGGGTGCAACGGGACGCCGGCGGTGTTAATCAGTGTTTCTGGGCTGAGGAACTGCACGCCCGTGCTGGACTTCGGCACCAGATCCTGGGCTTGTTCCACCAGGAGTTCCACGGTTTGCCGGACAACGTGATCGGCCAGGTCCCTGCGGCACAAGAGCAGGTTGGCCACGCCGACGGTCCACACGGCGGGCGCGTTGCCGTAGCTGTTCGCGGGGATGAGGACGCGGTCGTAGAAGAAGCCCGATTGCGCCCGGGTTGCCGGGATGAACTCTGAAAGGTCGAGGAGACGGACGCCTATTTCCTCCGCTGCCGCAGCGATGGGCGCTGTCGGGACGCCGCCTGACTGGATCATCACGTCAATGGAACCCTCCCGCAAGGAGGCCAGGGCTTGGTTCAGCCCTAAGTTGGCTTGCTTCAGTGCCCGTTCCGGCCCGGCCGTTTCAGGAGAGAGCCCTGCGGCAGCAATGATGCGCCCGGCCGTGAGAGTGGTTCCCGAGCCCACCTCACCCACGCCCGCAGTCTTCCCGGCGAGGTCAGCGAAGGTTCGGATTCCGCTGTCTTCCCGAACGATGCAGTGGACATAGTTCTGGTACACCTTTCCCAAGGCCACCAACTGGCTTTCACCCTGGCCGGGAGCTGCTTGGGCTGCTGCGTCGGCCAGCGCGACGGCGAGCGTGGCCCCTCCGGACAAGACCCGCTGAATGTTCTCGAGGCTTCCGCCGGTGGTCAGCGCAACTGACCTTTCAGCGACCCCTTCCCGCTGCAGCAAGTCGGCGAGCAGGCTGGCGAACTCAAGGTAGAAGCCGCCCGATTCGCCGCCGGCAACGGTGAGTTCCTGAGGGCGTTCCTCTGTGGTGCAGCCTGCTGTTGAAGCGAGCAGGCTGCCGCCCAAGCCAAGCGCTACGGCTGTCTGGAGGACACTTCGCCGCGAGACTTTGAGGGGTTCAGGCATGCGTGTCCTCCTCCGGTTTCACGAACTCGAGGCGTGCCGTCAGGCCATGGGGCTCGCGGGATTCCAGGACCAGCCTCGCGCCATTTGCTTCTGCCAGCCGCTCCACGATGGTCATCCCCAGCCCGTTGCCGGCAATACTGCTGTGCTGCGGCGCCCGCCAGAACCTGGTGGTGGACGCGGCGAGCTGCTCGGCCGGGAGGCCCGGGCCGTCGTCGGAAATCACGACGGCGGTGCCTCCTTGCGTCTGCAGGGTCGCCACCGTGATGGTGGCCCCCGGCGCGTATTTGATGGCGTTGGCGAGGAGTTCGCCCACCATGTGCGCGAGTTCGTCGGGATCGCAGACGATCCGGCTTTCTGACGCAGGGCTCTCCAACGTGAGCTCTGACCCGGCACGGTGAGCGGCCGGCGTCGCCCGTTCAACCTCGCCCTGCAGAATTGGGTAAGGGTCGATGACGGCCAACCGTTGGTGTTCCGCTGCTTTTTCAGCCCGGGCAGACCCCTCAAAGGCGCGATGTTCCGCCGTCGCGAGCTTCAGCACGCCGTCGAGCATTTCTTCCACCCGCTCAAGTTCCGCCACGACGCCGGCGGCCGCATCCTTTTCCGGCTCCGAACGCAAGGCGAGTTGGAGCAGATCGATTCGCAGTCGCAGGGCACCAACAGGGTTCCGGAGTTGATGTGATGTGTCGGCGATGAGTCGGCGCTGCGACTCCATACTCTCGGTCACCGTATCCGCCATGGCGGTGAAGGATCGGCTTAATTCCCGCAGTTCCGGCGGTCCTGCATCGGGAAGCTGGCTGGTTTTCCCCGTGGCTTCGAGCTCGTGGACTGCTTTGCTGAGCCGGTGGACCGGGCGCAAGACCCACGCCGTGATGCGCGACGCCGCCACGAGCAGCAGCATGCCCAGCGCAACCGCAGCAAGCCCCACCACCAGCCACCGTTCCCGCAGCTTCTGCCGGGCTGAGTCGAGGTTGACTTCCACAACTACTTCGCCGAGCACCTGGCTGGCCGTGCCGAAGGACCTGGAGATGAAGTCGTTGCCGGTACCGAATGCCCGGATGGGGTTCAGGGTGGTGTCGCTCAGGTTGAGGCTTGCCCGGTTGAGGGCGTCCTTGACCTCCGAATGGCCCTCGCTTAAACCGCCGGAGCGGAGGGTTTCTTGCTGGAGGCGGATCAGGATTCCTTCGCCATAAAGCTCGGAATAGCGGTCCATTTCCCGCTGTAGTTGGGTGGTGTTGCTGTCCTCCGCTGCGTCGCTGGCCAGCTGCGCGAAGCGGTTGAGGGCTGCCACACGGTTGATCTGCAGTTCCTGGGTGAGCTCCCGGCTGGCTGATGTGAGGATCACGCTGGACACCGTCACCACAATAATGACCACCAGCAGGCTCAGGATGCCGAGGACCCGGACTTTCACGGTTGCTCTACGCGGTAACCGACGCCCCGGACGTTGATGATGAACCCGGGGAGCTGAAGCTTGGACCTCAGTCCGGTCAGGTGAACGTCCAAGGACCGTGAATGAGCCAGGAACGCATCGCCCCAGAGTGCGTCCAGGATCTGCTCGCGGGTAACCACGGAGCCGGCGTTCCTGACGAGGAGGCCCAGGAGATCGAACTCCGTTGCCGTGAGGGCCAGTTGTCGTTCGCCGACGACGGCAACGCGACGGTGGAGGTCTACCTCGAGTTCTCCGAGGACGATGTTGTGCGGTGCTTCCTGGCCCGATCGGTGAGTCCTCCGAGTGACAGCTTCGATTCTGGCGAGCAATTCCACGAGCTTCACGGGTTTGACCAGGTAGTCGTCCGCCCCCGACCGGAGGCCCAGCACCACGCTGCGCTCGTCGTCGCGTGCCGTCAGGATCAGGATCGGGATTTGGGTGACCTGCCGGAGTTTCCGCAGGACGTCCAAGCCATCCATATCGGGGAGCCCAAGGTCCAGAAGGATCACCTCGTGCTGCCTGTGCGCCAGCAACGCATCCTCGCCGCGGGACACCCGGGTGTGCTTATGCCCGGCAGAGGCGACGGCAGCGCTCAAGGCCGACGCCATGGCGTCGTCGTCCTCGACGATGAGCACGTGCACTGTCAGGGTCCTTTGTCTTGCTGGGCTGATTGGCGGGTCTGTTCCGCTACTAGAGCTTAACGTTGTGAGGCCCGCTCTGCGCCCTTCAGAGTATCCAAAGGGGGCAGAGCGGGCCTCACAAGGCAGCCAGGTTAGGCGTTGACGAGGTCCTTCTTGTCGTCGTCGTCCTTCGCAGCGCCCTTGGCCGCGCCCTTGGCCGCGAAGGCGTTGCCCTGCTCCGCGTCCAAGTGCGTGGGCTTTTTGTTTTTCAGCGCGAAGATGTAGACCAGCAGCGAGATGAAGATCGCGGCGGTGACGTAGGTGAAGAACATGTCCACCTGGCCCGACTTCTGCAGCGCTGCACCAATCAGCGGAACCGTGCCGCCGAACAGCGAGTTGGCAATCGCGTAACCCAGGCCGACGCCAAGGGCGCGGATGGATGCCGGGAACAGTTCAGCCTTCACCAACGCGTTGATGGACGTGTAGCCACCCACCATCAGCAGTCCACCAAACATCAGCAGGAACGCCACGAACGGATCCTTGGTTCCAGCAAGCGTGGAGAGCAGCGGCCACGTGAACAGCACACCGGTCACACCAAACCAGATCAACAACGGTTTCCGGCCGATCTTGTCAGAGAGCATGCCGTATACCGGCTGCAGAAGCATGAAGATGAACAACGCCCAGAAGTTGATGACGGAGGTATCTGTCTTGGCGATGCCGGAAGTATCGTTCATGAACTTCAGGATGAAGTTGGTGTAGGTGTAGAACGCAACGGTGCCGCCGAGGGTGATACCGATGCAGATCAGCAACGGCTTCCAGTGCTTGGTGAGCAGGAGCTTCATGGTGCCAGGCTGTGCCTCGCCCTCAACCTTGACGTGGGCTGCGCGGAGCTGATCGGAAGACAGGGTCTCTTCCATGGAGCGGCGAAGCCAAAGGACAACCAGCGCAGCGGCACCACCCAGAGCGAACGGAATCCGCCAGCCCCATGCGGTCAGGTCTTCCTTGCTCATGGTGTTCTGCAGGATCACCAGAACCAGCAGGGCCAGCATCTGCCCGCCAATCAGCGTGACGTACTGGAAACTGGAGAAGAAACCACGTCGTTTGGCCGTTGCAGCCTCGGACATGTAGGTGGCACTTGTTCCGTACTCGCCGCCCACCGAGAATCCTTGGATCATGCGGATAAACACCAGCAGAATCAGCGCCCACAGGCCGATGACGTCCTGCGTTGGCAGAATCGCTATTGCGAAGGATCCGGCTGACATCATGGTCACACTCAATGTCAGTGCAGCCTTGCGGCCCTTGCGGTCCGCATAACGGCCAAAGAACCAACTGCCGATGGGACGCATGAGGAACGACGTCGAGAAGACGGCCATCGCCTCAAGGCCTGCCTGCAGGTCGTCCGAGGAGTTGAAGAAGTGCGACTGAAAATATGCAGCGAAAACCGTATAGACGTAGAGATCGAACCACTCCACGAGGTTGCCTGCGGAGCCTTTGAGGATGTTGCTCACGGCTTTACGAGTCTGGGCGGCTTCGCTCAGAGGTGCAGCTTGTTGGGTGCTCATCAATGAACCTTCCTGGACGGCAGCGTTTTGCAGCGGCCGTGTCTTGCATGAGTTCGTTCTGTCCATGAAGCTGGTGCTCATGGCGTCCTTGCGCATGGCTCTTCGTTGACTAAGAAAGGCCCTCCGGGGTGAAGAGGACATGTTCCAAACTATGGGTGATGCACGGCACAGCCCTAGCTCGCGGGGGATTTCCTAACACTTCCTTAGGTTTCGGCCGGTACGGCTGGTATCACGGGTGCCGGGTGAGGTTCGACGGCGGTTGGGACCGGAGGGCGGTTGGGACCGGACGGCGGGGCGAAGCGTTAGCTGGCGCGTCCGGACGCACGCTCTCTCACTTCCCTCGGGCTTGAGCGTGTCGCTCGCTCACATCCCTCGGGTTTCCAACGGATGCTCTTTCACTTCCCTCGGGTTTCCGACGGACGCTCTTTCACTTCCCTCGGGTTTCCGACGGACGCTCTTTCACTTCCCTCGGGTTTCCGACGGACGCTCTTTCACCACCCTCGGGTTTGGCTGGCATTGGTCTTGGGCGTGACCCAAGTCTTCGATGAGTCAGGGGCAAACTCCATGGTGAGCGAGCCCGCGTGGCCGAGACCGGGAGCAGACGTTTAGCGAAGAAAAGATGACGGCCCATCCTGGTACTTGGATGCCCATGAGGTGCAAAATGTCACGTGCGCTACGGCGATTCCCGCAGTCAGTCCACTGCCGCTGGGTACCACCCGGCCCTTGGATCCGTATCGCCAGCCTCCCGACGGGCTCCGCGTCGCCAAAGAGTGCTTATCCTCGTCACTCCATGGTGCCTGGCTCACGGTTTTCCATCTGGGTAGTGAAGGAGCATCCGGTTGAAGGGGCGATTATGTGAGCAAGCGTCCGGCTGAAGAGGCCATCATGTGAGAGAGGGATTGATTCGTACCAGTTTCCAGATGGCTATGCGACCAACGCCGGCTGCGACGGCTATGGACAGTGGGAACAGAAGTGGACCAGTCGGGGAGAGTCCGCCAAACGGCGCACACATGAGCAAAGCCCCGGTAAAAAAGCGGCAATGTGAAGCCACTGATTCCGGACTCGACGCAGGGCAAAACCGAGAAGTGACCCCACGGCGGCACCAATGACCCAGACCGGGAGCAGACTGTAAACGAAGAAAATGATGGCCCATCCTGGTGCTTGGATGCCCCATAAGGCGCAGAATGTCAGGTGCGCCACGGCGATTCCCACAGCCAGTCCCTTGCCGCCGAGCACCACCCGGTCCTTGGGTCCGTATCGCCAGCCTTCCGACGGGCTCCGCGTCGCCAGCGCGAATTCCTCCTTGTCTGACCAGGGTTCCTGACTCATGAATACCTCCGGGGGATGTGAGAGACGGTTCGCTTGAAGGGGCGGGGATGTGAGAGATGGTTCGCTTGAAGGGGCGGGGATGTGAGAGATGGTTCGCTTGAAGGGGCGGTTATGTGAGAGAGCGTGGGCGGTTCGCGAGCTGGTTGAGGGCGCCGGCAAGGCAGGGGTAATCAAACGCGAAGCCCGCGTCGAGGAGCTTTCGGGGCTCAACCCAGCGGCTCTTCAGCACCAGCTCGGTCTGGGTCCGGATGAGGACCGCGCCGGCTTCGAGCAGCCAGGCCGGCGTTGGGATGCCGAACGGGACATTCGTGCTTTGCCGAACCAGTGACATCAGTTCCCGGTTGTCCACGGGATAGGGCGACGCTGCGTTCACCGGGCCGGTCAGCTCCGTACGCTCGTGGACGAACAGGACAACACGGAACAGGTCCTCCACATGGATCCAGCTGAACTTCTGCGTGCCAGGACCCATGTGTCCGCCCAAGCCAAACCGGGCGAGATTCCGGAAGGGACCCATGACGCCACCGGCCCCCAACACGATCGCAATGCGCAGCGGCACCTTCCGCGTTGCCGGAACAACAGCCGCCGCCAACTCATCCTCCCAGGCACGGGCCACGTCCACGGAGAACCCGCTGCCCAGCTCACCAGAGGCCTCAGATTGTGGGTGATCTTCGGCGTGCCGGTAGATGGTTCCAGTACTCGAGTTGATCCAGGTCTGGGGCGGTTCGGAGCAGCGCGCCACAGCCCTGCCCAACGCACGCGTGGTCAGAACCCGGGAGTCCACGATCTCCCGCCTGTGCCGCTCGTTGTAACGGCAATTCACCGATCGTCCGGCAAGGTTCACCAGCAGTTCGGCGCCGTCCAGCGCTGTGGTAATGGCGCCGTCGTCGTTCCAGTGGGCGTCAGCCGACGCGTCCCGCCCAACGGTCCGGACCTGCCAGCCTTCAGCAATAAACCGTTGCGTGAAGTAGCTGCCGATGAAACCAGTCGCGCCGGCGATCACCACGGTCCGCGGCTTCACGAGTCCTCCTTGACGTTGCGGACGAGTCCCAGGACGTCGTCGAAGACTTTGCTGACTCCTGGAATCTTCGCGAGCGACAGGCCGCGAGCCACGAGTGGGGCGGCGCCGTCGATCAATTTTCGCGTGCGGCGCTGGCCCTCGGATTGGTCGTAAACCCAGAACAGTGCGACGCCCATGTAGGCCAGCCACAGCAGTTCGGGCAGGTCGCCGCGTAGCTTTTTGGCGACGGCGGGGGAGGAGCCTTCGACGGCGGACCGGAAGATCGCGAGCGAGGCCTCGCGGGCGGCGGTGGACGCCTCGCCGAATGGATTGACGGGCGACGTCGGCCGGATCGCCGTCGCGATGAAGTCGGAACCGAACTGGTGGTACGGCGCCATGACATCGATGCCGGTGTGGAGCACAGCCTTGAGGCGGCTTGCGAGATCCTGAACGCCGTCGAGTGCCTTGGCAGCGACGACTGCGTGCTCGTCCTGGACTTGGATGTACAGCTCCTGGACGAGCTCGTCCTTGGAAGCGAAGTAGTAGTAGGCATTGCCGACCGAGACGCCGGCTTCCTGTGCGATGGCGCGCATGGTGGTCTTCTCGAAGCCGACTTCGCGGAACATCTTCAGTGCGACGTCGGCCACGAGTTGCCGGGTCTGCTCGCTCTTTGCTGCCATGGGCTGCTCCTGGCTTAAGTTTTGAACGTGTTCAAAAGGGAGTATGACACGTTTTCTGAACATGTTCAAAAAGCGGGAGGTGAGAGAGGGACGGCCGGAAGCACGTGGGAGGTGAGAGAGGGAGGGCCGGAAGCACGTGGGAGGTGAGAGAGGGAGGGCCGGAAGCGCGCGGGATGTGAGAGAGGGAGGGCCGGAAGCACGTGGGATGTGGGAGAGCGTTGGGTTCAAGCCCGAGGGATGTGAGAGAGCATTGGGGTGGAGGAGTGGGAGAATGGAACCGGTGCCGGGCCACATGCCCCACCAAACACAGTGCTAATACAGCGGGGCGTCTCACGGAGAAGCGCCTGCGCGAACCACTACGAAATGGATGACCCATGCCCTCGCCCTCAGGCTCCAGTACTTTGAGCAAGCCCGCCCCGCGCTTCGCTTCGATCGGCTCCCCGTATTTCGGCATCATGCTGGCCATCATGGCCGTGGTGCTGATCCTGTCCAACATAGGCGCTTCCAAGGGCGTCGCACTCGGGCCAATCCTGACTGACGGCGGGTTCTTCCTGTTCCCCATCGCTTACATCCTGGGCGACGTGATGAGCGAGGTGTACGGCTTCAAGGTGGCGCGCAAGGCCATCATCACCTCGTTTGCACTCTCGGTCTTTGCCTCTCTCTGCTACTGGATCATCATCGTGCTGCCCGGTTTCAATGACGACTACAGCACCGCCAAGCAGGCAGCCATCGAGGGCGCCCTTGGACCCGTGCCGCTGATCGTCCTTGGTTCACTCCTTGCCTTCCTGGCAGGTCAGACCATCAACTCGTGGATCCTTGTGAAGATGAAGGCCCGCACCGGCGAGAAGTCCCTATGGGCACGCCTGATGGGCTCGTCAGTGGTGGGCGAATTCGTGGACACCCTGATCTTCTGCAGCATCGCCGCATCCGTCATCGGCATCACGGACTTCGGCTCGTTCCTGAACTACGCCCTGGTTGGCTTCGTCTACAAGACCGCCGTGGAGTTCCTGTTCGTCCCCGTCACTGTGCTGGTGGTGGGCTGGATCAAGAAGCGCGAGCCCAGCTACGGGGTAGCCGCAGCCTAGGCGCGGCGCCGAGTTCGCTGGAACCGTGTGAGTTCGCCGGAAGCTTCCGCACGCGCACGCACCCTTCCGGCGATCTCGGCGCCTACGAGTAGTACCGGCCCAGCGTCTCCGCCTTGAACTCGAAGAAATCCCCGGATTCGATGGCCAAGCGGGCGTCGTCCACCATCTTCACCACGAAGCGCTCATTGTGGATGGAGATCAGGGTGGCAGAGAGCATTTCCTTGGCCTTGAACAAGTGATGGATGTAAGCCCGCGAGTAGTTCACACAGGTGTAGCAGTCGCAGCCGTCCTGCAAGGGTCCGAAGTCCGTCTTGTACTTAGCCCCGGACAGGTTGAACCGGCCAAACGGCGTGTAGAACGCGGAGTTTCGGGCAACCCGGGTGGGCGAGACACAGTCGAAGGTGTCGGCGCCGTTCTCGATGGCCGTGAAGATGTCGTCCGGCTCGGAGATACCCAGGAGGTGCCGCGGCTTGTTCTCGGGCAGCTCCTCGTTGCACCAGCGCACGATGGTGCCCAGGTTTTCCTTTTCCAGTGCACCGCCGATCCCGTAACCGTCAAAGGGCATGGCACCGAGATCCTGGCACGCCTTGCGCCGCAGGTCCTCATACTGCGCACCCTGGATCACGCCGAACAATGCCTGGTAGGGTTTGCCCACGCGGGAAGAAGTCAATGACGCGTGTTCCTCCAAGCACCGCAGCGCCCACAGCCGCGTGCGCTCCAGCGACTCCTCCTGGTAGGCCCGGGAGTTTTGCAGCGTGGTGAGCTCGTCGAAGGCGAACATGATGTCCGCGCCGATCTGGTGCTGGACCTGCATGGAGATCTCGGGGGAGAATCGGTGCCGGTCCCCGTTCAGGTGCGATTTGAACCAAACTCCGTCGTCATCAATGTGCGCCAGCCGTTCCTTGCCCGGGGCCACTGCGTCATCCGGTCCGGAGCTGTCCACGTTCTTCATGTCGATGACCTTCTTGAACCCAGAGCCCAGGCTCATTACCTGGAATCCGCCGGAATCGGTGAAGGTAGGTCCAGACCAGTTCATGAACGCGCCCAGCCCGCCTGCGGCATCCAGGATCTCCGGCCCCGGCTGCAGGTAGAGGTGGTACGCGTTGGCCAGCACAGCCTGCGCACCGAGGTCGGCGATGGACTCGGGCAGCACTGCTTTCACTGTGGCTTTGGTCCCGACGGCGATGAACGCGGGCGTCTGGATAGTTCCGTGCGGTGTGGTGATGGTTCCGGTGCGGCCCAGGAATGCGCCGCCGTTGGCGTCCACTTGGGCGTCCGACGGCGAGCACGTTTCAGTCAGGCGCTTGCCTACCGAAAAGGAAAAATCCGCTTGTCGGGAAGTCAGCCCGGGCAAATCAGGCAGGAGGGGAGTAGGGGAAGACACAGACGCGGAAGCAGAAACGGAAGCTGGCACGCTACCAAGTGTGCCAGCTTTACCGCGGGTAACCCGCGGAACGGGCCCTACGACCCGTAGTTCTCAGCCTTCCAGTTGTCCCACGAGGACCGGATGTCCGCCAGCGTGTGGGCCCCCAAATCGTAAGTGGACGCAATCACCATGGACCCGCCGTCGGGCCTTTTCTCCGGAATGGGCAGTTGCTCGGCGACGATCAGGAGTCCGTCCCCGTGCTCGGCGTAGCTGTGGACGGTAAGGCCAACCTGGTGCCGGCTCTTGAACCAGACCTTGCCGGAGATCTTCTCGCCCGTTGCAAGCGTGAGCGAGTATTCCTCCCCAACGGGCGGCAAATCCCCGAGTCCCAGCTTTTCAATCGCCGGTCCGCCCTTGCCCGGAAGCGAAATGAAATGCGTCCGGCGGTGCCCATGTGGGTGGCGTTCCAAGGCGAAGCGCAGCTGATGCAGGAATGTGAGCCAGCCCTGGGTGATGTCCTCGTCCCATTCAGCCCACTCGGAATTGTGGTCCAGGGCCGCCCTGGTGACCCGCACTTCCGTCCCGCCGGAGACAGGATGGAGCTCAAAGACATCGCCGCCATTGACGGTCAGGCTCGTATGATCGGGCCCCTCCACAACATCGGTGTTGAAATAGATCTGTTTGATTTCGTCGGTGAGATCGTCGGCTTCCCAGCCGTGCCATTGAGCCACCAGCGACGGTTCACGCAGCATTGTCCAAACCTGCTGCGCGTCGGCATTAATCACAACGCTCAGATTGTTCGTCATGGCCCCGAATCTACCGCCGTTGGCGCCCACATAACAGGTCTTGAAATACCCGAATCGGCCGGTCCCGGAATCTAGGCCCGCACTGACTCGAGTTCGTTGCTGATCCGCCGGGCCAACTCGTCTTCGCCGATGGTCTTGGAGCCGCCGTGGGCGCGCAGGAACATGAGCGCTTCAAGCCGCAGGAACCGCCAATCACGTTCGGCTTCGTGGTTGCCGCTGTCGATCGCGCGGAAGATTTCCTTGTCGTACAGGTTGGGTTCGTTGAGCGAGCGCTGGCGGACCCGGGCGTTGATCCGGGCCTTGAACGGGTCCTCTTCCTGGGACTCGGGAGCGCGCAGCAGTTTCTCGTAGACCGCGGCCCGTTCGGCTTGTCCGGCTTCGCGGCAGATGAAACTGGACAACGCCAGCGCCCGCTCGATGGACGCCCACCGGTCCAGGTTCCCGTCGAAGGGGAGCACGTTGAGCAAGTCAGCAACTGCCAGGGCATGATCCGGATCGCGCAGCACAATGCAGAGGTCGAACGCCAGGTTGCTGAGATCCCGGAGGCAGCTGCCGGACTTCGTGTTGATGCCCTTCGCCAGGCGGTCAGCCAGGACCTGCACACCGTTTTTGCCCTTGTGGTTCGCCGCAGCGGCGCTCACGACGGCCTCCGGGGTGCCATCCGGTTCGGGGATCAGGGCCAACTCTTCGGCGCTGGGGCGGGTGTACGCCGGGGGCGTTTCCGGGCGGGGAGGCACGACGACGGCGGGTTCGGTGGGAGCGCTGGCGTTGGCTTCTGCGGAGGTACTGGAGTCGCTTGGGTCTGGAGTGCTGTCCTCGGTGGTGCTTTCTTCCGAATTGACCGCGGGAGCGTCCGCGCCGGAGCCGGCCGGAACTCCGTCGCCCACGGGAACACTGGACCCGACAGCGATCCGCACCGTGCCGCCGTCGACCATTGTCACCAACAGCAACGCGGCAACGCCGTAATCGTCCTTCTGCACCTCGATGCCGGCGATTTCAGCGGCTGGCCCGTCGCCGGGTGGATAGACAAAATCTCCGGGCCGCAGGTCCCCAGCCTGCTTTTCTTTGTACTGCTGTGTGGCTGGGCTGTGAGTCATCGGAAGTCCTTTGGTTCTCTTGGGGTCCGCCGTCCAGTCTACAAAGGGCGGCTGGTGCAGGTGCGGGGACCCGCTAGAGAACGATGCCCGAAAAAGCCAGCGCCTGGCGCACGAGGTTCCCGCGTCCGCCGTCGAATTCCTGCTGGACGTTCTCGCCCAGCACCTCTTGCGGCGTCATCCACGTGAGTTCCAGTGCGTCCTGGCGAGGTTCGCATTCACCGGTCACCGGGATAACGTAAGCCAGCGAGACTGCATGCTGGCGGTCATCCGTAAAGCCGGTTTGGGAGGGGGCCGGGAAGTATTCGGCCACGGTGAAGGGAACGGGGCTGATGGGCAGCTGCGGAAAAGCCAAGGGGCCGAGGTCTTTTTCCATGTGCCGCAGGAGGGCTGCGCGGATGGTCTCGCGGTAGAGGACGCGGCCGGAGACGAGGTAGCGGACCATGTTGCCGTCGGCGTCGCCCTGAAGGAGCGTGCCCACCTCATTCACATAACCGAGCGGATCGAGCCTGACCGGAACAGCCTCCACGTAGACCATCGGAAGTCGGCCGCGGGCTTCGAAGAGGTCTTCATCTGAAAGCCAGCCTGGATACGGGTCGGGTGTACGTACGCTCATGGTTAAGTTCTACCCCATCCCCAGCCGAACTTCCTTGGTGGCGTTCCGGTGGCTGCGAGGTTACGCTCTCGGCGGTATTAGAGCGCCAGAATGGATTCGAGCGGCTCCCGGGATGCTATGCGGGCAAGGATTTTTCCAGGGATGTCATCAACCGGCCCTTCTCGTTCGCAGCCGCCAAGGGCTAACTGGCGTGTGCGGCCGGCGTCAGCTGTTCCGGTGCTTTCTCTACAACAATCGATGCCGGCGCCGCTCCGCCCGCAGCATCCGGGTTGGCGACGTACAGGACATCGTCGCTGATTCTGGCCTCTATCTTCGCCGCAGTGAGCCGGTGCAACAACGGTTCCAGCCCGCCGTCGTACTCGAAGGAGAGATCCCCGTTGGCGCTGTCCGCGCCGTGGATCGCCCGCAGGATGCCGCCGTTCTTGGCGGTGAACGTGGCTGATTCGTCGTCTTCCGAGCGCGGCCGGGCGCCGATATTCCGCAGATCGTTGGCCGCGAGGCCCACGAAGGGGCTGGTCCAGTTGCCTACTATGGCCAGCGCTGGGTCGGCCTCCGTGGACGTGGCCCAGGTGCCATCCGCTGCCTTGGTCGCAGGGAACGCGAAGAACTCGAAACCGTCCTCGGCAGAGATCCGCACGGTGGGTCCGTCCTGGGTCTCGTTCCAGTCTGCCTGGGTGCCGTCTGCCTCGGTGCGGCGCGCAAATTCCGCCAGGTTCCCCACCTCCACACCGAAAATCGTCGAGCCGTCCAACGGATGACCGTGCTCCACGAAGCCCACCGCGAGGCGACCCGAACCGGCGTCGAACTCCCACCATCCGTCATCGTCCACGGTCTTCACCAGCCCCAGCGCTTGGAGGAGAGTGGACCACTGATCGGTGCGCGACGTGTAGTGGGTGGGGCGGGCTCGCAGCATGGGTCCTCCTGGGCTGGGTAGTCACTTCCCAGCCTATGCCGCGTGGCCTTGCCTGGGGCCGCCCGTTACGCAGCAGAATAGGCTCATGCCCATTGAGCTTCCGGAACTCCTTCTCAAAGACGGCGCCGCGTGGCGTGACTGGCTCTCGGCGCACGCTGCCGAGAGTCCGGGAGTGTGGCTGATCCTGCACAAGAAAGGCGGCACGGTCACGGAGTTGGACTACGACGCAGCCCTGGATGAGGCACTGTGCTTCGGCTGGATCGATGGTCAAGCGAAGAGCCGCGACGACGAAAGCTACATGCAGCGCATGACGCCGCGGGGCCGCAAAAGCATCTGGTCAGCCAGGAACGTGGGCCACGTTGCCAGATTGGAATCCGAGGGCAAGATGACGGACGCCGGACGTGCCGCCGTCGAAGCCGCCAAGGCTGATGGCCGCTGGGAAGCTGCCTATGCAGGTCCCGCGGACTCCGTGGTTCCGGACGATCTGGCTGCAGCCATCGCCGCGGTGCCGGAAGCGCAGGCGATGTTCGAGGTCCTGACCTCCCAAAACCGCTTCGCGTTGATCCACCGCATCAACGGGGTGAAACGTGCAGAGACCCGGGCCCGCAAGATTGCCGGGTTCGTGGAGATGCTCGCCCGGCACGAAACGCCGTATCCGCAGAAGAAGCGCCCGGCTGCCAGCGGCGGTTAGAGCGTGGCCGCAGCTTCCAGAGTCATCCAGGCTTGAAGCTGCGTGGAAAGTTCGACGGCGGCGCCCACCGGATACGTCTCGGCCGCCGGCCGCAGGGGATTAGGCGAGAAAATGAGCGCCGGGGCTTCGGTGGGGGCTTTGGCGCGCCCTGGTTCCGGCGCCTCACGACGCGTCAGCCAGAACGCGCCGGCCGTAGCGTGAACCAAGGCCCGGGCAGTGTCCCGCACCGGTGCTGGCAACCGTTGGTCCCGCGCGGCAAGTGCGAGGTAGCGGACCAGGATGCCGGTGAAAAGTCCGCCGTCGCCGGTGCCGTCGCCATGGATGACACGTGTTCCGGGGACCGTCAGTTCACGTGACACCGACTCAACCAGCCGCGCAGCACGATCCAGGTTCTCCTGGCCACCAAGTTCCAGCAAGGCGCCAAGGATTGGACCTTGGTTGTAGGTGTAGACGGCCTCCTCGAGGACGGTCTCGCCATTGCGGATGCGAAGTCCATCCAAGTAGACACCCCGTTGCGGGTCGAAGAGCCTGCTGTTGAGCCACGTCACCAGCGACTGCGCCCGTTCCCTGTGCCCAGTCCGCGCAAAGTAGAGCGCTACGGGAGCTGTAGCAGGGGTGTTCTTGAAGTCCCGTTGGGTGCTCCAAAACGTTCCGCCGCCCAGATCGTCTGTGGAGGCCGAGTGGAACTGCAGGGTCAGCTTCTTGCGGACGTACGCATTGCGCCGACGACCCGGTTTCCTGGTTTCCTCCGCCAGCTTCTCCAGCCGGTGCGTGGAGAGGGCGAGCCACGCCATGTCGTCATAGAAGTGGTTCTCGAACCTCAGCAGATTCCGTAACCGGATGGTGGTGACCAGCCGTGAAGCGAGCCTGCCCGCACTGGGGCGGGAGACGCCGTCGAACTTTGTTGTCGTGGCCAGCTCACGGCGGCCGGCGTCCACCAGGCAATCGACATACTGCGCCTGCCACCAGTAATGCCAGGGACCAAAGACGCTGCCGAGAGTGGTGGCAGGAAGGCTGACCGCCCCGATGTGCGTGCCGGGAAGGAAAAGCAGGCGCCGGCCGAAGGTCCGCGTCACTGATCGGGCGGCCTGGTTGGCGCGCCTTGCCCACTCGTTCTGGTCAGGGAGGGGGAGCGGCTGGTCGGCAGCGAAAGCGTCGGCGGGCATGGCCCCAGCCTACCGAGGGTGCGCTGGCCCACAATTCCAGTTAACATGCATTAACGGATTTTGGGTCTGCATCAAGGAGGATGAATGGACATCGAGGGCACGGTCGCGCTGATTACCGGTGGGGCATCAGGGCTGGGGGCCGCCACTGCGAGGCGGTTGTTCGAGGCCGGAGCGTCGGTGGTCCTGGTGGACCTGCCGCAGTCCGCAGGGGATACGTACGCCGCAGAACTGAACGCCTTGGGTGCAGGTTCTGGTCCCAGGGCGGTTTTTGTCCCCGCGGACGTCACCAATGAAGCGCAGGTTCAGGCTGCCGTCGATGCTGCAACAGCCCTTGGCCCGCTGCGGATCGTCGTTAACTGCGCAGGCATTGCCACACCCGGCAAGGTGCTGGGACGCGACGGCGTGCTGCCCCTGGAAACGTTCAACAAAGTCATCCAGATCAACCTCGTGGGAACCTTCAACGTGATCCGGCTCGCAGCCGCAGCCATGGTTGAAACGGAGCCGGTTTCCACCGAACTGGGCGGGCCCGAGCGCGGCGTCATCATCAACACCGCATCCGTGGCAGCGTTCGAAGGGCAGATCGGACAGCCCGCCTATGCTGCCTCGAAAGGTGCCGTGGCGGCCATGACCCTGCCATTGGCCCGCGAACTCGCGCGTTCTCTGATCAGGGTGACCACCATAGCGCCCGGCATCTTTGAAACACCCATGATGGCCGGTCTTCCGCAAGCGGCACAGGATTCCCTGGGCCAGCAGGTCCCGCATCCAGCGCGGCTGGGCCGTGCGGCCGAATACGCACAATTGGCCGCGCACATCGTGGAGAACGCCATGCTGAACGGTGAAACCATCCGGCTGGACGGCGCCATCCGCATGGGAATCAAATGATGGGCGACTACAGCGGCGGCGCGGATTCCCCGTCTTCCGGGACGGTGCCTCCGGGCTCCGCAAGTGTGATGGCTTCCTCGGTGGCGGGGTTGCCCACCGCGGACTTCTTCGACTTCGAGTCGCTGCTCAGCGTCCAGGAACAGCGGAAACTCAACGAACTCCGGGCCTTCCTTGCCTCGGAAATCGCCCCCTACGCCGGGCAGTGGTGGGAAAAGGCCGAGTTCCCGGAGCACATCCTGCCGAAGCTCGCGGCGCTACGGCTCAGTGCGCCGGCCCAACGGGGGTACACGCACCTGTTCGCTGGCCTGGTGATCGCTGAAATGACCCGGGTGGATACCTCGATCGCCACGTTCTTCATGGTCCATCACGATCTCTTCGTTGAGTCGTTGTACGACTTCGGGAGCGACTCACAACAGGACCGCTACCTCGACGACGCCTCAAACCTGCGCACCACCGGCGCCTTCGCGCTCACCGAGCCGAACCATGGGTCCGATGTGGCAGGTGGCATGGAGACCACGGCGCGCAGGGTCCAACGGGAAGCCTCCGACGGCGGTGACTACTGGGTGGTCAACGGCGCCAAACGCTGGATTGGCAACGGGACGTTCTGCGACTACATGTTGGTGTGGGCCAAAGACGAAGCCGACGGAGCTATCCGCGCTTTTATCGTTGACGCTTCCCTGCCTGGCATCACCCGCAGCCGCATTGAAAACAAGATCGCGCTGCGGACGGTGCAGAACGCCGACATCCGGTTCGTGGACGTCAAAGTCGCCGAATCGGATCGCTTCGCCGGGATCAGCAGCTTCTCCGACACCAACCATCTGCTGCGAGGCTCCCGGATCATGGTTGCCTGGCAAGCCGTAGGCCAGCAATTGGCGGCGTTTGACGTTGCCCGACAGTACGCCGTCGAGCGGATGCAGTTCGGGAAGCCGCTCGCCAAATTCCAACTCATCCAACAACACCTGGTAGACATGCTGGGAAACGCTGTAGCCAGCATGGGGATGATGGTGAGGATCGCCCAGCTGCAGGAAGACATCTCCACGGATGCCCAAGGCATTCGGCATGGCGGAGCCGACATGGCCCAGGTGGCCCTCGCCAAGGCCTACTGCAGCGCCCGGATGCGGGAGACAGTGGCTATGGGCCGGTCCATTCTGGGCGGAAACGGAATTGTCACCGACTACCGGATCGCCAATATCTTCGCCGACGCCGAAGCCATCTACACCTATGAGGGCTCCTACGAGATCAATTCGTTGATCGTTGGCCGCGCAGTGACGGGGGTTTCAGCAATCACCTAGCCGGGGTGGCCTTGGCGGTCCGTAATTTAGTCTTGGGGGAGTTTCTCGCCGGCTTCCACGCGTACATCGATCGAATTGCCCCGCACCGGCATGGGGCATGTGCCGTACGGGGTGAAGGCGCTGGGGTAGTTGATGCTGCGGTTGAAGTCGATCACAACGGACCCGTCCGGGCGGGGGCGGGGAATGAAGACTTTTCGCCATTCGTCCGTGGTGGCGCCGTTGGTCTCATCGTGGAAGGTCACATTGAGGGCGCCCAGCTTCTCTTCCTCTGCGTGGAGCCGGATTTCATGGGGGACGCCCGGTACCCGGAAAACGACCTCTCCTACTGAGCGATGGACCCCGTCCACCAAAGGATTAGCCGTGCCGATGGGAACATCGCGAGGCTCCCCGTACGCTTCGAAACGTCCTTGGATGACCCACTCGGGGTTGTAGTCGTAGCTGGGAACGCCTTGGAACTCCGTGAGAACGGGAGAGCTGTTGTCCCGGGTGCGGATGGCGTACTTGTCCGCACGCATGGCAAGTTCCACCACAACTTGTTTACCGTCGACGCCACCGTACTGAACCCACATCAGTGACTCTTCATCCTGCAGGACTGCGCTCACTGTCCCGTCCACGGGCCCGCCGGTCTGGACGAACGTGAGGCCATCCGCTGCGCTCGCCGAAAGAAAAGCGGTAGAACCGTCAGTTGACCAGAGGCCAGGGGCGAGTTCCACCTCGGCCGGGTCCGACTCCAGCCACTGGAACGAGGTCAGGGTCAGCCAGCCGTGCTCGGTTGCCAGCGCCGTGTGCCGGCCTGCGCGGAACCGCTCCCAACGGGCCAGCTGGGCATCGGTTGCTGTGGTGGGCGAGCTCATGGGTCTCCTCGGCTTGTCTAAGCGGCACGTGGCGTGATTGCACTTTCCTCAACTATGCGCCGGGCGAGGGCATTCCCTGAATTCGAGTCGATGCCGCGGGCGCAGCTGCATTGGAACGGCTCGCGCTGGCCCCCAACCCATGCCAGCGCGAGCCGAGATTGAAGAACCGGCTGATGGGCTGGACATCAGATGCCCCGCCCATCAGTCGATCCCGCCCTCAGCAGGCCTTGTTAGTGCGACCTGCGGCCGGACCGGCGTGATCCCGCGAAGGCGAGCAACGATCCGACAGCCAGGAGCGCGGCCGCTACGAACGCGAATGCCACTCCCTGCGTGCCCGTGTTTGCCAGCGGTTCCGCAGGCTCCTCTGCCGCAGGCTCCGACGGGTTTTCCGTGGGCGCCACAACCAGGGGTTCGGTGGTCACGACAATCGGCTCATCCGTTTCAGTGGGCATGGACGTGGCGGTGGGAGTGGTGGTGCTGGGGCTTGGTGTGGGTGTTGCGGTGGTGGTGCTTGGGCTTGGTGTGGGTGTTGCGGTGGTGGTGCTGGGGCTTGGTGTGGGTGTTGCGGTGGTGGTGCTTGGGCTTGGTGTGGGTGTTGCGGTGGTGGTGCTTGGGCTTGGTGTGGGTGTTGCGGTGGTGGTGCTTGGGCTTGGTGTGGGTGTTGCGGTGGGCGTGGGGGTTGCGGTCGCCGGCGGCGTGGGCAGGGGTGTGCCGTTGCCTGTGCCACTTCCGCTGCTCCGGCGGGTCTGGGCCGCCACAGGTGTTTCCTGCCCCGAGATTGTGACAGTTCCGCTGTTCTCGTAGACGTTCAATGCAGCATCGGTCACGTAGGTCACAACGTAGAGCTCCACATGAAGACCTTCGGGAAGGCCAGTCCAGCTCGCCGTGAGTTTCTGCGGAGTGCAGTCGAGGGTTGCAGGGTACTGCTCGTTGGCATAAGGCTCGGTGATGTTCCCGTCGTCGTTCAAGACGCGTCCAACGCGGGGTGTGACCCGGCTGCAGTCGATCTCCATGCCTGCAGCCGGGGTATCGGTAACCACTACATCGTTGGTCTTCGCAGCCATCGGCGGCATGTAGAAGATCGACTCAAGAACTGTCTGGGCGGGATCAACCCACCACATGGCCTTGCCTGCTTCTGTCGGGAGGGACGGACCGCACTCCGACGTGCAAGGCTGAACAGCCACTGGTACGCGCAGCACTGTGGAGCCGACATTAAAGCTCAGTTCTTCAATTTCGCTGTCACCGGGATCAACCGAGTACTGGGTGCTGAAGGAACACGTTCCTCCGACATTGAGGGGCTGTTCTGCCACAAAGTCCGTCAGAGTGAAAACCACCAGGCCTGAGTCGTTTGCCATTGCGGTGGCCACTGTTTCGCCGTCAGGATTCTGCAGATCAAATTCTGTGACGCCAAACCACCGCAGTTGCGGGGGCAGCTGGATGCTGAAGGTGTCACCTGGCCGGGAGTTGTCCGGCACGGACCATTCACACGTCAAATCCACTTGGTCCCACTGACTGGAAACTACTGATTCCGTCCTCAGGGTGATTTCCGCGTCCGTCAGCTCTGCAGCGTTGGCGGGCAAGGCAGACAGGCCCAGCCCCAGGACGGCCATGACAACCGCCAGAAGTGCGGCCACCAATGACGCGGTTTTTAGATGGATCTGATTTTTCATGTGCTGGATAATCCTTAGAATCCGTGGTGAGATGCTCCGTCAGTAGATGAGTGTTGGGCCATGGTGGTTCGTGACGGCGTCAAACGGGAGCCGGCCTACTTTGTTTCGCAGGATGAATCCTGAGCTGCTGTTGCCGTGGCGGCGGACACTGCTGCAGCAGCAGAAGACAGCGGGTAGAACCGCAGCCGAGCAGGGCCCAGGGTGCCATCCCCCAGAGCTTCCAGCGCGGCTTTGCACTCCACCAGCCTGCACAGGTTGCTTTCACTGAAAGGGAACAGCACATGCACGGCGGAGTTTTGGTACATGGCCATCGCTCCGGTGCCATGCAGTTGCCCTTTAACGGCTTCTCCCAGCCGGGCCAAGAGGGTCCAGCAATGGCTCCGGCTGTCTCGAGGCCCGGCGATGGAGATAATGGCCATGGCATGCGCGGCCTGGCAATCGGGCCCGGTCCCCATTGATGAGACTTCATGGATCCGTCTCTGGAAGTGTGCTTGCGTAGCCAGTCCTGTGTAGACATCCGTGCACGAGATCGGCGGTGCCGTTTCCGCAACCTCGGCCCAGCCTTCCGCCACTGACTGCAGGGCATCGACGTCCAGCGTCCTCTCCGCGGCTGAAAAGAGTGCCCGGAAATCAGTCATGGTCTCACCGATACCCACGCCATTCCTGGCCCGCGCGGCGCCGAGCGATTTTGCTGCAGGTGCCGGAACGGATGCGCTGTCCGCCAGTGAGGTGACGACGGTCCGGACTTCGGGCAAGAACCAGTCGGCATGGAATCGCCACCCTGTCTGGTAACTGGTGGTCTGCCATCTACGCAGCAAAAGGTGCCGCGAGAACGTGCACTCTGCGAATGATTTTGTCCGGAACGATGTCATATCCGAAGAGTGTGCGGAGAAGCCGTTTCGTGACGAAGCGGACGGCAAAAATCGTTGCTAAAGACAGTGTATAAACCGCGTCACGTCTTGCCGCCTACCCCCACTCAATAGATATGGGCAGAATTACTTACGGTTTGGGGGTGCCTTAGATGGCACGAAGGTCACAAGTGGACAGTCAAGTGGACGTCGATGTCGACGTCGATAGCGACGCACACCTCATTGGAATGGTCCGTGCCGGTGAGATGTCCGCATTCGACGGGCTCTATGCGCGCCACGTTTCCATCGCCTCCGCCGTAGCCAAGCGCAACGTGGACAATCCGAGCGATGCCGAGGACGTAGTTGCTGAGGCGTTCCAGTCCGTGTTGCAAAGCCTGGTGGCAGGGAAAGGACCGGATACCTTCTTCCGGGCGTACTTGTTGTCCACGGTAACCCGGCTGTCCCACCAACGGAATCGAAAAGCCGGCAAGGTACTGCCAAGCAGTGACGAGTCTGTCCTGGACCAAACGCTGGCCGAATCCGATTCAGCAGTCAGCGCCTTCGAATCACAAACAGTGGCCAAAGCGTTCCGTGCCCTGCCGGAACGGTGGCAGGCTGTCCTGTGGTACCTGGACGTTGAGCGCATGAAGCCGGCGGCCGTCGCTCCTATTCTTGGGCTGTCTGCCAACGCGGTTTCCGCACTGGCGCTCCGAGCACGTGAGGGGCTGAGGCGGCATTACCTTCAATTCCACATCGCAGATCAGCCTGATGATGGGTGTGCTGCGTTCGTCACGAAACTGGGTAACTACATCCGGGGCGGACTCTCCACTGCTACGGAGCGCAAAGTTCGCGAGCATCTGAACGGCTGCTCCAAATGCACTGCAGCCCTTGCAGAACTGAAGGACGTCGAAAACAGCATGAGGGTGGTACTTCTTCCGCTGGTGACGGGTATCCCAGTGGCTGCGTGGGCGGCGAAAGGGGGCGGGCTGGGCATCCTTGGCGGGATGGCGCCGGCAAAGGCGGTGCTGGTTGTTCCCACCCTTGCCAAGCCCGCCGTGATGGCCGTCATTGCAGCGGCAGGCGTGGGGCTGGTCTTGGGAGCAGTGGGAATAGTGGACCAACTAACCCCTGACGCCTACATGGAAGAGCGTGCCGTCGAAACCGGCGCCCCTCCCTTGAAGACGGGCCCAGCGCTCGTTTCACCTTCAGCGTCCCGAACCAGTACGCCGGCCCCTACTCCGTCGGCCGTGGTTCAACCGGCGCCGGCGGAGACCAGCCCTCCGGTGTCAGTGCCGGAGCCGTCAACGGAGCCCGTGGCACCACCAATTCCGGAGCCGGAGCCGGATCCCGTTCCGACGTCCACCCCCACCACACCTGCACCAGTTCCCTCCGCGGTGCCCTCGCAATCTGAACGGGCACAGGTCTCCGGTACCGCCAGGCGCACCTCTGAGGGCTACTTCCGCGGCACTGCCATGGAAATCGACTTCAGTGCCTCAGGCACCCGGCCCTTGGGCGCAGGTACGGCTGTGTTTGCAGTGGGCCGGGATTCACGAATCCTGGAAAGCTCCATTGAGGCACCGGAAGGATGGTCGTGTTCCATGGCGGGTGGCACGGAAGTTACGTGCAACACGGCTTCAGTCCAGCGCAGCGATCTGCACTTCCACGTGACTGTGCAATCCAAGCGCCATAAGTCCAACGGCGTACTGAGGTACTCACTGAGCGGAAGCGGCCTGGCCACGGGGGAGTTTGAGTACCGCTATTAAACGGATTCATAGGCAGCGTCACGAATCTCCTTCCCCGCCCACTACTTCTACGGCGGTCTCCGGAGATGGGAGCCGTGCTAATTCGCTACGCATTATGGGGGCATTATGGAAGCAACGCTGTTCTCCGTTGCTGGTTTGTTGGGGATTCTGGTGGCTGGCTGGGCTTTGGTTCCAGCCGGCCGGAACTGGTTTGCACGGAAGTTCAGTTCACCGAACAGGCTCCGTTGGACGTTGGCCGGTTTGGGAAGTTTGCTGCTGGTAGCCCTTGCGGGGTGTGCAGTCGGACGGACGCATCCTTCCTGGCTGAATACGGTGGTTGTGTTTGCCGGCGCAGGGCTGATTGTTGCCTGCCTTGCTGCTCCGGCGTTTCGGATCCGCTATAGGGTGGCTGCCCGGCCTCGAAGGGTGCTCGCCATCGGAGCGCACCCTGATGATCTGGAATTGGCCTGTGGTGCCACGCTGGCCAAGTTGTCCGACGCCGGCCATGACGTCAGGACAATGGTGATGAGTACCGGGAGCAAGGGCGGAGACAGCAGAGTCCGCGTAACCGAGGCTGCTGCAGGCTCGGACTTCATGGGCGCCACTGCAGTGCAGGTCCACCATTTCCAAGACACCAACTTGTCCGAGCATGGGCAGGAGATGGTGAAGGCGATCGAGGAAGCCATTGAGGACTTCCATCCGGACGTTGTCATCACGCATTCCCGCAATGACTACCACCAGGACCACCAAGCGGTCCATAGTGCCACTATGCGGGCGGCGCGGCGGCACTCCTCCATTCTGTGTTTTGAGAGTCCGTCATCCACTCGGCAGTTCGACCCCAGCGTTTTCGTGGACATTGCCGGGTATGTGGACGTAAAAATCCATGCCGTGGGCATGCACCGGAACCAAAAGGGCAAGCCGTACATGAGCGCTGAAAGGGTCCGCAGTCTCGCGGCCTTCCGGGGCTCACAGGTCAAGACCAGTTATGCAGAGGGCTTTGAACCTGTCCGGTTGCTCGGCTCTGCCGTAGGGGAGTTCTGATGGTACGCGTGCTGGTGACGGGTGTTGGCGGGCCGGCAGGGTATTCGTTGGCACGTCAATTGGTGGACCAAGGACATTGGGTTCTGGGCGTCGACATGAAACAGGTCAACGCTTCGGCGGCGGACGCAGTGTCTGTGGTGTCACCCTCAAGTGCACCCGGCTACTTATGGGAACTGCGCGGACTCGTAGCCGCTCATGAGATAGAACTGGTGGTGCCAACCGTCAGCGACGAGCTGGTGATGGTGGCTGAGGCCCGGGATGATTTCGCTCCGGGAGTCGAGATCCTGATCGCGGACCCGACTCCAGTTCGGATCGCGAATGACAAATACCTCACCATGAAGTGCCTTTCCGACGCCAATGTGGGAGTTCCGGATTTCGCGTTGCCAGGGGATTTCAGTTCAATCAATGAGGCGATGGCCCGTTTTGGCGGATCGTTGGTGGTCAAGCCGCGGGTATCGCGTGGTGGACGCGGAGTCCAGGTCCTGGAAAGGGCTGCCGACGGCGGAAGAAACGCCGCGCGCGTATGGTCCTCATTGGATGATTCCTGGATCGTGCAGCGCTTTGCGCCGGGCACAGAGTACGCGCCTGTGGTGTTTCGGCCCTGGCAGGAGTCGGAGCAGGACGATCTTGTGGTCGTGCTGGAGAAGACAGAGCTTAAACAGGGCCGCGTCGGCAACGCGCTCTCGGTCAGGAGAGTGGATACGCCGGAGGCTCCCGACATCGCCCGGATAGCGGCTGCAGCCTCCGCCGCACTGGGCCTGGCTGGTCCCGTCGACGTTGACGTTCGCCGCATGTGGGACGGAACTCCGGTAGTTCTGGAGATCAACGCCAGATTTGGTGCCAACAGTGCCTACGCCCCGGAACTCCTGGAACGGGTCCTGCGGAGTTATGCCCCCGGGCCAATGATGGGACGGGCTGTGTGAGTTTGGTTGACGCGGCCATGGTGTTCGTCCAGTGTGGTGGCTTGGTGATCCTGAGTTTCGGAGCGGTCAAGATCGCCTACGTTCCACTGGCCTTGTATTTCAACTGGTTCCACCGCTCCAAACCTCCAAAGCATCGCTATTCGGTTCTCAGCCAGCGGCCCTTGGTGTCGGTAATCGTCCCCGGCTACAACGAAGCCGTGGTCATCACCAAATGCGTCGAGTCGATCCTGGCGAGCAGGTATCTGCGGCTTGAGGTCATTCTGGTAGACGACGGCTCCACCGATTCCACCGCACGCATCATGGCGGGACTTGCGGAGCAGTATGACAGGGTGCGCTTCCTGTCGCAGACGAACGCCGGAAAGGGTGCCGCGCTCAACTATGGAATCGCCGCAGCGCACGGCGACATCCTGATGTTTGTTGACGCTGACGGGATCTTTGCCCCGGACACACTCATGAACATGCTGGAAGGATTCGACCATCCAAAAGTGGGAGCGGTGTGCGGCGATGACCGGCCTGTGAACCTCAACCGTGTCCAAACCATGATGCTTGCCGTCCTGAGCCACGTTGGCACTGGCCTGGTCCGCAGGGCCCTTTCCTTGTTGCACTGCCTGCCCATTGTTTCCGGGAACATTGGCGCCTTCCGGAGCGAACTCGTGAGGCAAGTGGGCGGATTCCACGAGGACACCCTTGGCGAAGACCTCGAACTGACGTGGAGGGTCTACAAGGCTGGCTACCGGGTGCGATTCCAGCCCAGCGCGCTGGTCTACGCTGAGTCGCCCTCCACCGTGGGAGGGCTCTGGCGCCAGCGCGTACGGTGGTCCCGCGGGTTGCTGCAAACACTCCGGATGCATGTCGGGATGCTCGGACGGCGTCGATACGGCCTGTTTGGCATGTTCCTGGTGTTCAACGCCATCACTATGGTGGTGATCCCCGTGCTGCAACTGGCCATCTTGGTGGTCCTGCCCTTCCTCTACATTGCCGGTGAAGGCCCGGTCCCTGGCCAGGTCTTCGCGATTCTTGGTTGGTTGGGCCTTTTCGTGTCTCTGGCCTTGGTGTGTTTTTCCATTGGCCTTAATCGGTCCTGGCAGGATTTGCGGTTCCTTTGGACTTTGCCGTTGTGGCCCTTCTATTCGGTGTTCGTAGGACTGGCGTTGGCCAGCGCAATCGTCAAGGAGATCCGTGGCACCCCGGCTAAATGGAACAAGTTGCAACGCACCGGTGTCATCAGCGTGATTGCTGCCGAGGCCAAACTCGGGAAAGAGGTGAGCGCGTGAACCGCGCAGCCTCAGTGATCGCAGGCGCAGTGCTGGCCTCGGCCATGACGATGGCCTCGTGCGCCGGGGAACCACTTCCCAAGCCTGCGGACCGTATGGTCAACCTGGGCTTTGAGGACGTGGTGAACAGCGAGCCCGGCTACCTTGCCAAACTCTCAGAGCGTTTGGACTCAGTGAATGCCACGGCGGTGTCCATCTCCGTTGGACGCACCGATTGGACAGCCTTCCCGTGGCCGGACCAATCCGGGGCGGAATCCAGCGAGGTTTCCCAGTCAGGCCGGGACTTCGTGGCAGAGTCCATCACGGCGCTGGAGACTGCGGATGACGGAAGCAATCGCGATGTGATCTTGACCATCGACGTCCTATTGGACCGTGCGCTGAAGGAAGATCCTGCCTTGGCCGGGATGGACGTTGAGGGGGTGGCATCCGGGTCCTTTGCGAGTGTGTGGTCATTGAGGCACGGTGCGGCCGGTACCCGGCTGGCTTCCCTCGCCGCTGCTGTCGCAAAGAAGTACAGGCCCTCGGCCGTGAACCTTACAGAGCTCATGTTCGACGACTTCACTTTCGGCGGCAACGATCTCAAGGACTTCAAAGTCACCACCGGCTCCACGGACTGGCCCCGCAACGGTGATGGAACCATCGACACTTCAGACCCACGCATCCATACTTGGCGCAGCGAAGCCATGGCGGACATCGTGCGCAAAGTGCGCGCCGCCGTCGAACCTTTTGGTGTCAACCTGGACATGGATGTGCGCTCGCCGCGCGATGCGCCGTCCGGAGACCGGGCGGACAGCGGACATGACTACGATCTCCTACTCAAGCTGGTAGACCGGCTTCACGTGTGGGAGTACGTCGGGCTCAACAGCGAACGGTCTCCGAAGACCCGGGAGTTGGCTGAATCCATGAACCGCCGCGCGGGCTCCCGTATGTCCTTGTCGGTGGGTCTTTGGTCCAATGAGGGCCGGATATCGGCGGGAGAGTTCGGTACGGCTTTGCGGGAGGCGGCGCTCGGCGGGGTCACTTCGGTGTCCGTGACACCTGCCAGCCTCATGGAGGACCAGCACTGGGAGGAACTGAGGAAGGCTTGGGCTGGGTAGGTGAGGACTGTTGAGCCGATTCCCCGCGGAGTACGCTGACCGCATGGGGATGGACGCAGTCATTGCAATCCTGGTCAGTGGTGCCCAGATACTCGGCTCCATTTGGGCCGGCACGGGTCTTGTTCAACGGGGCGTCCCAGCGAAAGGTGCTACAGGCACGCTGGGGAGTGTCCTCTCCATGATTGAACCCGCTACCGGTGCGCCTACCAGGGTAGAGGCGGCTGCTGCGATCGAAGAAATGCGGCAGCGCAGGCACGAGAAACTCTCCGCGGGGCCCGGTTTGGTGCACGACGAGCTGATGAGCGGGAAGGTGGTCCTGCCTGGGCGGGCCGATCCAAAACGTGATGCCAAAATCTGAGACGCATTCCATGGGTCGAGTTCGGGGCGGGTAAGATCCCGTAGGAAACCCTAGTAATCCGGCTCACAGTATCCAGCGCAGTGTACGGGCCAAAACCAGATCCCGAAGGTATGCATCCATGGTTCACACTGCCCCTCAAGACACCGATCTCGCTGCCGAACTGCGCGCTGACGTGCGCCGCGTTTCCACCCTCCTGGGTGAATCGTTGGTTCGCCAGCACGGTCCGGAACTGCTTGCCCTCGTGGAGCAGGTCCGCCTGCTGACCAAGGAATCCAAGGAAGCCGCGCGCGGCGGTGCTGATGCCACCGGGCCTTGGAGCGCGCACGACGTCGTTGCCCAGGTCCGCGAGTTGCTCGCCTCCCTGCCGCTGGACCAGGCGACAGATTTGGTGAGGGCCTTTGCGTTTTACTTCCACCTCACCAATGCGGCGGAACAGGTCCATCGTGTCCGTGGCCTCCGCACCCGGCAGGAAAAGGACGGCTGGTTGGCCAAAGCCGTTTCCGAGATCGCCGGCCAAGCGGGTCCCCAGGTCTTGCAGGACGTGATCAACGAACTCGATGTCCGCCCCATTTTCACGGCACACCCCACGGAGGCTTCACGCCGTTCCGTGCTGGATAAGGTCCGCAAACTCTCCGATGTCCTTGCCGAGCCCACTGCGGATGGCACGTCCGCGCGGCGCCGGCAGGACCGGCAGCTCGCCGAAATCATCGACCAGATGTGGCAGACCGATGAGCTGCGCCAGGTCCGCCCCACGCCTGTGGATGAGGCACGGAACGCCATCTACTACTTGAACAGCATCCTGACCGACGCCATGCCGGAAATGCTGACAGACCTGTCTGAGCTTCTGGCCGAGCATGGTGTCGCACTTCCAGTGGCCGCCGCGCCGCTGCGGTTCGGTTCGTGGATCGGTGGTGACCGCGACGGCAACCCCAACGTCACAGCTGCTGTCACCCGGGAGATCCTGCAGCTGCAGAATCAGAACGCCGTGCGCATCAGCATTGCCTTGATCGACGAACTCATTTCGGTCTTGTCCAACTCCACGGCACTTTTTGGGGCCGACCAAGTACTGCTGGACTCGATCGCCGAGGACCTCAAGAACCTTCCGGGGCTGGACAAGCGCATCCTTGAACTGAACGCCCAGGAGCCGTACAGACTCAAGCTGACGTGCATTAAGGCCAAGCTCATCAACACTGGACGCCGCGTTTCCGCGTCGACCTATCACGAGCCTGGCCGCGACTACGCCGCTACCTCCGAGCTGCTGGCAGAGTTCGGGCTGTTGGAGGACTCGTTGCGGAACCACTCAGCCGCGCTGGTGGCAGATGGTGCTCTGGCCCGTGTTCGCCGGGCTATCGCTGCCTTCGGCCTGCATCTGGCAACGCTGGATATCCGTGAGCACGCCGATTACCACCACGACGCTGTTGGCCAGCTTGTGGACCGACTCGGTACGGAGAGGCCGTACGGCGACCTCAGCCGTGAGGAGCGCTTTACTTTCCTGGGCGCAGAACTGGCCTCCCACCGCCCCCTCTCCGGGCACCCCATCAAGCTGGAGGGTACTGCCGACGGCACGTATGACGTCTTCCGGAGCATCCGGCAGGCACTCCACACGTATGGGCCGGACGTAGTGGAGACCTACATCATTTCGATGACCCGGGGCGCTGATGATGTCCTTGCCGCGGCCGTCCTGGCCCGTGAAGCCGGACTGATTGACCTTTTCGGGGCCAAGCCACACGCCAAGATCGGGTTTGCCCCGCTGCTGGAAACCGTGGAAGAACTGCGCGCTTCTGCTGAGATCGTGGACCAGTTGCTGTCCGATCCGTCATACCGGGAACTTGTCCGTCTCCGCGGCGATGTCCAGGAGGTAATGCTGGGCTACTCCGATTCCAACAAGGAATCCGGCGTGATGACCAGCCAATGGGAAATCCACAAAACCCAGCGTAAACTGCGCGATGTTGCGGCCAAACATGGTGTGCGCGTCCGCTTGTTCCATGGCCGCGGTGGTTCAGTGGGCCGCGGTGGCGGACCGACATACGATGCCATCATGGCGCAGCCGAACGGCGTCCTTGAAGGTGAAATCAAGTTCACGGAGCAAGGTGAGGTCATTTCGGACAAGTACTCCCTGCCCGAACTGGCACGCGAAAACCTTGAGTTGTCCCTTGCGGCGGTGATGCAGGGCTCGGCCCTGCACCGGACTCCGCGTACTTCGGAGGACGAGCGCGAGCGCTACGCGAACGTCATGGAAACCATCTCCGACGCAGCATTCGACCGCTATCGCACACTGATCGACGATCCCGAGTTGCCGGCCTACTTCCTCGCCTCCACCCCGGTAGAGCAGTTGGGTTCGCTGAACATCGGATCGCGCCCGTCCAAGCGTCCGGATTCCGGCGCAGGCCTTGGGGGGCTGAGGGCTATCCCATGGGTCTTCGGTTGGACCCAGTCCCGGCAGATCGTTCCGGGTTGGTTCGGTGTGGGTTCAGGCCTGAAGGCTGCCCGCGAGGCAGGTAACACCGACCAGCTCCTGGAGATGATGGACCGCTGGCACTTCTTCCGCTCGGTCATTTCCAATGTGGAGATGACGCTGGCAAAGACTGATATGGAAATCGCCGGCCACTACGTTTCGTCGCTGGTCCCGGAGGAACTTCACCGCCTGTTCCACATGATCCGTGACGAGTACGAGCTCACCGTGGCCGAAATTGAGCGGCTTACAGGCGAGATCGAACTCCTTGATGCCCAGCCCACGCTCAAGCGTTCCTTGGAAATCCGCGATCAGTACCTGGATCCCATTAGCTACCTGCAGGTGGAACTGCTCCGCCGCGTGCGCGAAGAGTCCGTGTCCGGAACCGAGATCGACGAACGGCTGCAGCGGGCCATGCTCATCACGGTCAACGGTGTGGCCGCGGGCCTGCGCAACACCGGCTAACAAACGCTCACTCACATCCCTCGGGGTTTCAAGGATCCCTCGCTCATTTGGTGAGAGAGGGATCCGCCCAAGGGCGCGGGATGCGAGAGACGGTTAGGGTGGTGGAATGCCGTCGTTCCAAACCAAGTTGAAGATCACTGGCCTCAAACCGGGGAATGCGCCTGAGTCAGTAATGGCCGCAGCGGTGGAAGCCCTGGAAACCCGCCACCACGTGGAGTCCAACCAGCTGGATATCGTGGGCGGCGTACCCCAGATCAGCCTGCGCTTCACGGTGGGCGACCGCGATTACTCAGGTGAGAACGACGAAGCCCGGACATCTGCAGCCATGATGCGTGACGCCGTCGAACGCGTGGCCATCACGGGCAGCCTTTACGTACTGCGCCGCAGCCGCGGACGCTGGTCACCGGTCTAACACGCTGCCCTCCGGTCTAAATCGGGGAAGTTACTCGGGCTGGGGTACGTCACCGGGTTTATCGGCGTCGTACGGTTCGTCAACGGGTGAGCGGCTGCCGCGGCGCCGCGTGACGATCAGCCCCACCACCACGCCGATCACCAGGCCGACGCCCACGCCGATGAGTGAACTGGCCCAAAACGGCAGCTTGGTGGTGGAGCCGGTGAAGTAGCCGAGGCCCACTTGCCAGACCGCCCATAGGACCGCTCCCAGACCGGCGCAAAGGCTGAAACCGCGGACGGAAACGTTGGCAATGCCCGCTGCCGAGGATGTTGCGAGCCTGCCTCCGGGGATGAACCGTGCGCCGATGATGGCCCCGTAAGTGGAAGAGCGTCCGGCTTTGGCGATGGCCTCGTGGATTCCGCGGTGTAGCCGGCGGCCCCACGACCACCGGTCCAGGACATGGCTGATGCGCCGTTTGAAGAGGATAAAAACCGCCATGTCGCCTAGCCAGGATGCCAAGGCGGCGAGGAACAGGATCAGCCAGAAATTGGCGTGGCCGTCGGCGGCGAGGGCGCCGCCGGTGATCACCACCATTTCCGAGGGGATGGGCGGGAAGATGGCATCGCCCAGCACAATGGGGACGATCCACAGGTAAATCGCGGATCCCCACGTCTCAGGGGCGGTGATGTCCATGGGCACAAGGTACCGCACTTGCCGCATCGGCCGCTCCAGCGCAAGACTGACGCCATGCGAATCGACATTTTGAAGGGGGACATCGCCACCCGCCCGGTGGACGCGATCGTCAATGCCGCCAACTCGTCTCTGCTCGGTGGCGGGGGAGTGGACGGGGCCATCCACAGGGCCGCCGGCCCGGAACTCCTCGCCGCGTGTCGCGAGGTGAGGCGGACGTCGTTGCCGGACGGGCTGCCGGTGGGCTCTGCCGTCGCGACCCCCGGGTTCCGGCTGCCCGCCCAGTGGGTGGTGCATACGGTGGGTCCCAACCGGCACGCGGGGCAAACGGATCCGGCGCTGCTCGCCTCGTGTTTCCACGGAAGTCTGAACGTGGCGGCCGGGCTGGGTGCCCGGTCCGTCGCCTTCCCGGCGATCAGCGCCGGAATCTACGGTTGGGACGCCCGTCAGGTTGCCGAGGTAGCGCTCGACGCCGTGAGGTCGTTTTCGTCGTCATCTTCCGCTGGTGCCGCTGCGGAGAGCCCGGTGGAGGTAGTGGAGTTCGTGCTGTTCTCGGAGGATACGACGGCGGTCTTCCGGACGGTGTTCGGTTCCTCCCCGGGGTCGGATGCCTGACGTTTGCGCCGCTGCACCACAAAGAACAGGACCGTGACCACCGCCAACGACGGCAGGCCGAAGACCAAGGTCATATTGAAGGCCGAGGTGCCCAACGTACTGATGCCGATGGCGAGCATGAGCACCGCGCCAAGAATGGTGCCCACGGGGTAGAAGCGGGTCTTGTAGGAGAGCTGCGTGCCGCTGCGTTTCATGCTGCGGCGGAAGAACCAGTGGGTTACGAAAATCATGAACCAGGTGAACATGGCCCCGAACATCGAAATGGCCATCATGAGGGTGAAGGCTGTCTCAGGGAACATCGCGTAGACCACCGTGGCAATGGCGATTCCGGCGGTGGACAGGACCAGCGCATTGACGGGGGCGCCGTTGGAGCGCAGCTTTCCGAACACGGCCGGAGCGTCGCCGCTGCGGGAGAGGCTGAAGATCATGCGGGTGGAGATGTAGAGCTGGCTGTTCATGGCGGAGAGCGCAGCGATGATCACTACAAAGGTCAGCAGGCTGTCGGCGAAAGGAATGCCGAGGTTCTGCATTACCGTGACGAAAGGGCTGCCACCGGCGAGGATTTGGCTGACGGGTGCAATCGCAAGGATGAGCGCCAGCGTGACGATGTAGAACAGGAGCAATCGGGCGATAGTGGTGCGGAAAGCCTTCTTCACAGCTGTTGCGGGGTCCTTGGCTTCGCCCGCCGCGATGGCGATCATTTCAATGCTGAGGTAGCTGAAGATGGACACGATCACGGCGAACCACGTGCCTGATAAGCCGTTGGGGAAGAAGCCGCCCTCTGCGGTGTAGTTCTGGAAGCCGGTGCCCTCGGTGCGGGCGCCGAACACGATGTACGCACCGAGCACAATGAATGCGATGATCGCGAAGACCTTGATGCTGGAGAACCAGTACTCCAGTGTTCCGAACACCTTGACGTTCATGGTGTTGACCCCGATCAGGACCGCGGAGAAGAAGATCACCCAGAGCAGTGACGGCACGTCAGGGAACCAGAGCTTCATGTATTCACCCACAGCGGTCACCTCAGTTCCCACCGCCAGCACTATGCACGACCAATACATGTACTTCACCAGGAACCCGGCCAGCGGGCTCACGTAGTGCTCTGCGAAAGCTCCGAACGAGCCTGACGTGGGGTGTGCCACCGTCATCTCGGACAAACTGCCCATGAGCAGCAGTGCGATCAGCCCGCCAATGGCGTAGCTGATGATCACGCTGGGACCGGCAAGGCCGATGGCAAACTTGCTGCCCAGGAACAGTCCGGTGCCGATAGCACCGCCCAGCGCGATCATTGTCATCTGGCGTGAGGTGAGCTGCCGTTTGAGCCCACCTTCACGTGCCTGGATCTTGTCGAAACTGCCCATCGCGACCTCCTCGTCGATTCTGTAAATCGCTTCAAGTTAGAATCCAACTCAAAGAAGTACAAAGGATTTCGAAGCATCACAAAAATAATGGAGGTGTGCTCGTGTCGGATTCACCTGCAGCCCGTTCGCAGGGGGCTGTGCCGAACCGGGTTCGGCTCGACGAAACCGACCGGCTGATCCTCAAAGAACTCATGGCTGACGCCAGGATCCCCAACAACGTGCTCGCCTCGAAGGCGGGCATCGCCCCGTCCACGTGCCTCGGACGGGTCCGGGCTCTGCGGGACGCCGGGATCATCCGGGGCTTCCACGCTTCGGTGGACCTGGAAGCTCTGGGGTTCATGGTCTATGCACTGATCTCAGTGCGCGTGAACTCGCAGGCACGGAACAAGATGTTGGCTATCGGCCAACGGTTGCGGGCGCTTCCGAATGTGCAGAGCGTTTTCCTGCTGGCCGGAGACCAGGACTTCCTCATGCATGTGGCCTGCGGGACGCCCAAGGAACTCCGGGACTTCATTGCGGTTCACCTGGCCTCGGATCCGGCCATCGCAAACACGCAAACCAACCTGGTCTTCGATCACCTGACGCCGCGGGACTGACGTTCAGGGGAGGCTCAAGCGTGGGCTTCGCTGAGCTCCAACTGGCTGCGGTATTCCACGGGTTGTTTGGTGATGGGGTCAACGAACCGGATGCCGCGGGCCAGGAGTTGGAGCGGCTTGCTGTAATCGTCCGGGGCCTTGTCCAGCAGGTCCGGGTAAAAGGCATCGTTGATGATGCCCAGGCCCAACGACGCCATATGGACGCGAAGTTGGTGCGTTTTTCCGGTGTGCGGTTCCAAGCGGTACAGCGCGCGCTGGTGGGTGCCGGCGTCGAACGTTGTTGTTTGTTCTATGCGCGTTTCGGCGTTCGGTTCGCCGTCGATCACTTCGGCGAGCAGGTAGCTGCGGGACTTGGTCATGCGGTTGCGGACCACGGCGGGGAATTCGACGGCGGGATAGCCTGCGGCGGGCGTCGCGGCGGACACGCACTCGTATTCCTTCTGGACCTGGCGCTTCTCGAAAAGGACCTGGTATTTTCCGCGGGTCTCCGGGTTGGTGGACAGCAGGAGGAGGCCGGCGGTCATGCGGTCCAGGCGGTGCATGGGGATGAGGTCCGGGAGGTCCAGCAGGTTCCGGAGGCGGACCAGCGCAGACTCCTGGATGTAAGTTCCGCCGGGGGTGGTCGGGAGGAAGTGTGGCTTGTCCACCACCAGGATGTGCTCGTCCTGGTGAAGGATGTCGATCTCCACGGGAAGCCGGGTCTCAGGCGGCAGGGTGCGGTAGTACCAAATGAAGGTGTGGTCCTCCAATTTGGTGCTGCGATCAAGGGGAACCCCGCCTTCGCCCACGATCTCTCCGGCGTCGAACCGATCCTCGATGCCTTGCGGGTCAATGTGTCCCCAGCGGTGCATCATGTAGTCCATTGCGGTGGTCCACGGGCCCTCGTCCGGCAGGCGCAGGCGGGTAGCGTTCACGCCGTCGCGCACGGGGAGGGGGGATTGCATCACCGGTCAATTCTACCGGTGCTGCGTTGTGGGGCCCGCTCTGCGCCCTGATTGGCGCGCGAGGCACGCAGAGTGGGCCTCGCAACCCAACGCAAACCGACGAGAAAAAAGTTCTTGACAAGAAAAGTTGTCGGTGACCATACTTGGAGCATGTTGGACATCGAAGTGATTGAGGATCCGGCCGCGGCGGAAGCGTCGCTGGACCCGATCCGCACCCGCATCCTCCACGAGCTCGCCGAGCCTGCGTCCGCGACGCAGCTGGCGCTCAAGGTCGGCTTGCCGCGGCAGAAGGTGAACTACCACCTCAAAGCGCTCGAGCGCCACGGCCTGGTTGAACTGGTGGAGGAGCGGCGCAAGGGAAACGTCACCGAACGCGTTGTGCGTGCGACGGCGGCCTCATACCTGATCTCACCCGTCGCCCTGGCGTCGGTGGCGCCGGACCCGCGACGCTTCGCCGACCGCTTCTCCGCGTTTTGGCTTCTCTCCCTTGCCTCGCGCACCGTGCAGGAAATGGGCAAGCTCATCTCCGGCGCAGCCGTGGCGAAGAAAAAGCTGGCCAGCTTCGCGATCGACGGTGAGATCACCTTCCGATCTGCGGCGGAACGCGCAGCATTCGCCGAAGAGCTCGGCGTAGCGGTGACCCAACTGGTGGATAAGTACCACGACGGCGGTGCTGCCGCGGTGGCGGGCGGGGCGCGCAAGCACCGGCTCGTCGTCGTGCTTCATCCCGCACTTAAGACGCACCAAGAGCCATCAACAGATCCAACAGCAGAAAAGGACCAAGGCAATGACTGACAAGAAGAACTTCGAAATTGTGGCGGACACCGAGCTGCCTGGGACTCCCGAGCGCGTGTGGCGGGCTGTCACGGCGGACACCGCGGCTTGGATGTTCCCCACGGATCAGTGGCCCGACGTGAAGACCACCGAGGAGTTTCCTACGCATTTGGTGTCCCGGATGGATGGCCCGGACGGCTGGTTCAACCAGTTGGAGCACGTCTTGGAGCCGCTCGACGGCGGCCGTGCCAAGCTGCACTACGTCCACAGCGGCATCTTCGCCGATAACTGGGACGAGCAGTACGACGGCGCCAGCAAGCATACGGAGTTCTACCTCCACACGTTGGGTCAGTATCTGCAGTACTTCGACGGCAAGCCCGTGGTGTTCACCGACATCCAGGCGCCCGCGGCCTCGCAGACTCCGGACGGTTTCACGCAATTGAAGAAGGCGCTCGGCGTTGAGGGGCTCGCGGCTGGATCAGCCGTTGACCTTGACGTCGACGGCGTGGGACGGCTGAGCGGTGAGGTGGACTTCTCCAACGAGAACTTCCTGGGACTGCGGACCGGCGACGCCCTCTACCGCTTCTTCGGCCGGAATGCTTTCGGCGCTCCGGTGGGCATGACCGTGCACGATTTCAGCGGTTCCAGGGACTCAGAGCTCACAGCCGAGGCCTGGAGCGGGTTCCTGGAGAAGGTCTACTCGTAGACGGGCCGGGTTAGGCGGCCCAGGCCCGTGCTACGGATTCCAGGGCCGCCTCGTAGATTCCAGCCCAGTCCGCTGCGGGGTCATTCATTTGCGCCAGCTCGAGGCTGACCAGCCCGTGGACCTGACCCCAAATGGCCATCGCCACAATGGTGGGATCGTCGCTTCGGAGCCTGCCGGCTGACTGGGCAGCCATCACCGCCTCCACCAAGGGGAGCATGGAATCCGAGGCGACGTCCGGCGTCGGGCTGCAGTCAACGTAGGCGGCCAATGCGCCGCCGAACATAAGCCGGTACAACGCCGGATGCTCCAAGGCCCACACCCGGTAGGCGCGCCCAAGCTCCAGCAGTCCGCCCTCGGCAGCTTCCTTTTGGGACTCGCCGAAGGATCGAAAACCGTCGTCGACGGCTGCCGTCAGCAGCTGCGCCTTGCCGCCGAAGAGCGAGTAGATGGCCGTGGTGGAGGTCTCTGCCGCGGCGGCAACGTCCCGAAGGGTGACGCGGGCAGGTCCTTCGCGGTCCACCAGTTCCGCGGTGACTGCCAGGAGCCGTTGCTGGACGTGCTGGTCATGAACGATGGGTCTTGCCATGCCATCAAGTGTTTCATAACATTGTTTCATAACAACGTTATGAAACCGGCATTCAGGACTGCATTCAGGAAGGCTTAATATGGCACAGGAGATTTTCCCCGGCCGCTTCACCGCGGACATTGGGCGCGATACCGTGACCGTTTTCCTCATCGGGATGCGCGCCAACCGGTGGTGGAAGATGGGCCGGGTGGCGAAGGTTGCCTCAGCCATGCCCACCATGATGCGGCACCTCGCAGAAAACCCCGAGGCCGGACTACTCGGCAGTGAGCAGTGGTTTGGGCGGACCACCGTGCTGCTCAGCTACTGGGAAAGCCCTGGGCATCTTCGCAAATTTGCTGCCGACAAGGATTCGCCGCATCTGGGTCCGTGGCGGAAATTCATGAAGGAGATTGCGGGCAGCGGCGACGTTGGCGTGTGGCACGAAACGTATCAGGTTCCGGCGTCGGGCATTGAAGTGGTGTACAACGGGATGCCGCTGTTCGGGCTGGCCAAGGCAACCTCGCATGTCCCCGTGGGCCCCGGCAGCAACACGGCGAAGCAGCGCATGGGCGGGACCCGGAGTGCGGCGGCTTAGGCAACCGCGACGACGGCGGGTCGCCCGGCTTTGAGGGTACGGCGCAGGTGGGGGGCGGCGTCGAGCTTGTCCTGGGCGGTGCGGAGTGCGCCGACGGCAAACTCCAACTGCGCGGGCGGCAAGGTGTAGGGCACGCGCAGGTAGTGCTCGAACGCTCCGCCCACTCCAAAGCGCGGACCGGCGGCCAATCGGACCCCGAAGTCGGGTGCGAGGACCGTCAGTGCCGTGCTGCACGGCGAGGGGAGCCGGCACCAGGCGGTAAGTCCGCCCTGTGGTCGCTCCACCTCCCACGATGGCAAGTACTCCGCCAGCAACCCCAACAGCGATTCCCTGTTGTGCCGGAGTTCCTCCAGCCGGGCGTCCAGCGGTTCGGCGAAGGATCTGACCAGACGGGCCGCAGCCAGCTGTTCCACCACGGGACCGCCCAAATCCATGACGGTCCTCGTCGCAACAAAACGGGTAATCATCGCTTCATCGGCCCGGATCCACCCGGTCCTGAGGCCTGCCCAATGCGATTTGCTCAGCGACCCAATGGAGACTACCGAGGGACTGAAGGACGACATCGGAGCCGTGCGGACACCGTCGAGGTTCAAACCCCGCAACGTTTCATCCACCACCAGCACCGTCCCGGACGCAGTTGCAGCGCGCACCAACCGCCGCCGCTGCAGATCCGACATGATGCGTCCTGTTGGATTGTGGAAGTCCGGGACGAGATAGGCCATGGCGGGTCGCTGGTGGTTCATCGTGGACACCATCGCGTCGATGTCCCAGGCAGGAGAAATGCCGGCGGGCAGGGCGACTGGCAGCGGTTTGCAGCCGGCGGAGCGGATGGCGTCCAGCGCGTTGGGATAGGTGGGGTGTTCCACCAGGACCCGGTCCTGTTTTCCGGCGAGCGTCCGCAGCACAATGTTGAGGGCATGCTGGGCGCCGGAGGTGACCAGGATCTGGCCGGCTGTGGTGGGCACGCCCTCGGCGGTGTATTTTTCCGCGATGGCTTCACGCAGGGCGGGGACGCCGACGGCATCGTACCCGAAGCCCGGCAAGAGTGCCGGCAGCTCGGTCAGTGCCTCCGCGAACGCCCGATGCACCACTTCTCCGGCGGCGGGCAGCGATGCATATGCGAGGTCCAGCAGCCCGTCCGGAACGGCAAGCCCGGGCGCGCTGACTGGCACCGTGCGGTGCGGGATGCAGGTCCTGCCGCGGCTGCCCTGCCCGGCAGTGAGGAAGCCCTGCTCCCGCAGGCTCGCATAGGCGGCGGTGACGGTGGTGCGGCTGAGGCCGAGCGTTTGGGCGAGTGCCCGTTCGCTGGGTAGCGCGACGTCCAGTGGGATGCGCCCATCCATCACCAGTAAACGCACGACGTCGGCCAACTCGCGGTAGGCGGGCAGGGCCCCGGAGTTCCAGGTGCCCAGGAGGCGGACGAGGGCAGTGGGATTCAGTGAGCCGGGCATAGGACCAGTATTCCAAACTGGCTATGGAATGCAAGGCCAGTTAACTTGGATGATGGACATCATGATGACCCGAAGAATCACACAACTGCTGATCGGCCTCGCGATGTATGGCATCTCCTTGGCCATGTTCATCCGGGCAGGTCTTGGCTTGGACCCCTGGGATGTGTTCCACCAAGGTGTGTCCCAGAAGACCGGCTTCAGTATTGGCATTGTGGTCATCGCGGTCAGCTTCCTTGTCCTGCTCCTCTGGATTCCGTTGCGGCAAATGCCAGGGATCGGAACCATCGCCAACGCGGTGCTCGTGGGACTCTTTGCCGACCTTGGACTATGGCTCATCCCCGGGTTCTCCCACTTGGGTGGCCAGATCGCCATGCTTGCCGGAGCCGTGATCCTCAACGGTATTGCTTCTGCCTGCTACATCGGCGCCCGGCTCGGTCCCGGTGCCCGCGATGGCCTCATGACAGGCCTGGTTCGCCGCACCGGATGGTCCGTCAGGCTGGTGCGCACCGGCATCGAAGTGGTGGTCCTTGCCGTGGGCTTCCTGCTGGGAGGCTCCGTAGGTGTGGGAACCGTGGTCTATGCCTTGGCGATTGGCCCGATCGTGCAAGTGCTGCTGCCGAAATTCATGGTTCCGGAACGGGCCAAGGCAACGCTCGGCACGCCTTCCGGTTCGGCAACGGAACCCTCAGAAGCCGTGCCGGCAGCGCCCGCCGCCTAAGCCGCGCCGCCTAAGCCCCGCCGCTTGACCGGCGGAACCTAGCGGCACACACCCAAATCCTCGCCGTACCGTAACCAACCCGGCAGGTCCTGCGTCAGGGCATCGCGGATGGCGGGCGTTCCAGCGCTACGCCAATCCACGTCGTCGTTGATTTCGATCTCATACTTCTTCCACTCGAACCAGTTGATCATTTTCAGTTGCGGAAACTGTTGGTGGGTTTCGGGGGAGAAGACCTGGCGCCACCAGGCCCGTTTGACGTCCAGCTCTGACGCTCCACCGCGCGCCGGCGTGAAGATCGCCGCCGTCTCCGGAATCCCTACCGGCTTCTGATGGTCCACTCCGTAGACCTTGTAGAAGTCCGGGACGGCGCTGTCATCGCCGGCGGTTCCGTTGTAGGTTCCGGTCAGCATGGCCAGGAATTTGCCCGGCTCGGAGATGTCGTTGTTGCCCCAGGGCCGCTGGTTGCCCCAGTGATACAGCGACACGCCCACCCAATCCACGGCGTCGTCCCCGGGGTAATAGGGGGCGTACGTGTCATCGTTCATGGTGAGCGTACCGTCATGGTCAGTGTCCAGGGTGGCGAAGTCCGGGGTGCCCGGTCTGGCGGCGAATTGGCCGCCCGTAAAGGGGTAGCCGCCGCCGTAGTTCGGTGCCCACATCATGGACGTACCCGGCGCTTGGGAATGCACGGCCGCTGCCACCTTTCGGAAAACCTCCACGTAACGCAGCGGCTGCTGGCCCCAGGAATACCAGGAACCGTTCATCTCATGCGCAAAGCGCACGACGACGGGCGTCCCCTGATCATTGATGGCCCGTAAGTCGGTGGCCAACTTGGCGATCACTTCGTCGCTCATGGTTGCCAGGCCACCGTGTGGTTCCAGCGTCAGGAGCAGGACGCCGCCTGTGGGACGGACCTGGGTGACGGCGTTGGTGGTGTGGGACCACGTTTCGTCGTCGTACGGGATGTCCGAAAACTGGACCACCACCGCCGGATCATGCCCGAGATTGGCCTGGTGTTCCGCCAGGGTTTCAGAGTTCCAGTCCAGGTTGACGCCCAGCAAGACCCCGTCCTTGGGCACGACTGTGGAAGCATCCACAGCCCTGCAGAGGGAGAGCGCCTGGACCACCGGCACCACCTCCTTGGACGCGAAACCCAGTCCAGTGGCGGCGAGGGCCGTCACCACCAAAGGGATGAGCAGGCTGGCCCGCCGGCGCTTTCGATTCGGATGGCCGCTAAAGGTGGGAGGTGCCGGGGCCACTGTCATCCCCATCCCAAGGTGCGGCGCGGACGCCCGAAGAGCCCACGCCAGCGTGACTGCGGCGCGAGGTGACGTGCCCCCGCCAGGTTCGTACCGGCGTCGAGCGCTTCCTGGCGGGTGGCGTAGATGCGGGCCACGTGCCCCAGATGGGCTTGGAGCAGTGTTTGGTCGAGGGCGGTGGACGTGCCGAAAAGACGTAAATCGCCGCCGCGGGCGCGGAGCACATGCAGTACCTCAAGCAGGCCAACGACGCCGGACGCGCCTACTGATGTCACGTCGGCAACATTCAGCAGGACCACTATGGGGCCGTCGGCCGCGGCTTCCGCGGAGAGGTGGCGAACATCCAGGACGCTCAAAGCGTCCAGGGGGCCCGCGATGGTCAGATCGATTGCTGTCAACAAGGTGGGGATGGAATTCGGGGCATGGGAAAGAACGGACATGGGGCGCTCCTGGCTGGGGGTTGGAACGGCTTTATTCAGGTTTGTTGTCAGTGAGGTGTTGGGCGTGAACCCTGAGCGGATTCGAGGACGCGGGTAAGCTCATGCGGGGTGGGAACCGGGGCCACCAGCTCCTCGCCGGGACCGCGGTATCGTGCAGCCCCGATCACCACGCTTAAGAGCGCCAGGTCCAAAGCAACCCAGGCCAACGTGATGAGCGTGGGATACAGCGGAGCTTCCCCGGTGGTTACGCGGGCGAGGCCAATGACCGCGGAAATAACCAGCAACGCCATGGCTGCTACCTGCAGCCTGACGTGCTGGAAACCACGTCCCGTGGCCTGTTTGCTCTTGGCCGTGACGGAGAAGGTGAGGTGCTTGCCGAGGAATACGGCCGCCGCTCCTGAGCAGGTGGCGGCGATCCAGGTGGGAAAGAGCGCGAAAGACCATTGCTGGCCACGCCACAGGCCCTTCGCGCCATTGCCCGCTACCTGGAACAGCACCTGGCACGAAATGAAGAAAGGAAGGAACAGGCAGAAGAACACCACGGGGCTGGCCGTCAACGGATAGGTGCCGGCCCAGAGGAAAACCACCGGCGCTGCGATATAGCTCAGGGCGGCAAATCCGTTGAGGTAGCTGGTCATGGTACCCAGATACATCAGGCGCTGGGCCACCGTGAGGCCACGAAGCAACAGCGGGTTGTCATTGAAAAACACCTGCATGGTTCCGGCTGCCCAGCGATGACGCTGGGAAAGCATGGTGGACACATCCTCAGGCGCCAGGCCGTGGACCAGGACCTCGTGGTGGTAAACGCTGCCCCACCCCATCGCGTGAAGGTGCATGGCGGTGGCCATATCCTCGGTGATGGTGGTGGTGTCCATGGGGTGGATGGCCAGTGCTTGATCTGTATGCGCCACATCCACCGACTCCAGGACGGCGTCGAGTTCGGGCACCACGTCATCCATGGCATCAGGTACTGACAATGCGGCCGTATGGAAAGCGACGCGAAGCTCGAAGGTGATCTCCGCCAAGACATCGCCCCTGCGGAGCTGGCGCTCCGCACGCGCCATCGCTTCCAACGCCTGTTCGACCACCGGCATTGCCGCGGGATGGCGCCTGCCAAGTTCACCCAGGAGATCCTGCAGCCTTGAGCGGCCCTTACGCAGGGAACTCCACGTCTGTTCCGTGGCTGTGCGGGTGTAGCGGGTCAAGCCCAAGGCCATGAGGGCTTCCCGGCGCAGGACAGCATTCGAGCCGCAGAAGAACGCCGCGTCCCAGCCATCCTTGCCTTGTTGGATGGGGCCGTAGAACAGTTCCGCCTGGCTGCCCAGGGGATCCCGGTCTGTGACGTTCCAAAAGTGCTGCGGGGTCTGGACGAAGGCCACCTCTTCAGCATCGAAATAGCCCAGGACGCGGTCCAGGAAACGGGGTTCCGGGACCTGATCGGCGTCCAGGATGGCCACGAACTCGCCCGTGGTCAAGGACAGGGCGTTGTTGACGTTGCCCGCTTTTGCGAAGCGCTGCCTGCCATCCCATTCGGGTCCGCGGGTGATGTACCCGACGCCTATCTGCCCGGCTGCCGTCGCGAATTCGGTGCGGTTGCCATCGTCCAGAATCCACGTTTGGTGGGGGTACTCCATCTCCCTGGCGGCGATGGCCGTTTTGAGGACCAGGTCCAGTGGCTCGTTGTAGGTGGCGATGAAAACGTCCACCGTCCTGCCCGGAAGGGCAGTCGGGGGAGGCGGCCGTCGTCGTGCGTTCCACATGGTTACTGCGTACAGCGCGGATTCGCCCAGGCTGTATGTCTCCGCGGCCACGAGCGGCAGCGAAATCCACCACGCATCCCATGCGACCGTGCCGGACCATCGCCAACTGATGTAGATCAATCCAAAGGAAACCACCAGAACTGCAAGAATCCTTACCAGTATTTGTCTGTAAATGCCCATCTTTAGCCTCCGGTAACTGCTGGGGAAAAGGCCAAGGCGCGGCAGCATGCCCGAGCACATTCGGATTGAAGGCTGGGAGGACACGGCTGACGCGCCTGGAGCATGCATCGTCGATGCTCAGAGGAAGGAATTCGGCTGCGAACGGAATTTCCCTATGCCATCCGGGGTGACATCATTTTCGTCACCCAAATGGTTCCTCATTCCACTTTCCCCCGCTTCTATTTCATCGCTGTTACGAAAAAGAAAAGTAAAGTCGCGGTGATTATTTCCAGGCCGTGACGTTTTGTGTGTCGTCCTGAAAAGGCTTGCGCGCGGATTGCCGCACCGTCAGAGTGGCAACCATGAAGCGAAGACTCATGCCCCTGACGATGCTCGTCGCCGGCCTGACCCTCGCAGCTGCTGTCATAGCTCCGGAGCCGTCCGCAATGGCCGCCGCGGGCATGCCGGCCCCGGGTGCCTTGGTGTGGAGTGACGAGTTCAACGGCCCTGCCGGCACCGCGCCGGACCCCGGAAAATGGTCCTACGACACTGGAGGATCCGGCTGGGGCAACGGCGAACTTCAGTACTACACATCCAGCCCCAGGAATGCCGCAGCAGACGGCAGGGGAAACATGGCCATCACGGCACGCAAGGAGAATCCTGCCAGCTACCAGTGCCACTACGGCTCATGCCAATACACGTCCGCACGCCTCCTCACCGCCGGAAAATTCAGCCGGACGCAAGGTCGGTTCGAAGCCCGGCTCAAATTACCTCAAGGGCAAGGTATGTGGCCCGCATTCTGGATGCTGGGCAACAACGTCTTCACCGACGGTTGGCCAGCCAGCGGGGAACTGGACGTCATGGAAAATGTCGGCAAGGAACCTGGAACCGTGTGGGGAAGCATCCACGGCCCTGGCTACTCGGGGGCGAGCTCGTCCAACGACAGCTACACCCTGCCGAACGGCAAACCCTTGGGCGACGAGTTCCACACGTTCACTGTGGACTGGGGGCCCGAATCCATCACGTGGTACATCGACGGCACTCCCTACTCACGGAAAACCAAAGCAACAACTCCGGGCCCTTGGGTCTTCGATCACAACTTCTTCCTCCTGCTGAACCTGGCCGTCGGCGGCTACTGGCCGGGAGCTCCGGACGCAGGCACAGCATTTCCGCAGTCCCTCCTGATCGATTACGTCCGGGTCTATGAACTCGCTGCCCCTCCGTCACCACCTGCAAGCGCGGCCGGAACCCGGATCCAGGGCTACGCGGGCAGGTGCATCGACGTCGCCGGGAGGCAAGCCGTGGACGGTGCTCAACTCCAGCTATGGGACTGCGACACAGCAGCCTCGGAGCAGTGGACTTTCGCCGCCGACGGCACCATCCGCTCACTGGGCAAATGCATGGACGTCGCTTGGGGATCCACATCCAACGGCGCACGCATTCAACTCACCGGGTGCAACGGCAACGCAGCGCAGAAGTTCGTCCTGAACGATGCCGGAGACCTGGTTAATCCACAGGCCAATAAGTGTGTTGACGTCGCCGATTGGAATCCATCCAACGGTGCACGGCTGCAATTATGGGATTGCGCCGGGTCCGCCAACCAGAAGTGGTGGCGGATGGCGTAGGAAAGCGTCCGACGGCGGCGCGCGCCTTTGCGGGGCTTGGTCGAGTATTGCTGGGGCGGCTGGGGAGCTTCCTGGAGTAGTCGGCCGGAGCCGTGGGTGTGCGTTGTCGTCGCGGCGGCTGGTGGTTCGCCCGGCCGGGTTGGTTGTCACGGACCCGGCCGGCGGGCTACGGCGGGGCTGGTTTTCCGCTGGAGTGTTTGCCGTTTCCGCTTTACGGGGCCGGCTGGCATCGCGGGCAGAAGTAGATGTCCCGTTCCTCGGTTCCATCCGGGCCGGCCAACAGGCCACGCCGAACCGTGGCGCCACAGCGCCTGCACGGTTGTCGTTCCCTGCCGTAGACCCAATACCCGGGCCTCAAGGCGCGTGGGCCCAGAGTGGTCCGCCGGCCTGGGCCAAGGTTTTCGCCGAGGAGGCGTTTGGCATCGTTGATCGTCTTTGCCAGATCCGGAACCTCTCCCACCGGGAGGGCGGGGTGGATCCCGGAGAGGTAGCAGGCTTCGCAGCGGTAGATGTTGCCGATGCCTGCCAGTTTCCGCTGGTCCAACAGCGCAAACCCTACGGTGACGTCCGGCTCGGCCCGCAGCCTCCGCAGAGCCTCGTCCTCGTCCCAATCAGGGCCGAGCAGGTCCGGTCCCAGATGTCCAACTATCTTGTCTTCCTCGGCGGTGGGCACCACTTCCAGGATGCCCAGCGAGAACCCCACTGCGTCAGCCGTGGCTGTGCGGAGCACACAACGTGCCGTATGGCCGGGCTTGGTCCATCGACCACCCGGCGGATAGATCATCCAGTTCCCCTCCATTTTCAGGTGGGAGTGGATGGTCAGGGCACGCGGCCTTTTGCTGGCGCCGGGTGCCTCGTCCACGGGGCCGGTGAGGCGCATCAAGAGGTGTTTGCCTCGGGGGACCACCTCGGTCATGGTCCAGCCTGCGAGGTTCAGGGTGGCGAAGCGTGGCACACGGAAGTCGGAGGCGGTAATGGTTTGCCCGGCCAAGGCCTCGTTCAGCCGCGATGCAGCGCGCCAAATGGAATCACCCTCAGGCACGGATCCGGAGTCCCTTCGGAGTGGAGTAGGCGCCGGCTGCTGCCAGGGCAACGGCAATGGGGGTTTCGAGGAGGTCGTGGCCGTTGACCTTCTCCATGAAGAGCTTGTCCACGGCGCCGCGGCGCACCACATCCACCAAAGCCTGGGCCGCAAGTGTCAGCACGGCCTCGTCTTGGTTGAACGTGAGCAGCGTCTTGCCGCCGCGTTCCACGTAAAGGACCAACGCGCCGTCGACCATCACCACCAGCGCTCCGGCCTTCCGACCGGGACGGTGCCCGGACCCGGCGTCGACTGACAAAGCAGGCCACGGAAGGGCCGCGCCGTACGGATTGGCCGGATCCGTTGCGGCCAAGGCCAAAGCCGACGGTTCTGCCTTGGAAATGCGGGCATCCTCTGTGAAGGACCTCAGCCGGTCCACCGTTGCCGGGACTGCGAACTGGGCAGCACCCAAATGCTCGATAAAGTACCCGCGGCGGCACCGGCCTGCCTCCTCCAACCGGGCAAGCACTTTGTACATGAGCCCGAAGCCGCCAATGATGTTCTCCGCCATGACTGAACCGCGGGTCACCACGCCGTACCTGTCCAACAGCAGTTCGGCCGTGCCGCGGGCATGGATGGTGGGATCCAATTCCGGGGCAGGCAGGGCCGACCAGCGGCCCACAGCAGACGGCGGTGCAGCAGCAATTCCGCCTGATACCGAGCCGTAACGACCGCCGGTAAGCCCGGGCGAGCCCAGCAGACCGGTCCCGTGCGAGCGCCCCAGCCTGCTGAGGCGGGGAGCCCGCGCCCTCGGGGCCTTGGCCACCTGCCGGTGTGCGGTTTTGCCGCCGGCGATCATGGCGCGCACCGGGGCAAAAGTATCTCCTGTCACCCGGCCGGCCCAGACCAGGTCCCACAGCGCAGAGACCACGGCGTCGTCGCTCAACACCGAATCCATGCCGCCTGCCACGTCAGTGAGTTGCCGGAAGAAGTAGCCACCGCCTGCGCTGAAGTGCTCCAGGAGCCGCTGTTGTGCGTCTCCGGGTTCGAACTCGGGGGAGGGGTTGAGGGTCAGCTCGGCGGAATCGGCCACGTGGAGGCTGATCCAGCCGTCGTTTCCCGGGAGGGAACCGGCACCGGACCACAGGAGCTCGCCCGCGGCCATCAGTTCGTCGAGCATGGCCGGTTTGTAGTCCGCCACCCGGCTCGCCAGCACCAAAGGCTCCCAGGCTGAGGCGGGGATTGGTACGCCGGACAGCTGGTCCACGGCCGTGATGATGCCGTCTAGTCCGCGCAACGCCTGGCTGCGCGACTTGCCCGGTGGGGTGACGTTTTGCCAAGCCGGCAGGAACCGCCCGTAAGCGGCGGTGTCCACGGGCTCCACTTCGGCGCGGAGGGCAGCAAGGGAACGGCGGCGCAGCTTGCGCAGAACTTCGGCATCGCACCACTCGCTGGACGGCGGGGCGTCCAGGGTCATGAGCTCGCGATCCGCTCCTTCCGCCATGGGCTGGGGTTCGGCCACAGCGTGTGGACGGAACTCTCCCTCCACCACCCGGCCGTCCCCGGCCAGGCGTTTCAGGGCCGTGTTGACCACCGCTACACCGAGTCCCAACCTTGAGGCTGCTTCCGACGCCGTGAACGGTCCGTGTGTGCGTGCATACCGGGAGACGAGGTCACCCAAAGGATCATTGACCGGCTCAATGAACGCCAAAGGAACACCCATCGGCAAGGGAACGCCGATTGCGTCGCGGAGTCTTGCGGAATCCTCCACCGCAGCGAAGCGTTCGACGCCGCCGATGGTCACCTTAAGCGCTCGGTTGGCTTTCTGCAGGGCAGCGAGGTGGGATCCGGCGTCGGTGACGGTGCCCGGTGGCGCGGCCGGCGGAGCTTCCTCCAGGTGTTCGGCGCCGTCCGGATGATCTGCGCTGACATGCTGCTCCAGTGTTCCGGGCTGCAGCATTGTTTCTGCGGGCTCCACGCCTTGAAGCCGTTCCGCCACTTCTTCGACGCTGAGCGGACCCAACAACCGCAGCAGGTCAGCCACACCCTCCATCCCACGCACTCGCCTGTCAGGGGCCAGCCGCTGCAGTTCCCTTTCCGTGGAGTCGATAACTGCCGCATCCAGGAGCTCGCGCAGTTCCACACGCCCCAGGAGTTCGTTGAGGAGAGTGGAGTCCAACGCCAGGGCAGCGGCCCGGCGTTCCGCCAAGGGGGAGTCGCCCTCGTACAGGAACTGGGCCACATAGCCGAAGAGCAGCGACTTGGCGAAGGGGGACGGCTGCTGCGTGGTGGTCTCCACGATCCTGAGTTCACGACGCTCCACAGACGCCGCAATGTCTTTGAGTGCGGGCAGATCGTAAACATCCTGCAAGCATTCGCGCACCGTTTCGAGCACGATAGGGAACGAAGGATACTTCCTGGCGACGTCCAGCAACTGGGCCGAGCGTTGCCGTTGCTGCCACAGCGGCTGGCGCTTGGCGGGGTTTTGGCGCGGCAGCAGCAGCGCCCGGGCTGCGCACTCGCGGAACCGGGAGGCGAACAGCGCGCTTCCCCCTACTTCGGCGGTGACGATTTGTTCCAGTTCCTCCGGGTCAAACAGGAACAGCTCAGCGCCGGGCGGCTCATCTTCCATCATGGGCACGCGCAGGACGATGCCGTCGTCGGCCGCCATCGCGGAACCGTCCAGTCCGTAACGCTGCTGCAGACGTTGCCCCACGGCCAGCGCCCAGGGGGCGTGGACGGGCATGCCAAAGGGGCTGTGGAGGACTACCCGCCAGTCGCCGAGCTCGTCATGGAAGCGTTCGACCACCAAGGTTCGGTCACTGGGGACGATCTCCGTGGCTTCCTTCTGTTCCCTGAGGTACTGAAGCAGGTTGCTTGCCGCGAAGGCGTCCAGGCCGCTGGCTTGGCAGCGTTCCATGGCGGGAGCCTCGTCCGCTGCGGAGAGTTCCCGGATGAACGCGCCCAAGGCCCGGCCCAGGTCAACGGGCCTGCCGAGCGAATCACCCTTCCAGAAGGGGAGCTTGCCGGGTTGGCCGAAGGCCGGGGAGACCAGGACGCGGTCGTGGGTGATGTCTTCGATTTTCCAACTGGTAGCGCCCAGTGCGAAGACGTCGCCCACCCGGGATTCGTACACCATTTCCTCATCGAGTTCACCTACACGGCGGCCGCCCTTGGCCGCGCGGGCGGAGGCAGTGGGTTCGCTCCCATCCCCGCTGCCCGGGGAAGCTGAGCCTTCGACTTCCGTACCGATGATGTACACGCCGAACAGACCCCGGTCCGGGATGGTGCCACCGGAGGTTACTGCCAGGCGCTGGGCCCCGGGCCTGCCTTCGATGGTTCCTGCATGCCTGTCCCAGATGATGCGCGGCCGCAGCTCGGCGAACTCGTCTGAGGGGTATCGGCCTGCCAAGAGGTCCAGGGTGGCCTCGAACGCGGATCGCGGCAGGCTGGCGAACGGTGCGGAACGCCGGACGGTGCTGAACCAGTCTTCGACGTCGATGCTCCCCAGCGCAGTTGCCGCCACCGTCTGCTGGGCCAGGATGTCCAAGGGATTCGTGGGGATGCTCAAGCGTTCGATTTGCCCGCTCAGCATGCGTTCCACGGTGACACTCGTGTGCAGGAGATCCGCCCTGTGCTTGGGGAACAGCACTCCTTCGGAAATCTCACCCACTTGGTGTCCGGCGCGTCCTACCCGTTGGAGGCCACTGGCAACCGACGGCGGAGACTCCACCTGGATGACCAAGTCCACCGCACCCATATCGATGCCCAGTTCCAGTGACGAAGTTGCCACCACGCAGCGGAGCCTGCCGGATTTGAGGTCGTCCTCGATCATGGCCCGCTGGTCCTTGGAGACCGAGCCGTGATGGGCCCGGGCCAGGACAGGATCGGCGCCGGTGGTGTTGCCGGCCTGAGCCATCATGTGGGCCGGGGTGGCTGTTGATGCCGGAACTGCCGGAGCTATGGACCCCGACGCGCCAGGGCTGGCCTCCGGTGCTGCCCACTCTCCACCGCCCACTGCCATCAATTGCCGTTCGGCGTAGATTTCATTGAGCCGTGCTGTCAGGCGCTCTGAGAGGCGTCGGGAATTGGCAAACACAATGGTGGATTGCTTGGACAGGACCAAATCAACAATCTGTTCCTCCACATGGGGCCAGATGGACGCCTGGGGCTGCAAGCCCGACGCCGGCCCGGAATCAAATGCTCCCGCGGCACCCGGGAGGTCTGACATGTCCTCCACAGGCACGGTGACTGTGAGGTTCCAGTTTTTCTTGGACGGTGGAGCCACGATTTCCACTGGAGCCTGGCCCGCCAGGAACTGCGCCACCAACTCACGCGGTTGGACGGTGGCCGAGAGCCCGATCCTCTGCGCAGGCTTGGGAAGCAAGGCATCCAGACGTTCCAGCGAGACGGCAAGGTGAGCCCCGCGTTTGGTACCCGCAACGGCGTGCACTTCGTCGATGATGATGGTGTCCACTTCGCTGAGCGTCTCCCGGGCACGGGAGGTCAGCATGAGGAACAGGGATTCGGGCGTGGTGATCAGGATGTCCGGCGGGTTGGTCAGCAGCGTTCGGCGATCTGCCGCCGTCGTATCTCCTGAACGCACGCCGACTGTCACGAGCGGTGCAGGCAGCCCTAGTCGCTTGGCCGTCTGGGTGATGCCTATCAGTGGCGCACGGAGGTTCCGCTCTACGTCCACCCCGAGTGCCTTGAGTGGGGAGATATACAGGACGCGGGTTTTGGTCTTGGGACGTTTGGCGCGGCCCTTGCCGTTGGCGGGGACAGCCTCCAGCCCTGGGAGGGTGTCCGAGGGTGTGGAATGCAACCGATCCAAGGCCCAAAGGAACGCTGCGAGGGTTTTGCCGGAACCAGTGGGTGCCACCACCAGCGCATGCGAGCCTGACGAGATCGCGTTCCACGCCCCGTCCTGCGCTGGAGTGGGCTCGGAAAAAGCGCCGAGGAACCATTCTCTGGTTGCCTGGCTGAAACGGCTGATGGCGCCATCCGACGCCTGCGGCTCCTGCATTCATCCATCATGCCCCACGGCCCCGACAGAATAAGACGGCGCCGTGGGGGACAGTGTCAGACTGCCTGGAATGCGGTGATGGTCAGGAGCTTGATACCGGCGTTGCTGCAGGCATCGTGGGGCTCGGCGACGAACAGCGATGCTGTGTCGTTTGGCGGGTAGATCCGGAAGCCGGCGGCAGGGACCTTGGTGCAATCGCCGTAGTTGCCGGCCTGCGTGTAACGGATTTCAGCCCACGCAGACTTGCCCGGGGCCAGCTCGATCTTGGTGACCGGGGTGGTGGTCTCGCGGGTTGCCGGTTCGCCGATCGGTTCACCATTGGCATCGGCGGTCAGCGAGACGCCGGCGAAGCCTTCGAGGACACAGGGGGTTGTGCCGGAGTTCGTCAGGATCAGCTTTTCGTAGATGCTGCCTGCTGCTCCGCCGCCTGTTGAATCGGTAGCCGCCGTCAGCGACGCCGCTTTGCACAGGGTGGCGTCTGCTGGCGCGGCGGACGTGGCGGTCGCCGACGGCGATGGCGTCGTTGTGGCCGTTGCCGAAGGTGAACTGGGTGTCGACGAGGCCGACGGAGTTGAGGAAGTGGGCGGGGCACTGCTGGTTCCCGCCGGGCTGGGGCTTGGCCCGCAAGCCGCCAGGAGCAGCAATGAAGCGGCTGCCGTCGTCGTGACAAGTCCGGTTTTAATGCGCTGAGTCCACATGGGCACCAGCCTTGCCCCGGTCATGACGGGAGTCAATTGAGCCACGGTGAAGAGCCTGGATTGGCGCCCGGATCGTAATCTTCCGGGCGCCAACCCGGGGTTAACTACTTGGAGGAATCAGCCTTGATCACTGCGGGCTTGGCAGCGCGGCTGCGGAAGAAGGCAGCACCGCCCAGGCCCAGGCCAGCGATGCCGGCGATCAGACCGGCCCAGCTGCGTGCCTGCGAGCCGTCGTCAGGGGTCACTGCGGAGGCCTGCTCAGTGGAGACGGCGGTTGCAGCGTGGTGGTCACCTTCCGCGACGGCAGGAGTGATGGTGACCGACGGCGCTGGCGCCTTGAGATCGTGGGGGTCCTGGCCTTCCTTGGCGATCTCGGACCAGTCGGTCTGGCCCTGCTCGCAGGTCTGCAGCGTGGGGAAATAGAGGGTCTTGCCGGCGGCGTCCGGCAGCTTGACCGACAGGACCAACGCGTCACGCAGGTGAGGGTCAAGCGGAGCCTTGGCCGTGTACACAATCTGGCTTGTGCGTTTGGTGATGGAGGTGCCGTCATCCAGCTTCTTGGGCTCGGCAAGGGTCTCCGTGACTTTCTCCACGGTCCAGTTCGGGTTGACGGTCGGCTGTGCGTCATTCAGCTCTTCGGGGAGTGAAATGGCAACTTTTGTGGTGCCGAACGTGTCGCAACCGTGGGGGATGCCGAAGGTGACCAAAGCGTACGAGTTGGCAGCGGTCTTGTTTGGGTCGGCGGAAACGTGCGCGGAAGCTCCGGCCAGACCTGCCATCATCAGGGCGGCGGTTCCACCGGCCACGGCGGTAGCAGAAAGGGTGCGACGGAGGGCGGACTTGTTCATGGGATTGCCTTTCAGGGGCGCCGGCTGAGGCGGCGCGGGGGTACGGGTTGAAGGCCCGTCACCATGCAAAGGCTTTGCGTTTGCGGCGCGCTCTTGCGTCGCCTTGGTGCCGGGCGGAACTAGGGAAGTACGACGACGGCGGGCGGGCCGCGTCGGCTGTCTTGCCTGAGGTTCCGCCAGGGGCGGGGGATGAAGACATCTGGTGCGCCAACTGCGGCAGGCGAGGCACCGGCGTCGGGCCTGAACACCAGGGTGGGCAGGGCGAGCAGCGGCCGCAGCCAGGCCGCCAACTGCCAAAGCGCATCTTCACCTTTGGTGAGGACGACCGCAGAAGCAAAGGTAGCAAGGACGTGGCCCACCAGCATCAGGGTGCCGAAAGCCGTCCCGAGCTCATGGGTGTGCGCTGCTGCGATGTCCATGCCGGGGCTCAAGGAATCGCCGCCGACGTGGTGGTTTGCTGCCGGACCCATGGCCGTGATGGGCCCCAAGGCGGTGAAGGCCTCGTGCAGCACCAATTGTCCCGCGCCCAAGAGGCCCGCCATGGAGACGAGGTTCAGCTTGAAACGGGTAGCCAGTGTTGCCACCAGAGCCGTCAACACCACGAGCGCCAACAGGACCGGGGCCGTGGGAAGCGTCCCGCCGCCCGCAATGTGGGCACCTGCTGCGAGGAGAACCACCACAAGAGAGACGGCGCCCGACCGCAGCGCATGGAAGGGAGCCCTGGTCCGCGATGTGCGCACGTGGTCCTCCCTGATCTCATCTGTTGCTTGATTGTCGGCGTCTCGATTCTATCGGGAGTTCGGCGCCGGTCTGGCCTCGGATGGGTGGCTATGTGGATAGGTGCGTCGAGGGGTTGGCTCTCGGCACTTTGGCAGCGACGAAAGAGGTGAGAGCTAACCCCTCGCCCGCCGGACGAAGGTTGGTTGTGGGGGCTGGGGCACTTTCGCTATCGACGTGGAACGACGACGGCGGAGCTCCAGTTTGAGGCTCTCCTCGCCTCGCGCCATGGCCCAGTGATGGTTGGCCGAGAATGCGGGTTTGAGCAGCCAGCTCAGCCAACGGAGCAGTGGCTTGGCCGCGCTGACCCGCCAAACGTAGGTGATGACCACCTCCGGGCCGTCGGTTTCGAACGTCCAGCGGCCTGTTCCGTTGAGATCGCCAGCGGCGGTGAGGGCGAAGCCGTCGAGGCTCACGGGCTCTGTGATGGTCAGACGCCAACGCAGGGTATACGGAAGCCAGCCCTTGGTGTGAAGGTCGAAGGCGGCACCAACGCCCTCGGGTCCGCCGTCGGCCACGGGAGTGACCGTGAGATAGACAGACGGCCACCATTGCCTGAGCGCCGCTGCATTACCAAGGATGTCCACCACTTCCTCGCGGGTTCCCGCTACACGCCACACGGTGACGAACTCGTAATCGGTGCTTTTGCTGGTTCTTTTGGTGGTCCCGGCCATTGTTGCCTCCGCGGTCCGCGCTGGTTCCGAGGGTGTCTTGTGGCATCCGAGGCTAATCTACTCCTGGCTTCGCCGAAGGGTTAGCTCTCGCCCCTTTGACAGCGTGAAAAGGGTGAGATCCCGCCCCTCGGCGCATGTGAGAGGGAGCTACTCGCCCGAGTTCTCCCGGGATGTGATGCCGAACGGCGCGGACTGGAGCTCGGTGAAGTTTCCCACGCTGGCCCGGACCGTACATTGCGGCGTGATCTGCAGGGCTGTGACAGTGAGTCCTGAGCTGTCCACCGCCAGCGCTCCGCCACAACCGTCGGCGAACCGCACTCCCTTTTCACCGCCGGTGACTGCGTCGAGCATCTGCGATGGCTTACCCGAGGCCGGGCTGACGTAGAGGGGATTGAGTTCATCGGCGCCTCCGGCCCACACTGGAACCAGCGTGATTTTCAGGGGACTGGGCGTGACAACGCGGGCAGGGGTGCGGACCTCTACGCCCTTGAGGCGTTGCACCGGGTACGCGGTGCCTTTGACGGCAGGGTTTTGCGTGGCAGCCGTGGTTGCAGCCGATGAGCTGCGAAGCCAGGCATCCATTGCCTTCTGGTCCGCGGGCTGCACAGGTACCTTGGCGGTCAGTTGTACAGATCCTCCGGCGGGAATCTCCACCCCGGACAGCTTCCAGCCGCATTCAACATCCAGGCCGGTGATGGAAGCCTGGTTACGGCTCACCGTGCCACCATCCCACGTCACAGCCGGGCATGCTTCGCCGTCGGCAAGTCCGGGGATAACCTCCAGGAACTCACCGGACAAGGGCGCTTTCTGCGCCGAGTAGGACACCGTTAAACGGACCTGGCCGGACGAAGGCTCATACGCTGCGCTCCGCGAAATGGCGAGGCCTGTCGGAAGGGCAGGGTCCTGCAGTTGCGCTGACAGCTGCTGTCCGGGAGGCGGGGGTGCTGCCTGCTGGGTGGTGGGGGACAGGAGAATAAAACCCACCACCATGGCCACGATCAGGAAGACCGCGCTGGCGGCCAGAAGCAGCGCCTTGCGTGTCCGCCAAAACGGGGTCGAGTCTTTTTCCTCTGCCTTTTCCTCCGCTTGGGGAAGGACCTCGCGGCGCGGCATGGGGCGGGCAATGGTAGCGCTGCCGGCCTGCCCCAGGTCCGGAGCCTCAACATCGACGCCGGAAGGTGGGACCGCTGCAAAGGCTGCGAGTTCGTCATCGGTAAAGGCGCCGCGGACGACGGTAGCGGGACGTTCGACGTCGTCGAACTCTTCGGGCGCTGTCCCGCGGAGCAGGGCGGCCTTGCCCGCAAGACCAGGCGCCAGGCGTCGGAGGGTCGACGCAGCCTCAGCGGCCGTTGGTCGTTGGTTGGGGTCTTTGGACAACAGCCGATCCAGGACGCCCCACAAGGCGTCATCCACGGGAATACGGGGTGGGCGCGAAGAGACATGGCGGTAAGCCACGCTGAAGTCCGTCCCCGGACCCGCGAACGGCGTGCGGCCGGCAAGGAGTTCGTAGAGCAGGACTCCCGTGGAATAGACATCTCCGGCGGGCCCGGACCGGCCTTGGCTGATGAGTTCGGGAGGCATGTACTGCGGAGTGCCGATCAGGCCTGTCGTCTGGCGGATTTTCTCGCCCACGACGTCGGAAATGCCAAAGTCGGACACACGCACGTCGCCGCTTTCACACTCGGACCACGGGCGGGCCAGGAGCACATTGTCCGGCTTGATGTCACGGTGCGTCACGCCCCGCGAGTGGGCGAACGCGAGGGCATCGAAGATTTCGGCGGCAACTTTCACTGCTTCTTCGGAGGGCATCGGGCCTGCGTCCTTGACGACGTCGCGCAGCGAGCCGCCCGCGATGTAGTCCATGACGATGGCCAGCCGTTCGCCCTCAACCACCATGTCCCGTACCGTGACGATGCTGGAATCCTGCAGACCAAGCAGCACGGAGCGTTCGCGGACGAACCGCTCTACCAAGGAGGGGTCATCGGCATGCTCCGGGCGCAGGACTTTGGCCGCCAGGGTGCGGCCGTCTGTGGACGTGACCGTCCAGACTTCGCCCACAGCCCCTGAGCCCACCCGCTCCCCAAAGCGGTAGGACGCGCCTAACGCCTGACCCGTTTGTGCCAATTGCATGTCCGTACTCTCCAAAGCTGTCGATCTGATGTCCGGGCCCGTCCCGCGGACCCCTGCAAAGTGTCTGCTGTTGGGTTAGCTCCCGGGGCTCAGGGACTGGATCAATGACATCTGTCCGCCCACACCGAGGTATCCGCGTCCGGCGGTGAGCGCCACGGGTGCCTTCCGCGGAAGCGTGGCACCCAGCAGCTCGCCGTCGTAATTGACGTCGGGCTGGAGCACGACGCCCAGACGGGATTTGCGGATGGACTTGGTCCAGTGACTGTAAAGCCCACGGAGGTCAGCGGCCCGCCCGGAGGCAATGATGCAGAGTCCCGGTGGCCCGGAGGCTACGATCCCCGCAATGGACTGATCGGTGTCCTCGAAGCGTTCGGCGTCGTCGATCAAGAGGAACACCGGGCCGCGGTCGATCCGCAGTGAAGCCAACAACGCAGGCACTTCGTCTGTGCCTACGGCTATCCGGTCCAGATCAGCAGTGGCCAATGGGGAGCGGCGGTCGCAGATTCCCCAGACCTGGGCCGGGCCCCGGGAGGTGGATACGCCACGGACAGCCTCGGCCAGAGCCAGCAGCACGGTGGATTTACCGGAACGGGCCGGCCCGGCAATCAGGGCGTGCTCGCCCTCATAAATTTCCAGGAAGGCCGGTGAGAGGTCTGTTTCGCGGATTCCCACGGGGATGTGCCACGGCTCGGTCTCGAGTTGTGGCTTCACGCCGAGATCCGCCATGGTGACGTTGGTGGGCAGGCTCCTGATCGCCGTGGTCTTGGCAGGCGCATCTCCCCAGCCTTGGCGGACACGGTCCACAGCGGCTTCCAACCCGATGCCGGGAGTAGCAACGTGCATCTGCAGGGAGGTCCGCGGATCCACGCAACGTCCGGGGAGGGCGGCCGGGACATGTTTTGCCCGCACCCCAAGCGACGAGTAGTCGTAGGTGTCGGCAAGCCGGAACAGCCACTTCTGCAGCGTTACTTCATTCATCACAGAAGGAACTGCTTTGGCTCGGGTCGTGGTCACGGCGAAGGAGAGCCCCAGCGCCGGCCCGTCGGCATAGGCCCGGTACAGGAGGCCAAGGAGTTGCTGCCCTTCGAAGTCCTGGAATTCGTCGCGCAGTGATGCCAGGCCGTCAAGCAGGACCACAGTGCGGCGATGCGTACCCGGTGCTGCCCTGCGACTTTCCAATTCGGTGTTCAGGTGCCGCAGGAAACGCGCTTGTTGCTCCTTGGCGCCGGCACCGGTTCCCACATATGCCACCGTGTGCGGCAGGCGTTTGAGCATCTCAAGGTCACCGGAACCCATGTCCAGAATCATCAGATCCAAGTCGGCCGGATCTGAATTCTTCGCAAGCGTCAACGCGATGGACGCCAAGGTTGTGCTGGTACCTGAGCCCGCCACGCCCATCAGCATCAGGTTGCCCACCGACAGATCCCATCCGGCGGCAGACTGACGCTGCAAGTCAGGCTCGTCCAGCAGGGTCACCAGGACGGTGGACCCGCGGACACGACCCACTGTCGGAAGTACCCGGGGGGACTCATCCACAGAATCGGCTTCCACCGCGAAACCCTCAAGCTCCACCCGCTCGCCCAGCGCCTCCGGCCAGACCTGCCGCGGAGGGGCGTATCCGGCCTCGGCATTGGCATCCACAACGGCGTCGATAAGGAGATCCAGATCGTTTTCGTCCATTGCAGCGGACCGTGGAAGTACCGGCGCGGGAGCGGGGACACCGAACTGCCGGATGTCGCGAACATCGACGGCGGGACCGCCGTCGAGCTGTGCCTGTCCGGTGACCAGCGCGGTCTGGACGGGCGTGATGTCGTCTTGGCCGAGTTTCACAAAGGCGCGGCCCATCTGGGCCCGGCCGATCGCTGAGGCGGCTGGGACGCCAATAACGTTGTTGGAGTCGTCGCGACTCTGGACGCGCAACGCTACCCGAAGGTTGGTATTGGCGAGAATGTCATCGCTCACCACACCGGCGGGGCGTTGCGTGGCCAGGATCATGTGCACTCCCAAGGTGCGGCCCACGGCGCCAATGCTGACGAGGGCTGTCAGGACATCCGGGAAATCCTTGGCCAGCATGGCGAACTCATCGACCACCAGCAGGAGGCGCGGCATCGGCTCGGCGGGGTTCGTGGCCAAGTAGGCATTGAGGTTGTCGATTCCCTCGCCTGCCTCGGCGAAAACCCGCTGGCGGCGCTCCATCTCTGCTTCCAGGGCGATCAGGGCCCTGTCAGCCAGTTGTTCGTCCAGGTTGGAGATGGTTCCGATGGTGTGCGGGAGGCGCTCACAGGCCTTGAAGGCTGCCCCTCCCTTGAAGTCCACCAGAATGAAGTTCAATCGGGTGGGATCGTTGCGGGCGGCGAGGCCAGCTACCAGGGAGCGCAGGAATTCGGACTTTCCGGAGCCGGTGGTGCCGCCCACCAGCCCGTGCGGTCCGTCCTTGACGAGGTCCAGGGTCAGGGGTCCGTTTTCGCCGGTGCCTATCGGTGTGGAAACGCCGGTGGGGGCCTCCCACAAGCGTCGGATCGTCGCTGCATCAGGACGCTCGTAGCCCAGCAGGCCCGGCATCCGTACCAGTGCGGGCAAGGAGGCCCCGGGAACGCTGAGTTCGGGATCATCGAAGTGTGCCAAGCGTGTGGCGCAGCGCAGGGCTTCTTCCTGGTCGAGACCTGCCAGGATGACGTCCTCCACGCGGGTCAGGTCCTCAGGCTGGTCAACGGTGGCTGCAGCATCCGTCCCAACCTTGATGATGGTGGTGCAGGACGCCGGCAGTTGTTCCTCGGACGTCGCTATGACAATGCCCGCCACGCGGGGTGGCCGCTGCTGCGGGTTGATGTGGCCACCGGGAACGGAACGCCCCATGCCGAGCAATGCGCGGGCAGGGGCGTCCCTGCCCTCTGTCAGTACGTCGGAATCGAGGACCACCATAAGCGCCGGGGTGGGCAATTCCTCCACTGAGTCCTTCAGCATGCGCAGCATGGCCAGGCTGGTCTCACGGTGCGCGGACATCCAGCGATCGCCCGTGCTGCTGCCGGTTTGGCGTGTGTGGGGGAGCCAGGAGGCCCATTCCCATTCATCGGCCCGGCCGGCGTCGCAGAAAACGCCGATCGTCAGATCTGCCGGACCGACATGCACCGCGGCTTGGGCTACCAGTGAACGGGCCAACGCCATGGCGCCTTCCCGCGAGCCAACAATGCCTACTACGCCGGCGTCGGTCAGGTCCACCAGTACGGGAGCTGCCAGGAGACGGGCTGCCGTGAGGGTTTCCTTGACTTTTTCGTCCGGGCGCGAGCCCGCAGCACGGTCGACCTCGGGCTTCCACGGCACGTCACCCGTGCCCGCATGCAGGACCAGGAAGTCGTCCGAGTCAGCACGGCGCTGCCACAGTGATGTCGCCGGAAGTGCCGGACGGCGGACCACCGTAGCGGGATCGGGGACCATCTTGTGCCGGCGGGCAGTTTCCACCTCGGCGGCTGTGCGGATCTGTTGCTCAAACTCCTTGAGCGCTCCGTCGAAGCGCTCTGCTTCTTCCTTAAGGCCCCGGGCATGGCGGCGCTTTTGCTCGAACCACATGCCCACCGCCATCACCGGACTGAGCATGGCGAACATCGCGAAGCGCATGTCCCTCAGGATCATCACCATCGCAACGGCCATGACCAGCGGCGCCAGCACCGTGATGTAACTGAACTTGTTGGCTGGCGGAACGTCCTTGCGGCTCGGCGGGACCAGAGGATCCCCCGCGGGTGCGCGGCCGGGGCGCGGTGGCCTGTTAAAGGGAGCAGTGGCTGCCGGGGTCAGGTTGTGCAGGCTGCCTGGCGCGGGAGCGGGGGTCTCATCCAAGGCGGGGCGGAGGAGAAGGACCGTGCCACCTGCCGTGATGGTGGCCGTTTGAGTGACCAAAACCCCGTCCTCGCCAACAGGTTCCCCGTTGACCAAGGTGCCGTTGGTGGAACCGCCATCCACCACCCGGAGCCCCTCCTCTTCGCGGCGAAGGCGGAAGTGATCCCATGACGCGCTTTCGGTAGGGAGGCTGAGATCCGCATGGGGTGACCTGCCGATGAGCATGTCACGGCCTTCCGGAACATCCACCACCCCACCCGTACGCTGACCGCCGGCCAGGGTCAGGCTCCAACCACGGACACGGTGCGGCGCGGGCCACGGCGCGCGTGAGATGCGGCTGCCTTCCAGCAGAATCAGCTCGGACAGTGGAGTGGCGCCCCGGACCTCTGTTTCGTTGACGAACACAGGTTCCTCAGGGGCAACACGGGGTCCGCCGGCGGCTTCCACTAAGTCGGACAACGTGGTGGCGGGCGCAGCATGGGCAACCTCGCACTCGAAACGACGATCGTCCAGGTCGATCAGCACACGCACCGGGCGCTCCTCCTGTAGTGGAACTGTTCCCCTCAGGTCTGGGGACAGAAAGGGTGGTTAAGGGCTGGCTGGTGCCGGTACCCAGACGAGCCGTGGAGCGTTCTCGTCTGCCGGACGAAGACCGAGGTCCTGAGGGGACGCGAAGACGGGGATCGCATCGGCAGTCAGTGCTTGGGATTGCGAGAAGTCCAGTGGCGGTCCGGCGAGGCCTTCCCCGGGGCCGAAGGACAGGGTGCGCAGCGACGCTGCGACCTTCGATGGTTCCTTGCTGCCGGCCAGTGCAGCTGCCCGGACCAGGGCCACCACGGCGTCATGGCTTCGGGCGTCCGCGGCCCAGGCATCGGCGGAGAAGGGAGTATCGTCCGTCAGGTTTTTGATTTCCGGATTCCCTCCAGCCAATCTGATGCCGGAGAGGAAGGCGGACATGCCCCGCCCTTGGGCGTCCTGCTGAAGCGCGATTGCATCGCCGGTCGCCGGCGCGACGCTGACAAGTTGTCCTGAAGCGGTGCCGTCCAGTTCCGAGAGCGAGGCTGCGAACGCGGGGGTGATGGCGCCGTCGGGAAGTACCAGCGGAACGGAAACGTCGCGTGACTGGAGAGCTTGGACCAGCCGTGCCAGGCGCTGCGGCGTTGCTGCCGACACAACAACAGCGTCGGCAGGGTTGGCAATCCGTGTGCCTTCAGCATCCGCCGGCGCGTCCTTGGCCGGAGGTCGGAGCTGGTCGCCCGTACGGATGGCTGCTTCCTGGGCAAGGTCGGCTACCTCGGTGAAGCCCTCCAGCGTCAGTGTGTCAGCGGGAGTGACGGATGCCGGAACCTGGCCGCCGTCGCTGACCAGCAGCACCCGGCTCTTGCCGGCAAGTGCGGTCCCCAGAGCGGCTTGGACAGAGGCTGACGTTGGTCCAGTGGTCCACGTCGTTTGGGTCGGTTCCGACGCCTCGCCGTAGGGCAGGATGACCGGGAGGTTGCGCTCCTCAGCTGCTTTCGCGGCGGCAAGGGCCTGAGGCCCAGTGCTTGCAACAACGACGCCGGACACACCCTGCTCGGCAAGGGCGCCAACTGCGGCACGAGCGCCTTCTTCGGTGCCTTGGTCATTCTGGGTCGGCAGGGCGACTGTCGCCCCGCCTTGGGCGAAACGCTGCGCTGCCACCACGGCACCCTGTGCTGCGCGGTTGTATTCGGTGCCGGGCTCACCGGACTGGCCGAATGTCATGACGACGCCGATCGAAAAGTCCGCCGGCAGGCCGTCAGCTTTCAGGGCAACAGGAACTGTTGCGGCCACAGGATCGGGCCGGGGAGCTTCCGTGGGGCGGTTCAGCGTCATCACCAGGACTGCCGCTGCGGCAATAACGACGGCGGCTCCCGCAGCGATCAGTACGAAGAGACGTGCGCGGGGGCTCATACTGCACCACCGATCTTCAGTGTGTAGAGCGTCTGAGACGTCGCACCGGCCGGCACTTCGAGTTGGAACGGCGGCAATTCATCCACCGCAGTGAGCGAGGCCTTGAACTGGGCCTGGCGCAGGAGAAGTCCTGCAACGTCGCGGGAGCGTATGTTGGCGTAGCCTTCGGCGTTCTGGGAGGCAAGAGCCAACTGGAAGTCCGCGGTGTCCGCTTTCGCCGCGCTGGTGGCCATCGAGCCGAGCAGGCCCGAGCCATTGACCGCCCGGTCACCAAGGTCCAACATCACTTTGTTGAGGCTGGAGGCGAGAAGGGCGCTGGCACCTTCGACGTCGCGGGTGGAGCCGGACGTGCTCGATGCGATGTTGTCCAGTGAGGACTGTGTGCTCTTGGACAGGGCGGCAGTCAGGTCACCGCTCTGCCCCAAGAGTTCGTCACGCTGCTTGTTGACAGTTCCCTCGGCGTCCTTGACAACATCGTCCGAGGTGGACTTGAGCCCGGAAATGGACCGGTTGAAGGCTGTGGTCACGGATTCAGAGCTGGCATCGCCGATGTCGGCAACCTGCCTCACTTGTTCGTCCACGGTTTTGTAGACCTCGGCAGCAGTTTCGGCCGAAACGTCGCGGAGTGATTCCTTGATCTTTTCGCCCAGCATGTCCTGCTGCTCTTTCAACTTCGCGAGTGCCGTGGTCACTGTGCCGGAGGAGTCAATCGCGTCAGCGAGTGCAGTATCGAGCGCCTCAAGTCCCTTTTTGGTGCCGTTGACGTTTCCTGTTGCGGCGCCGTCGAGCGCCTTGACGGTGGTCTTGATCGCTTCCAGTTTGGTGTCGGCGTCGTCGAATGTCTTTTCGAGAGTCGTGAAGGCCTGGCCGATTGCCTGATCGGCGGCAGCCGTGTCGGTGGCTGCAAGGACTTCGTCCCAGGCAGCTGACTGACCTTCGAGCCGCACGTCCAAAGGCTCCTTGAAGCCCGGCGGCGGATTCAGCGCGGGTGAGGGGTTGCCGTCTTCATCAGTCGGTTCGCACGGCACTGATGTGAGGTAGGAACGCAGCCGGTCAACGTCCTTTGCGGACAGCTTGCCCTTGCCCGGGATGAGACCGTCGTCGGACAACTTGCAGAGCTCGTCGGCCAATTTCTGGTTTTGCTGCACCATGGAGCCGTTAAGCCAGGTTCCCTGACCGAGTTCGCCCTTTGCTGCCTTGGCATTGGCAGCGATGGCGAGGAGTTTCTGCCGGAGGGCGTCAACGCTGTTTTGCGCTGCGGTGGCTGCTTTTCGGGTCGCGGTTGCAGAGTCGGCCGCAGACTTGATGGCTGAGTCCAGTGCCGCGAGTGCCTTGCTGTAATCCTCGGACGTTACAGAGCCGTCAAGCATCGCACCGAGGTCGGTGCGCACTTTTTCAAGTGCGACGGCGGAAGTTGCCTGGTCTTTGATCGCGCCTTCGATGACCTGCGGCTGGAGACCGGAGACGAGCTCGTCGCCCTTTTGCACCAGGCCCAGAAGCGCTCCGGTAACTGTCACAGCCGAACCATAAAGGGAACAGGTCATGGAACCCTGTTCAGCGCACTCCGCAGCGGTGGGGTTTTCGGGTCCCATGGTCGCTTTGAGTGCACCGGCAACAGTGTCACGGCAACTCGCGCTGACCTTCGCGTAGGCGTCCAGCTGTGAGGACATGGTGAGAACGCTGGAGTACACGGTGGCTGCCGGTGCGGCCTTGGCCACCTCGGCGGTGCAGCCGTCACCGGTGATGGGGGTGACCGGCGGTGTCGCGGAAGTGTCACCCAGCATTGCATCCACGGCGGAGACCGTCAGTTTCAACTGCGACATGGTGGTGGACTGGGTGGCAGTGGTTGAAGACTCCAAATCAGAGCCGAGAACCTGCAGCTGCTGCTTCAGGTCCGACATCGTCGCGGCAAGGGCCTGGGAGTTGTCCCGCAGTTCACCGGCTGTCTTCGCGCCAAGAGTCTGTGAGGTTGCCTGCAGGTTCCGGCGGACATCGGTGATGGTGGATCCGGCTTTCGCCAGGACGGTGTTGACATCAGATACCAGCGAAATGGTGCGGCGCTGCAGCTCCATCTCCGAACCGGTTCCGGAGGAGAAGGCGCTGGAGAGCACGCCGTTGGCACTGAGGTCTGTATTGAGGCCAGGCTGGACTGCGACGTCGAACTCGGGAACCTGGAAGTCCTTCACGTCGGCGCTGAGGCGCAACGTGGTGCTGGCGCCGGAACGCGGGGGAGCCAGTACAGTAGCCCACTGGACTACAGTGGCGCCGTCTTCAGTGCTGCTCAGGACTCCGTTGGTACCTGTAGTGCCGTCGGCCGAGCCGGGTGTTACGTCGTCCGCCCGGATGCCCGGGAGCTTGGTGGACGCAGCGATGGTCAGCGGGGCGCCTACCAGGGCGGTGTCAGAGCGGGCCTGGCCGGCGGCGTCGTACTGGATGGTCTGTGGTTTGACGGTGAGGTTCTCAAGCGTCAGATTGATCTCCACCGGGCCGGTGTGGCCTTTCAACTCGGCAAGGTCGGAGCCCGACTTCTCGCCGGCACGATACTGGAGGCTCACGCGCACCGGGAGTTCGCCCACTACCTGGGCGGTGTCATAGGTGGTGTTTTCCGCCGAAGAGTCACCCGCAGCGGACACGGAGATGGTGGTGCCTTCGATCTTCTGCACTCCGGCGGCTGGGGACAGGCCCACGCGGACGCTCTGCAGGAGTTTGACCGGGTTGGACACCGGCTCTGGCTCGGGAGTCTGCGTGCAAGACGTGGTCGCGATCAGTCCCAGTGCTATCAGGGCGATGCCCAGTGCGCGGCCCGGTGGGATGCGACGCCCTGGTTGGTGCTGCCTAAAAGTTGCATGCCTGGGCATGGATCGTCCCCCTCATTCCGTTCACGGTGCCTTGAGCATCATAGAGGATTGCACCGACGAATGGACTAATCTCACCCTGTTGGGCATCCGTGCAGGTCACGAACAGTCTCACAAGCCGCATCGGTTTGTATTTTTGTTGGATTAATTGGCCGCGGTGCTGGTAGCTTAGTGTCCGTCTGGTCGCCGGGGGTTTTTCCTGGTGTTGCGATTGTTCTTATTGGGAGGAAAGTTCTATGTCGCGTGTGTTGTCTACTGAGCAGGCCAAGGCTGCTATCGGTCAGGTGCAGTCGATCATTACTGGTGGTTTCACGGATCAGATTTCTGCGTTGGATGCCCAGGGCCGTGTGTTGTCGGATCCGAATGTGTGGGATGGTCCGTTGGCTGCTGAGTTCCGTGGTTCGACGTGGCCGGAGACGAAGGCTGCGTTGGATAAGGCCAAGGAAGAGCTGGAGCAGTTGCGGGGTCAGTTGCAGAAGATCTCGCAGGATATTTTCTCTGCTGGTGGCGGGGCCTGATTCTTTTCGTTGTTGAGGGTGTGAGGGCCGGGTGATCGTGCCGCTTTGGTGAGCGGTGTGGTTGCCCGGCCGTTTCGCTCTTTCCTGGTGTGCTGCTCTTCCTGCTGCGCTGCACTGGTTTGTGTGCTGGTTTGTCTGGTTTTGTCCGTGTTGTGGTCCGTGGTCGTGTTCTTGTTCTGTGGGGGGCTTTGGTTGTGACCGAGTTCGTTGAGATGCCGTTGTTGCCTGATTCCGGTGCTGGCCATGGTGGCCGGTTTGTGTATGGGACTGCGGAGGCGGTGAAGAGTGCTTTTAGGTCCGCAGCGTCGCGGGTTGAGGAGCATTCGGGGTCGCGGGGACCGTTGGTGACCGGTGCGGGGGAGGATTTCCGGGGGCATTTTTCGGAGGTGTTCGCCGCGAACGCGGCTACGGCGGCCCGGGACGCGTCGGGGTTGGCGTCGGCGTTGCGGACGGTCGCGGATTATGTGGGCACGATGATCGACGCGGCGCGGGAGGAGGATGCCCGGCGCCGGGAGAACAACGAGTGGGTCCGGCGGCATAACAACCGGAACTGGCTTGAGCAGTTCGGTGACAGCATTTGGGGTGAAGAGGCCCGGCCGAACATGGAGCCGGGGAACGCGCCGTCGTTCCCGTCGGCGTCTGCATCTTCGGGGGCGCGGGATACCCCGGGCCCGGGTGGCGGGTATGGGGGCGGGACGTCCTCGGCCCGACCGGAGGCGTTGCGGTCTTTCGCTGCTTCCTCGCGGGGTCTGGATGACGGGCTCGCGTCAACGCCGGGGTCGTTGGAGGGGCATTTGTCCTCGTTTGAGGGGCAGTGTTCGTGGGGCCGGATCGAGGCTTCCGGGGTGATCACGGCGTTCCGGCAGTACTTGGCGGCTAATGAGAATGATGCGGCGTGGGCGGTGGTGGTCGCGGATGCGTTCGCTGCTGCCGGCAGCGAGGGGGCGGTTTCGACCCTCTCGGACGCGGCGGTGAACGAGGCGTTGGCAGCGGCGGGGGTTTCCGGGACGCGGACGGGCCTGGTCATTGACCCGCCCACGGCGGCCGGGGCGATGCCGACGTCCGGGTACGCGAATGATCCGGTGAACACGGCCACGGGGAATTTCATTGAGCCGGAAACGGATCTGGGGTTCGCCGGGGCCGCCTCGAACCTGGTCTTGACCCGGATGTATAACTCCCTCGGCTCCGGCCTGACCGGTGACGGGGTGTTTGGTCCGGGGTGGGCGTCGGTGCTGGACCAGCACCTGGTCATGTCCGATGAGGGTTGCCGGTGGGTGATGGCCGACGGCCGTGCGGTGGACTTCCCCCGCGAGGGTGCAGGCTGGGCCCGCGCCGTCGGAGAGAATTACTGGCTCACCCGCGAAGATGCCGGCACACCGTTCTTGGCGGAACTGACCTCGGTCCCTACAGGTGTCACTGAGGTGTTGGTGGTGGCCGATAACCAGGGTGGCTGGTGGGCTTACACCACTGCCGGGGCCTGGCTCGGGACCGGAGCAGGGCCCGGCCGGACCGTCTCCGCGCACCGCAGTGACGCGGTCGACGGCGGCGGGTCGGGTGTGGTGTGCCGGTTGGTGCATGTGCGGGGCCGGTTTGTGGAGATCGATTACGTTGACGGTGTTGTCGGGGTGGTTCGTTCATCGGATGGGCGCCGGGTCCAGTACGGGTACGACGGCACGGGCCGTTTGGTCACCGTCGGCACCGAGACTGGTACGAGGGTGTACCGGTGGAACGAGCAGGGCTTGATCGCTTCGGTGGTTTCTGCTGCGGGGGTGGTGGAGGCCGAGAACACGTATGACGAGTCCGGCCGGGTCATCCTGCAGGTCACTCAGCATGGGCGGCGGACGAGGTTCGCGTATTTGCCGGGCCGGGTCACGGTGGTTTCGGACGAGGACGGGTCGCGGTCCAATTCCTGGGTTGCTGATGGCAAGGGCCGCCTGGTGGGGGTTCTGGACGCGGAGGACCGGCGCCAGTCCATGGCGTATGACGGGCACGGGAATTTGGTGTCGGTGACTGAGCGTGACGGGTCTGTCACGGTCCACGGTTACGACGGCCGGGGCCGGAAGATCCGCACCGTGACCCCGGAGGGCGCGGACCTGAGCTACGGCTGGGACGACCGGGACCGGATCACCACCTTGGTCAGCGCGTCCGGTGCCGTCGTGGCGTTTGAGTACGCCGATGAGCTGTCCCGGGACCCGTCCGTTGTGGTGGACCCGCTGGGTGGCCGGACCGAGCTGATGTGGCGGGACGGGCTCCTGACCCAGGTCACCGACCCTGTCGGGGTCACCATCGGTTTTGAGTACGACGGGTTCGGGGACCTGGTCGGGACCCGTAACGCGGCCGGTGATGTTGCGAGGATTGTGCGGGACCAGGCCGGGCGCCCGGTGACCGCGGTGACCCCGTCCGGGGCTGAGACCCGGTTCAGTTATGACGACGCCGGTGTGCTGGTTCGGCGCCAAGATCCGGATGGGGCGGTGTGGGCGTTTGAGCATGACCCCGCGGGCCGGACCACCGCGATGGTCGCCCCGGACGGGGGCCGGACCGAATTCCAGTACGCGGCCAATGGTGAACTGGTCCGCACCACCGACCCGCTCGGACGGGTCATCGAGCGGGTCTTTGATGAGCTCGGGAACCTCACCGCCGCGGTGCTGCCCGACGGCGCGTCGTGGGGGTTCACCCATGACAACCTCTCCCGGCTCGTGGGGATCACGGATCCGGGCGGGCATGACTGGGTGCGGGAGTATGACACGGTCGGTGCCCTCACTGCTGTGGTGGATCCGACCGGGGTCCGCACCGCGGCCGTCACGGACCGGGGGACCGGGACCGCGACCCTGACCGACGCGTTCGCGTCGTCGACGTTCAGTTTTGATGAGTACGGCCGCCCCACGAAAGTCGAGTCCGTGGATGGGTCCGCGGAGCTGGTGTCCTATGACGGGGCGGGGAACCCGGTCGAGTTGGTTGATGGTGAGGGCGGGCTGACCGTCCTGGGCCGCGACCTCGCGGGGAAGATCACCACTGTCACGTCCCCGTCGGGGGTGGTGACCCGGTACGAGTACGACCATTGCGGGCGCCCGTGGAAGAGTGTCGACCCGGTGGGGGCGGTCACGGAACTGTCCTACGACGTCGACCAGCGCCTCACAGCGAGGAGACTGCCGACCGGCGAAACCGAAACCTACCAGTACGACGCCTGTGGCAGGTTGACCGCGAAGCACACCCCGGGGGAGGGCACGGCCCGGTACGGGTACGACTCGTGTGGGCGGCTGAGCTTCTCGCAGGATTCCTGGTACGGGACCCGCCGCTTTGAATACAACACCGCCGGAGAACTGGTCTCCACCACGAACGGGGTCGGTGGGAAGACACGATTTGAGTACGACACCCGCGGCCGGCTGGTCAAGGTCACGGACCCGGCCGGTGGGGTGACAACGCGCACGTATACGGCCACGGACCAGGTCAATAGTGTGACGGACCCGCTCGGGCGGGTCACGACCGCGACGTATGACCCGGCCGGGCGGCAACTGTCCCAGACGGACCCGGACGGTCACACCACCACCTGGACCTACGACCGTGCCGGCCGGGAAGCGTCCACCTCGGTGGACGGTGCCCTGATCGCCGCGATCGAACGCGACCTCGCCGGCCGCCGCGTGGTCATCACGGACCACACCGCTGGGGCCGGGTACGCGGTCGAGCAAGAACTGGTGTTTGACCGGCGCGGACTCCTCACCAGAAAGTCCAACGGGAACCGGACGTTGGGGTGGGAGTATGACGGTGACGGGAACCGGACCGGCTTCACCGACCCCACCGGGACCACCACCCGCTACAGCCGCGACCCCGCAGGCCGGGTCGTGAAGGTCTCGAACCCGTTGCTCGGGGACGCGTCCTTCACCTATGACGCCTCCGGCCGGGTCACCACCGCGACTGCCGGCCAGTACTCCCAGGAATGGGTCTACCGGGACGGGAACCTCTCAGAGCACAGCCGCGTCCATGCCAATGACCCGGGCACAGCGGATGTGACCCTCATCGGCCGTGAGGACGGCGGCCGGATCACCGCCCTGACCCGCAACGGTGCCGTGACCCGGTACGGGTACGACGGTGCCGGGCAAATGGTCTCGGCCACCACCAGCAGCAGTTCGTTGGAGTGGGAGTACGACGCCGGCGGTCGGCTGCTCCGCGAAACCACCCCCACCGGGGCGCGCACCTACAGCTACGACGCCGGAGGCCAGCTGTCGTCCGTGACGGAACCTGATGGTTCGGTCACTGAGTTTGTGTATGACGGGCTGGGCCGCAGGGTGCGGGTGATCGGGGAGGACGGGGCCTGGACCGAATACGCGTGGGGCCCCACCGGGCACTTGGCCGGCACGGTCGAGAAGGACCGGGACGGGGCCGAGGTGTCCCGGCACTGGCTCCACGTCGACGCGCTCGGTGAACTCGCCACCGTGGACGGAGCCCCGTTGTGGTGGGACACCGCAGCACCGGTCCCGACCCTGACCGGGATCAACACCACCCAAATCCTGTCCTTGCCCGGCGGGGTCACCGGCATCGGCGACGCTTTCACCGCCCCGGGCTGGCGGGCCGCGCGCCCGACCGACCAGCATGACCCCTGGGCCGTCTTCGGCACGCCCACCACTCCCACCCCCGGCAGCCCTGCAGCTGCTGGTATGGGTGCGGGTGTGGGTGGTGTGTTGCCCGCCGGGATCACCCTGACCCAAGGTGGCGGGCTCGACATCGCCGGACTCGAATGGCTCGGCGCCAGGGCGTACGACCCGGCGACCAGGGGATTCCTGTCCACCGACCCCCTCGCCCCCGTCCTGGGAGCGGGCTGGGACGGCAACCCCTACTCCTACGCCGGGAACAATCCCCTCAACACCACCGACCCCACCGGACTGCGGCCACTCACCGACGCGGACCTGAAAGCCTACGACGGCTCCTCCCGCGGCGCCCTCGCCGCCGCAGGGGAATGGCTCGGCGACAACTGGGAGTATTTGGCTGGTGGTGCGATGGTGATCGCCGGTGGTGTTCTGATGGCCACTGGCGTCGGTGGCCCGGCGGGGATGATGCTCATCGGAGCGGGCGCCGACACAATCATTCAGAAGGCAACTACTGGAGAGGTAAATTGGGGCCAAGTTGCCCTCAGCGGAGCCCTCGGAGGTTTCGGCGGCGCCAGCATCGCCGCTCGCGCTGGTTTGAACGGGATGAAGGCGACCTTGGTGGCCGGGGCCAGTTCGGGCGGCATTAGCGGCGGTATCCAAAGTACGTATGGGTACTACTCAGGCCCTGGCCCGCACACCATAGCAGGGGCCCTGGGAGCCACTGCCCAAGGGACAGTTCTAGGTGCTGCTACTGGCGGTGTCGGTGGGGCGGCCGGCCAAAGGATCAGCCAGGGAATCATGGGGGCAGTCACAAGGAATGCCGGCGCAGACACTGTAGTCATGGGTCGGATGATGGATCAAAGAGTGCATCCCTACGGCAGCGCCCACGGCTATGGGACCTACACGGCGCTTCCTGAAACGGTCTACAACTTCACTTACCGACATCTTCCTAATTCGGTCCATGATGGAATCCATCTTTGGGCCAACAAGAAGTGGATTAACTATCAAATGATGCAGGGCCACCAAATTGTGGACATTGGAGCGCCCAGTCCTGCCCTGAACCCAAGAGGACCAGGCGCCTTGCCCTCCAGCAATTACTACGACATGGAGCAGGCACAGGTAGCTGGATATTCGGGCTATAGCCAGGATCTGCAACCTGCGTGGGATCTGAGATAGGAACATTGATGTACATCGAGGGAAACATATATCTGCGATTGGTTGCTGTTCCGGTTCGCAAGGGTTTGCTCCTGCGGGGAGATCATATGTACGAGGTATTGACATACCCCGGACATCCCCGAGTCGTATCGGCAAAGGAGTTGGCGGGTGCCGTTGGGGTAGATCCGCGCGGTCCTTGGAACGATTTGCAGGAGTGTCAGCGGGTTGCGGATCGGCTATATCGGGAAGGGAGGAAGGGCGAATGGGTCGAGTATCATACTGCGATCATCGTTCCGGACATCCCTGCTGAGGGTGACGCTGGGATTTGAACTTGCGCGTGAAGTCATGATAGGTGCCGGTCACCGCTCCCGTCGCGCAGAAGGACATCGCGAGGGACATACTCACGCTCGGCTCGGCAGGGCTGCCCGATAACGTCCATACCGCCGCTGACCTCAACGCAGGACACGTATACTCCGGTCATGCGCGCGACAAGATACCTGGCGAAACCGAAAGCGGTGACCAGCGGGCCTGGACTGGCCGGGAAAACAGCCGTGACCACCACGTGAACCCGATCAAACCGGAGTTTGGTTCCCACGCCTTCGGCACTGATACCGGCGGCGACGCCGGACGGCCCGTCACCGACCACAACGGTCTCATGTCTGATGGTGGCGAACAGGCCGGATATTTTGACGAGCGAACAGAGTCTCTAAAAAATGTAGCCTGGGCAATCAGGGGAGAAATCGAGAAGATCACCCCGTATGTCCCGCTGGGGCCGACTGATCTGCAAAAGGCCCGACTGGAAGGAATGTCGAATGCCAGCGGTTAAGACGTATTTTAGGATCCTCATGGCCGTGACGGCCGTGCTAATGATGGGAATGACAATAACCGCATGCGCTGAGAAGGAGCCAAACGCGACAATGTCAGACAAAGCGACACCGGAAAAGACAATCAGCGCAAGGGAAGGGCGGGACCGGGCGGTCGAACTCGTCGTCAACACCACCAAGCAGCTCGACGTCACTGGCTGGTGGCCCCGTAACGGCGTCGCGTGGGCGCAGGAGTGCTCCCTAGGGTCGGGCGAGAAGGGAGCCAGCTATGGTTACGACCGCTGGGCACCCCAAGGAACGAACCATGTTGAAGACGCCAAACGCGTAGCCGAGTATTGGAAATCACTGGGCATGACCGTACGCACCGTAAATCCAACGACACACCCGACCGTCTTCGCAGAGGGCGGTCCCGTAGTTCGGGCTGAGTTCGACACTGATGCATCTGACAAGTCGTACAGCATAGGTGCTACTGCCCCGTGCTCACTGGGCGACGCAGTTACTTTGAACGACGAAGACGAAGCAGAACGCAAACAAGGCAAAGTACTCCCCGGAGACGAAGGCCTAGTCGTTCGAGAAGGCCTCACGCAATAACTCCAGGCGGCGACCACACCCGATGTTCGCCATTCAGTCCTTATTGTCGGTCACTAGCCGTTCTCCTGTTTATAGCGTTCTCCTTATGCCTGAAGACGATAAGCCGAGCCCGCGATTCCTGACGATTGAGCAGGTAGCGGAGGAATTGGCGACCAGCGAGGTTCAGATCCGCGCCATGCTCAAGACCGGCCAGATCAAAGGCATCCAAATCGGTGGGCGCAACGTCTGGCGCATCGGACGCCAAGACCTAGAAGACTTCATCCATGACGCCTACCGACAAGTCAGCGAATGAATCGCCGCTGGCAACCTAGAAGATGCGCCTTCGGATGGTGACGTATGAGCACAGTTACACCCGCAAGAGCTTCGAAGACTGCACCTTCCGGGGCGGAAGCTTCTCGCGAGGATCTGGTGTTCCCCGGTGAGGACGGGCACCATCTACGGCTGGCCCGCGTGCACGAGGACAACATGAGTTGGTTTGCTGGCGCCGTGAAGCGTTCCGGGATTCCCAGGATCACTCCGCACGATCTCCGCCACTCCGCCGCAAGCTTCGCTGTATCCGCCGGCGCCAATGTGAAGGCGGTGCAAAAGATGCTCGGACACAGCTCGGCCGCGATGACGCTAGATGTCTATGCGGATCTCTTTGACGGGGACCTGGACTCAGTTTCAGACGCTCTAGATCACGCCGTCTCTCAGGCGAATGTGCCCAAAATGTGCCCACCAGCCTGATTCTGGCAAAAGAAAAGGCCCTGCTTCCCTTGTAAACAAAGGGAAGCAGGGCCTTTCTCATTGGCGGTGACGGTGGGATTTGAAACCTCTCCGAGCTGAGTCAGGGCAAGAGGAACCCCGAGATTACGCCGAAATACACCATGTTGTATAACGATGATTCACTGTGGTTGTGGGCAAACTGTGGGCACTAGGCCCTCTTGGGAATCCTTGGGCGCTGAGCCTCTCCACGCCTGGGGATCCGCGGCGCCCGCCGCGGGGATTCCTCTGGGGCTGACGACTTCCGGTTCATCGACTGGATTGCGTCAATGTCCCCTGAGGTGAAGCGGAGGCTCCCGCCAAGCATGATGTGCGGCCAGTTCTGGGATTTCTTTAGCCTGCTGGTTGCGGCGGGCCCGGTGGGGCTGCGCAGGCAGACCAGGCACCATCAGCAACTGCCACGCCCACACCAACCCCCGCTGCCTCCGTTGCTCAGTTCGCGAGCATCATCACTGAACGAGAAGAGGCCTGGCGGGAGTACGAAGACAACATTGTTGAGTGTGCCTTGGCGTCGATAGGGGACACTGCCATTGATTTCGCCAAGCGGACCACTTGCGGCTATACGGTCAGTACGGTTGCTTTGACTGCCAAGCAAGCAGCGGCCCAGATGCGAAAAATGCCTACTCCTCCTGCGGAGGTGCAGAGCCTGGTTGCTCGCACTCTCACCAATTTGGATGTCTTGGCTAAGAACCCAGCGCCGACCGCCTGCGAGGACAAACAGAGCGAAGCGTGCGACGCCGCAATAACTCAGGCGAATGGGGAGATAAGGCCGCTCATCACCGTCCTTGACGCCTGGAGGCCATACACGCGCTAATCGATAGCGGCCCGAAGCGACGGGCAGCTCCGACGGCAAGACACCCAGGAGACCCACCTGGCCAGGCCGTCAGGTTGGCGTGCACGTTCTCCCTGATCAGAGCCGATTCCGCGCTGCAGGTTCTCCGTTCCAAAATGGCGGTTTTCCGGATGACGCCGTGAACTATGCCGGTGACGAAGGTGAGAACTTCGTCAGACGAACTGTCGTATCCGGCCCCGAAAAATTCGTTATGGGAATCACCACCGGCAAATATGAGATAAGCCTCGGAGGAAATACTCGTTGTGTTCCCGACTCGGAAAAGAAACGGCTCTACTTTGCGGTCGGAGAGGGGCTGGGGTTGGAAGGGGCCCCGTAAATTTCGGGATACAGCTCCTTGTAGATTGCGGTTTGGTCTCCGGCGATGCAGACGGTGTCCATGTCGAGGCTGGACCCCTTGAGGTTTGCAGAGAACGACAGAAGGTGTCCGCCGTTTTTGTCAGCGTAGAGGCGGATGACGCCTGGATCCTGGGGGTTGGTTTCGGTACGGGTGGTGAAGCCCTTGGATTCCCAAAAGGATTTCACTGATTTTACAGAGTCGTCCAGGTCAAGCGTTTCCGTAGTATCCATGATTACCCTGTAGTTGACACCTTCCTTTCCATCATTGGTTCTACATCCGCCGTTAACTGGGTTCTCAAAGGGCGCCCATTTTTGGGCTCCGATAACCCTTTGTGTTTCGGTCTGGAGAGCCTGGACGTCCCTGAGGGCTTGTTTGAGTTGCTCGACCTGGGCTTTGACGGTTGCAGGATCGCTGGGATTGGCTGAGCCGGTCATAGGGTTCTCCATGGTGGGTGTGCAGGCGCTCAGTGCAACGGCCGCGCAGAACAACGCGATAGTCACGCGCAGGGTTTTCAGTCTCGTCCGGGGTTCATGGTGCATGTAGTTCACTCTTTCTGGGCTATTTGTATGCCGCAGCTCCAACATAGGGCGGTTCAGGTCTTTCCCCTGGCAGGACTCGGTCTCCGTGACCTGTTGTTGTGAGGGCCGCCTCATATAGTGCCGTGGTGTTCTTGTCGAGGTACCCGTAGCCGTCGCCGTCTTCTCTGTGTACGAGGGAGTTGTGTTCTGTGATGCCTTGATACTGGGTCCCGTCGATGGTTGCCTCTTCTGAGGAGAAGACTTTTGCGTCAAAGGATTCCATGCGCGGATCCTGGCGCAGGTGGCGACCCCACCTAGCTAGGCCGTCGCCTTCCGCTTCACTGGCGTAGACCTGCCCGGCGGGCACGTGGAGATCTCCGGCGTTCTGGATCTCTTTTTCTATGCCTGCGGAGCCGAGCATCGTGAAGGAGGCGACGTCCAATTTCGCGGCGGCAAGGGCGTTGGACGTCACAGTGGTGCCGTAGGAATGGGCCAGTACGTGCAGGGTCTCCGGGGTCCTGTTACCCAAACCCTCTCTGACGGCGTTGAACCCATGAAGGTCCGCGATAAACCGGCTGGCACCGGCCTGGGCGGCATCGCCGCTGTTCACGGTCGGGACAGTGGGCGGTTCATAGTTGATCCACGCCACCACGGCAAAGGACTTTCCTGGATCAACGTCGCGCTGTTTAGCCCGTAGGTCATAGGCGTTTTGAGCCCAGTCGTTGAAGCCGCTTTGGGGTGTAATGAGCATGCCGGACACGGCGTAGGTAACGTTGTCAGCCGTGTCCGGGTTACCCGCAGAAACCTGCGCCTTCGGAGAACCATTAGTCAGGTCGAAACCGAGCAGGACAGCATCGCCAGAGGCTCCGGCGTTGACAAGAGCCCCACGGATGCCGTCAAGGGCTTTCTGCTGGGTTTGCAGCAGTGTCCAGGCCGGGTTGGTGATGGACAGGCCTTGGCTGGCGGGCAGGAATCGAGGCGTACTGGCCAGTTCAGCGTTGATTCGGTCCTGCTCGGTGAAGAGACGCTTGAGATTGGCCTCATGCCGGGCAGTCGCGGTGATTCCGTTCAGGTTCCCAAGAACCGCCGGGAGGGCGTCGATCAGGAGCAACTGAGCCTCGCCGGGTTCCATTGCCCGGCCGACCATTTTGTGGCCCAGACCGGCCCACCACTTTGCTATCGCCCCGGGGTCCAGGCCAGGTTGTTGCAGGAGCCCTTGTAGCTGGTCTTTGTTCGCAGGCGCGGCGAGCCAGGCTTTCAGTTGATCGACGTTTAGGGCCCCGATGTCGGTCAAACCGACTTGCCCCGGTGGTGCGTACTGTATGAGGGCGCTGTTGAGCATGATGTCGGCCATGGACCCGCTGCCGGCTGTTTCGAATGCCGCGGCGATGTGCTCAAGCCACACCGCGTCAGCGGCATTCTCAGCCAGCAGCTGCTCGAAGCCGGACACGAACGTGACAATGCCGCTGTTCACCCAGGAACACGCTGCGGTGAATGCGCTCCACGCGTTCCGGATTCTCCCCAGCTCTGCGTCCAGGATGTTCGCGGAGGCGCGGGACTGGGACACGAACCCGCGCAGCTTTCCAGGATCAGCCGAGCTTGTTCCGCCTCCCGATCCACCGGCGAACCGGGCCCGGTCGTGTGCGGAAAACACCGCTGAAATCGTCGGTGGCGCGACCCGCGTTTCCTCGGGTTTCGGATCATTTACCTTGCTCAGCAGGGCCACGGACTGGCGGGCTGGGTCGAGGGACGCCAGTTCCCGTTCACGGGCATCGGCGCGTTGCCGCCAGGCGGTGAGCTTTTTTAGCCGGGACTTCTCCTCCTGCGCTTTGAGCTTTGCTTGCCGGACGTCCTCGGCCAACATCGCGAGAACACCGGCAAGCCTGGCGCGGTCATCAGCCCTGATGGCACAAGCCTGGGTGAATAGCTGCGCGCATCCGCCTTTGAAGTCCTCCACGGCATGATCCATGGCCCCGTCCAGGAATCCACCTTCGCCACGCAGAACCTGATCCGCTGAATCAGCAGCACTGATCAAAGCGTCGGCAGCGCCATCATTAAAGACGATCCCGACAGTCGCGCTGTCATTAAAGGTAAAACTCATGCCCGTACCCCCATAAAGCGAACAATTAATCCAACGATTAGCATAACCCGTGGAATCCGGCCAACGGACTCCACCGCTACAGGACTTTAGGATGGATGAATGCCCCATGAAATCAATAAGCGCCGTTTCCTGACGATTGAGCAGGTCGCGGAGGAGTTAGCGACCACTGACGTTCAGATCCGCGCCATGCTCAAGACGGGCCAGCTCAAAGGCATCCAGATCGGGGCCGCAACGTCTGGCGCATCGGACGACAAGACCTTGAAGACTTCATCCAAGACGCCTACCGACAAGTCAGCGAACGAATCTCTTCGACGGTGATCTGGACTCAGTTTCGGACGCTCTAGATCACGCCGTTTCACAATCAAGTGTGGGCAAAATGTGGGCAAGCTCCTGATTCAGAGATGAAGAAAGGCCCTGCTTCCCTTGTAAACAAAGGGAAGCAGGGCCTTTCTCATTGGCGGTGACGGTGGGATTTGAACCCACGTTGGCTTTTACACCAAACAACATTTCGAGTGTTGCACCTTCGGCCGCTCGGACACGTCACCAACTGAAATAGGCTACCCGAGATTGGCCCGGTTCCCCAAAACGAGCCCCTCTGGACCCTGCCCAATAAGCAGGTGGCGCACCCTTCAATCCACGCCAACTTCCGTCCACAGCTCCGCACCGATAGATTCGTAAGCATCATGACGATTTCTCAGGAACACGAACGGAAACAAGAGCACGAAGCCCACGCCTATTGGGTCACTGAGACGGGCGATGGTGAGCTGCGCCCGGAAGACCTGCCAGCAAGGCAAGAAGGAGAAGCCCTCGTCAGGACCCTGTACTCAGGTGTCAGCCGAGGCACGGAGCGTGTGGTCCACGAAGGTCGGGTCCCGGAACGCGTTGCTGACCTGATGCAGGCCCCGCACCAGGAAGGTGACTTCCCAGGCCCGGTGAAGTACGGCTATTTGAGTGTGGGGACGGTAGAGCAAGGACCGGAAGAGTGGGTAGGAAAAACCGTCTTCAGCCTTCATCCCCATCAGGACTTCTACATCGTTCCCACAAGCCAGCTCACGGCCATCCCCGAGGATGTCCCTGCCCGTCGCGCGGTGCTCACGGGCATCGTGGAAGTCGCCATCAATGCCCTCTGGGAAGCCGGACCGAGGCTGGGTGACCGTGTCGCCGTCGTCGGGGGTGGCCTGGTGGGTGGGGTCTTGGCGACGCTCCTGCGGAAGTACCCGCTCGGTCGCCTGCAAATGGTTGACGCGGACCCGGAAAAGCAAAAACTCGCGGAAACACTCGGCATCGATTTCGCCCTTCCCGAAAACGCACAAGCCGACAACGACATCGTCTTCCACTGCTCAGCCTCCAACGACGGCCTCAAGCTGAGCCTTCAACTGGCCGGCGACGACTCGGACGTCATCGAGCTCTCCTGGTTTGCCGACAAGGAAGTTACCCTCCCACTCGGCGAGGACTTCCACGCCCGCAGGCTGAACATCCGTTCCAGCCAGGTGGGTGCGGTAGCCCTGCCTAGAAGGCATCGCCGGAGCAACGCCGAGCGCCTGCAGGAGGCTGCAAACCAGCTCAAGGACCCGATGTTCGACACGTTCCTGAGCAGCGAATGCCAGTTCCAGAACCTGCCCACCACACTTGTTAAATTGTTCAAACGGCCCGGCGGTTTCTGCCACGTGGTCGCCTATCCCACCCCGGAGGATTAGTACATGTTCAGCCTGACCGTCCGACGCCACTTCATGATCGCTCACAGCCTTCCCCGCGAAGCGTTCGGCCCGGCCCAAGGCCTCCATGGTGCAACGTTTGTGGCCGAAGTCAGTTTCCGTCGCCCGGATCTCAACGACGACGCAATCGTCCTGGACATTGGCGCAGCGGGCGGCATCCTTGAGGAAATCCTGGAGGACCTGAACTACAAGAACCTGGATGAGCACCCGGCGTTCAAGGGCAAGCTCTCCACCACCGAGGCCCTCGCCAAGCACATCGCCGACGCCATGGCCAACCGGATCCAGGACACCGCCGACGGACCGGCACTCAGCGGCATCGACGTCATCCTCCGCGAAAACCCCGATGCCTGGGCCGGCTACTCGCTGGAGCTCCCGGCCAAGTAGATGCACGTGCGCTTCCTGGTCCCGGGGAACGTCCGGCACGGCTCCGGCGGCAACAAGTACAACGCCAAGCTTGCCGAGCATCTGATCGCCTTGGGCGCGGACATCGAGACGGTAGTGGTCGACGGCGACTGGCCGGTTGGCAGCCCAGCGGACCGGCAGCGATTCGCGGAAGCGCTCGACGGCGGCGCAACGGTGATTGCCGATGGCTTGGTGGCGGGTGGGGCACCAGATGAAATCGCCGGCGCCGCGGGTAAAGGAACCAAAGTCTGGATCCTGTCCCACATGGCGTTGGCGGACCACGATGACCTTGAGGCCAAGGCGCTGGCTGCGGCAGCGGGAATCATCTGCCCCAGCGCCCATTCAGCAGCGGAGCTTGCGACGAAGCACGGGACGCAGAACCTTGTCATCGCCCCGCCCGGGGCCGACAAAGCAGACCCCGCCAAGGGGTCGCAGCCAGGGCACATCGTAGCCGTGGCCGCACTGCTGCCGAACAAGAGCCAAACACTCTTGGTAGAGGCACTCGCCGCCCTGCGAGACCTCGAGTGGACCGCCGCCCTCATAGGCTCGGAGGACGTAGACCCGAGGTACGCAGCTGAGGTGAGGGCCGCCGTCGAGCGTTACGGCCTTGAAAACCTCATCACCGTCACCGGCGAGCTGACCGGCAAAGCTCTCGAGGATCAGTGGAACGCGGCGGATCTCAGCGTCCTCATGTCGCAATCCGAATCTTTCGGCATGGTGGTCACAGAATCCTTGGCCCACGGCGTCCCGGTGATTGTCCGGCAGGGGACCGGGGCAGTCGAGGCCCTCGGTGACACAGGAGCGGGTGCAGCGCTGGACCTCAGCGACCTCAACACCCTGACAATGACACTCCGCGCCTGGCTCACTGACCCCGCCCTGCAGCAGCGCTGGCGCAACAATGCCCTCCAAGCCCGCCAGCACCTCCGCGGCTGGGACGCCACTGCCGCGACGGTCCTGAAAGCCATCACGTAGCAGCGTCCGAGGGTGCAGAATGGGCGCATGACCGCCACAGCGCCCGCCGCAGCCACCCTCACTCCCGAGCCGGCCGCTGACGCCTTCAAGGACCAACTCAACCCGAACCGTACGGACGGGTGATGGCTTCCAGGAAGTGCCCGTCCGGATCGGAAAAGTAGATGCCGCGGCCGCCGTCGTTGTGGTTGATCTGGTTCGCGCGGGAACGGGCAGGGTCCGCCCAATAAGGAACGTGCTCGGCCGTGATCCGGAGGAAGATCTGGTCAAACTCCTCTTCGCTGACCAAGAAGGCGTAGTGCTGGGGCGCTATCTCCCCGGACGCCTCAAGGAAGTCCAACGCGACGCCGTTCTCCAGGGAAACAGTGACAAAGGACCACATGGGCTGCGGCTTTGGAAGTCCGAAGATGCGCGCCAGAAATTCGGCTGAGGCGTGCTTATCCGTTGCGTAGACGATGGTGTGGTTGAAGGCGACTGGCATTGCTACTCCTGCAAAGAAGAGGATCAGGCCGGGTAGTTACTCCCGCCGGGCACGCGATGAGAGGCGAAGAACTCCTTCAGCAGGGCCGCGCATTCTCCCTCCCGCACACCCGCGTAGACCTCCACCCAGTGATTGAGACGGCGCTCGCGGAGGATGTCGAACACGGAACCCACCGCTCCCGCCTTCTCGTCCCACGCGCCAAACACGACGCGGGGGATCCTGGCCAGGACGATGGCCCCGGCGCACATGGCACACGGCTCAAGGGTTACCACCAGGGTGCAGTCCTCAAGCCGCCAACCGTCACCGTCCGAGCCCGCCTCCGCCGCGCGCTGGCGCAGCGAAGCAGCCGCTTGGCGGATCGCAACCACCTCAGCGTGGGCCGTCGGGTCCCCGTGCGCTTCGCGTTCGTTGCGTCCGGAACCCAGCACGCCGCCGTCGGGCCCCATCACCACGGCGCCGATCGGTACGTCGTCCGTTTTCAGCGCCAACCGGGCCTCGTCGAGGGCAAGGCCCATCCAGGCCATGTGGTCTGCGTGATACGGCTCGGTGGCGCTCATGTCTCAATGATAGTTTTGGGGGATGCGCACACTCGTCGTGGACCACCCGCTGGTCGCTCACAAGCTCACCGTACTGCGGGATAAGAACACCCCTTCACCGGTCTTCCGGCAACTCACTGAAGAACTCGTCACCCTCCTGGCTTATGAAGCCACCCGCGAGGTCAAGACGCAGCCAGTCGAGATCGAGACCCCCGTCACCACCACCATCGGCACGGCTTTCACCAAGCCCACTCCGCTGGTTGTCCCCATCCTCCGCGCAGGGCTGGGCATGCTTGAGGGCATGACCAAGCTGGTCCCCACGGCCGAGGTCGGCTTCCTGGGCATGGCCCGCGATGAAGAAACCCTGGACATCATCACCTACGCCGAGCGCCTCCCTGAAGACCTCACCGGTCGCCAGATCTTCGTCCTGGACCCCATGCTCGCAACCGGCGGCACCCTGCGTGAGGCCATTAAGTTCCTCTTTAAGCGAGGCGCTTCCGACGTCACGTGCATCTGCCTGCTGGCCGCTCCTGAGGGGTTGTCCAAGCTTGAGGAAGAGCTCTCCGACGCCAACGTGAAAATCGTCCTGGCCTCGATTGACGAGAAGCTCAACGAAAAGTCGTACATCGTGCCGGGCCTGGGCGACGCCGGAGACCGCCTCTACGGCGTGGCCGGTTAAAGGGAGACCCCTACCGGTTTCCGGCTCGCCCCGTTAGCCTGTGGCGCATGGACTGGAAACTTGAACTGGTATTTGTCCCTGTCTCAGACGTCGATCGCGCGAAGGACTTCTACGTCAACAAGGTTGGTTTCAACGCGGATTTTGATGAGCGTCCCACGGACGGCATCCGCTTTGTGCAGCTGACTCCTCCGGGTTCGGCGTGTTCCATCGCCATCGGTGAAGGTCTCACCGACGCCCCTCCGGGTTCTGCGCCCAACCTGCAAATGGTGGTGGCGGACATCAACAAGGCCCACGAGCACCTCAAGGCCAACGGCGTGGAGGTCAGCGACGTCGACGTCCAGGATTGGGGTCACTTTGTTTACTTCGCTGACCCTGACGGCAACCAGTGGGCGGTGCAGTACCTTCCGCAGCGGCCGAACGGCTAAGTCATACTTCAGCACCATCCCATGAGCGTGCGGCAGGATGGAACCATGAGCCATCCTGCCGAGCCCGTCTCCCAACCATCAGTGCTGACCGTCCGCGCCGTCCTCTTCGACATGGACGGCACACTGGTCGATTCCACGGCCATCGTGGAGCAGGTGTGGTCTGAGTTCGCTGGCCGCTACGGCTTGGACATCGAGGAGATTCTCCGGACCTCCCACGGTGTCCGTTCCGGCGATACGGTGCGCCGTTATGCTCCGGCGGGTGCCGACGTCGTGGCTCTGACTGCTGAGTTGGACGCCATGGAGCGCACGCGGACAGACGGCGTGATTGCACTGCCGGGCGCCGAAGCGCTGTTGAGTGCCTTGCCGGACGAAGCGATCGCGCTGGTCACCTCAGCCGACCATATCCTCGCGGGCATCCGCATGAAGGCTGCCGGGCTTTCCATGCCAACCACCACCGTTACCTCAGAGGCCGTAACCCTCGGCAAGCCGCACCCGGAGGGCTACCTCAAGGCGGCCACCCTGCTGGGAGTCGACCCGGCCGACGTCGTGGTCTTCGAAGATGCGCCAGCCGGTATCGCTGCGGCGCGCGCAGCCGGGATGCGGACCGTGGTAGTAGGCGACGCCGGTCATCTTGAAGACGGCATGTGGCGCATCCCGGACTACTCGGACGTGACGGTCACCTCGGTAAAGGACGACGACGGCGGGCACCTCCTCACGCTCACGCTGTAGTTCCGCCGGGGCTCAGTCAGCCGCTGTCCGCAGAGGGTGTTCCAGTCGGTGAACCGGGCGTAGGCTGTTCGCATGTCTGCGATGCCGGAGACGTACGGTGCCGCACTGGAGCGGGCCATGGCCCACGCCGGTGATTGGCTCGCGTCGGTACCCACACGTTCAGTCCGCCCGGATTCAACCGCCGACCAGGTGGCTAAGAGTATCCTGCCCCGCCTGCCGGATGAGGCCACTGATCCGGCAGAGGTTGTGGATGAGCTCGCTGCACTGGCTGAGCCGGGCCTGATGGCCATCCAGTCCGGACGCTTTTTTGGGTGGGTCATGGGTGGAACCCTGCCCGCTGCCATGGCTGCCGACTGGCTGGTCTCGGCGTGGGACCAGAACACAGGTCTCCGCTTTGCAACCCCCGCGGCTGCTGCCATCGAGGAATCTGCTGCCGCGTGGTTGCTGGACCTACTCCACCTTCCGGCAAGTGCCGACGTCGGATTCACCACCGGCGCCACCACCGCCAACTTCGTGGGGTTGGCAGCGGGCCGCCAATATCTGATGGACGAGGCGGGTTGGGACCTTGAGGCGCTGGGGCTGACAGGCGCCCCACGCATCACCACCTTTGCGGGCAGGGAGCGGCACGCCGCAGTGGACCTGGCGTTGCGGTATCTCGGATTGGGTGCCTGCGTGCCCGTAGATGCCGACGAGGAAGGACGGATTCTCCCCGACGCACTTGCCGAGGCCATGGACCAGCAACCAGGACTGTCACTGGTCTGTCTGCAAGCGGGCAACCTGCATTCCGGCGCCTTTGATCCCATGGAGGAAGCCATTGCGGTGGCCCACGATCGCGGCGCATGGGTGCACGTGGATGGTGCTTTTGGTTTATGGGCCGCCGTTAGCCCGACGCTGCGGGCCCGGCTGGCGGGAGTAGAGGAAGCAGATTCCTGGGCCACGGATGCCCACAAGACGCTGAATGTTCCTTACGACTGCGGCTTGGCCATCGTTGCGAGGCCGGAAGCCTTGAGGCGTGCTTTCAGTGTTCACACAAGTTACCTCATTGCTACGGATGCCGGCCCGGGAGATCCTTTCGAGAAAGTGCCTGAGATGTCCCGCCGTGCCCGGGGCATCCCTGTGTGGGCGGCGCTGAGGCAACTGGGCCGTAACGGGGTGATCTCTATGGTGGACCGGCTCGCTGCGAATGCCCGCGCGTTGGCCGAGGGACTCGCCGCTATCCCGGGTGTCGAGGTGCTCAACGACGTCGTGTTCACGCAGGTGTCGGTGAGCTTCGGCAGTGATGACCGCACACACCGTGTCACGCAACGGCTGATGGCTGAGGGCGCGGTGTGGATGTCCGGGTCCTCGTGGCGTGGCCGTGAAATCCTCAGGATTTCGGTGAGTAATTGGACCACGGATGCAGGGGATGTTGCGGCGTCCATCGCGGCGGTGCGCGGCGCGGTGGAGGCCGAACCGGAGTTTGTGTAACGCGAAAACCGCGCCGGTTCCCGCCATCCGCTCCAGTCTGTACTGGTGCGGGCGGTGGCAACCGGCGCGGTAATCAAGCAGTCTGGCTTAGTACCAGTTGTTGGCCAAGTGGAAGCCCAGGGCGGCCGACGGGGATCCGTAGCGTTCCTTGATGTAGTTCAAGCCCCACTTGATTTGGGTCTGGTAGTTGGTCTGCCAATCAGCGCCCGCGGTTGCCATCTTGCTAGCCGGCAGCGACTGGACAATGCCGTAAGCACCGCTGGAAGCGTTGGTGGCGGTCGTCCTCCAGTTGGATTCCTTCTCCCACAGGGTGTTCAGCGCAGTCATTTCGCTGGCGCTCCAGCCGTAGTTGCCAAGGATGCTGGCAGCGTAGGCCTTGGCAGCGGCGGGATCGTCCACGGCCTTGGGGGCGGCAGCAGCAGCTGCAGCTTCGGCAGCGGCGGCGGCAGCAGCGGCGTCGGCGGCCTGCTTGGCTGCAGCATCGGCGGCGGCCTTTTCGGCGGCGGCCTGGTCCGCAGCGGCCTTCTCGGCGGCAGCCTTTTCACCGGCTGCCTGGTCCGCCGCGGCCTTCTCGGCTGCGGCCTTTTCGGCTGCGGCCTTGTCCACGGCTGCCCTGTCAGCGGCGCCCTTTGCGGCGGCTGCATCCAAGGAAGCGGAGATTTCAGCTGTCTTGTTGTTGCTGACCTGGGCATTCGCCTGGGTCTCTGCAACGCGGCTTACCTCGGGAAGGGTCAGGGCGGCGTTGGCAGCAGTACCGAGCGATGCAACGCCCAGCGCAGCAGCTACAACACCGGCAACAACCGACATGCGGTGGCCGGACTTGCCCTGGCGGGCAGCGTTCTTGAGGACAGCCTGCGACTTGGTCAACGGTGCGTTGTGCTCATCGCGGTGACGCGCGGAAGGGCGCGTCTGATCATTAAATTCAGACATGTGTGATTACCTCTCAGCGCCTGCGGAGTTAGCTGTCGGGTTCGGATGAGGTCATCCGGCCGCGCATCACGCTGCGGCTTCACCCCAAGGGTCCGGCATAAATGCCTGGACCCGGAGACTCTGGGTCCCCCGTCTCTGCCTCGGAGTAAGTACGGACTCCGGGAAGTGGCAGAGCTCGGCGCATCCCGGATGCGGGTCAGTTGGGGCGACCCACCTTTTCGACGGTACAGGAGGAATTCGCAGAAGTCACATTTAGGTAACAGAGATCACGACGACGGTGAGTCGCCTTGCTGGGTTCGTAACTTCTGTTCGGTGGCGACGGCAGGGAATCGAAGGGTGAATTCCGTGCGCCCTGGACGGGACGCCACGTGCACGCTGCCGCCGTGCGCTGCCACGATGGATTCAACGATCGACAAACCCAGCCCTGACGTGCCCTCAGACCCCGATCTCGCGGCGTCGGCGCGGGCAAAGCGGGAGAAGATCCGGCCTTGGAAATCCGCTGGAATGCCGGGCCCGTTGTCCGTTACGGACACCACTGGGCTGCCGTCGGCGGAGAGCGTGACGCTGGTGACCACCGTGGTGCCGGCGTCGGTATGTTTACGGGCATTGGAGAGGAGATTGGCCAGGACCTGGTGCAGTTGCGCAGCGTCGCCGCGGACCGTGACGGGCTCATCCGGGAGTTGGAGTTGCCAGATCTGCTCCGGTGCCATGATTTTCTCATCGCTGACAGTTTCAATCACCAACTGGGTAAGGTCCACGTCCGTGATCCTGAGCGGCTGGCCTTCGTCCAGCCTGGCAAGCAGCAGCAGATCCTCCACCAAGGTTGTCATCCGTTCGGACTGGCTCTGGACGCGTGCCAGCGACTTTCGGCCGTCATCGGTGAAGTTCTCGGTCATCCTCAGCAGTTCGGTGTAACCGCGGATGGCCGTAAGCGGCGTTCGGAGTTCGTGCGACGCGTCCGCGACGAACTGGCGCACCTTGGTTTCGCTTTCCTGGCGGGCTTCCAAGGCACTGGAGACGTTGTTCAGCATCTGGTTGAGGGCATGGCCAACGCTGCCGACTTCCGTTCCGGGATGGGCGGCCGACGGCGGGACCCGCACCGCAAGTGCCACCTCACCGGCGTCGAGAGGGAGGCGCGAGACTTTGGTGGCCACCTCGGAGAGCTGCTCCAACGGCCGCATGGTCCGCCGGATGATGACGGTGCCCGCGAGGCCGATCACAACCAGTCCGCCCAACGACACCAACACCATGGTCCACACCAGCGAGGCCTCGGCGCTTTGCTTGTCCGCGAGCGGCAGCCCGGTCACGATCACGTCGCCGGCAGTTTCGACAGCCACGAGCCGGTAATCCCCATAGGAGAGCGATCGGTCCACAGGCCGGTTGTCCCGGGGCAACGACAACAGAATCTGCTTGTCGTCCGCCGAGAGTTCGGCCCGCTTGCCAGAAGCCTCAAGAATGCCTGGATTGATCACGGTCGTTCCATCAATCCGTGCGTTCAGCGTTCCAGCGGCCTGGCCGCGCGCTTCCAGCGGGTCCGGCCTTCCGGAGGGGGAGGACGGGAAGTTCGACGGCGGCCTGCCGAAGCTGGTCGCGCGGCTTGACGCCTGCTCCAGCTGCCTGTCGAGCTGCTTATTGAACACCATGTCCATGGAGGCGTAGCTAACCACTCCCACGGCAGCGCAAATGGCGACCAGCAAGGCCATGGCGACCAGGACCAGCCGGGTGCGCAGGTGCCACGTGGAGGGGCTAAGCCATCTGCGGTGGGACTTTTTGGCCATTCCTGAAGGGGTGCTCAATGCCTAGTCCGCGGGCTTGATGACATAGCCGGCACCGCGGATGGTGTGGATCATCGGGGGGTGGTTGGCTTCGATCTTCTTGCGTAGGTAGGAGATGTAGAGCTCTACGATGTTGGCCTGTCCACCGAAGTCGTAGTTCCACACCCGGTCCAGGATCTGGGCTTTGCTGACCACCCGTTTGGGGTTTTCCATGAGGTACCGCAGAAGTTCGAACTGGGTGGCGGTGAGGGAAATGTCCTCCCCGGCACGGGTGACTTCGCGGGTGTCCACGTTCAGGGTGAGGTCGCCCACCACCAGCTCGGCAGTGTCCATGGCGGCCACGCCGGAACGCTGGACCAGGCGGTGGAGGCGAAGGAGGACTTCTTCCATGCTGAAGGGTTTAGTGACATAGTCGTCGCCGCCGGCGGCCAGGCCAACGATGCGGTCCTGCACGGCGTCCTTGGCTGTGAGGAAGAGCGCGGGTACTTCCGGGGCGAACGCACGGATGCGGTTGAGGACCTCCACACCGTCGAATCCGGGAAGCATGACATCCAGGACCAGGACGTCGGGCCGGAACTCCCTGGCAAGCTTCACGGCCTCTGGGCCGTCGCCGGCAACTGCTACTGACCACCCCGCCATTCGCAGGCCCATGCTCATAAGTTCGGAGAGGCTGGGTTCGTCATCCACCACCAAGGCGCGGATCGGAGAACCGTCCGGGTGGGAGAGTTGGGGGAGATTGTTGGTCATGGAATGCGGGGAGGCCATGGGTCAACTCTCTGTAGTGCGGGTTAGCGGCCGCTTTGCCTGTCCTGTGAGGATGCTGTGAAGTCAACACTAGACGGGTGGGAGTCTGGAAGCATTGGGACTTAAGAACGACGTTTCTACAGCTTGTAGCAGATTTTCGGCCCAAAATTCCCGAACTTGGCCCCCGGCGATTGGACAACGAGTGTTTCAGATCGTGAGATTCCGCAGCTGGGTGCTTCACGGGAATGTGGGTGCACATCATGCCCGATCAGCCGAATAAAATTCAGTGAATGGCGAATATTTCTTGTGTTTGTCGAATGAAATGGCGTTCATTTATCACCGCGGCTGAATTGTGATTTACGGCACAATAGACCCCTCCGTCTCAAAATGTGGACGGTTCGGCGCTTTGTTACTTGCGTGTTGCCATTGTTACGTTGCACACTTCCAATGTGAACAAGAACTCAACAGCACCTGCAGCCGCAGCAACCTGGTCCAGCACACCCGCTGGCCATGATGACCGCTGTTGTCGAATGCAAGCCTAACTTTCCACCCCAAGAAGTTTCAGGCATTCGCCCCCTAGCCCGCGTTGGGCGCCCCTCCCCAAACTCATTGCGGGGACAACCAGCATTCGAAGCCGCGATGACGGCTATTCACTTTTGAGGTAAGCACTCCATGTCAGTTGCATCTGGATACGTCCACATCTCCGTCCGTAACGCCAACAAGGCCGCGTCGAACGCAGGGCTCCGCCCCGGCTTCGGCAACCGCCCCGGCTACGCCCCCGCCCAGCAGGGCGCAGGCCAGCAGGCTCCCGGTTACGTTCCGCAGGGTTACAACCCCAACTCCTATGGCCAGTTGCGCGCCGTACCTGCCGCCGAGCCGGCACCCATGACTGCGCCCACTCCGGTGATTGCCCAGTCCGACAGGCTCCGCCCCGTTGCCAATGACAATGTGGCCCGCGGCTTTGTGCTCTACATGGGCATTGACGAAGAAACCGCAGCGGCAGCCGGCACCTCCATTGCCAAGCTGGCCCAGGAAATCCGGGCCTATGCGCAGTCGCTTGTGACCGGTGCTGAGAGCTATGCTGCCGTGGCAGTCGCCCCAGCCGGCGCGCCTGGGTCCGCACTCGACGTCGTGCGTTCCACGTTCGGCGACCCCACCGTCGCCGCACGCCAGCGCACCGAAGCTGCCCGTCCGACGCCCCAGCAGGAAGCGCGGCCCTCCGGCGTGCTGATTGACCTCGCCCGCCGCGAAGTGCACCTCGACGGAGAATCACTGAACCTGACGTTCAAGGAATTCGAGCTCCTCAACTACCTCGTCGAGAACGGCACCCGCACCGTGGGTCGTGACGAACTCCTTGAGGGTCTGTGGCGCAACGCCGAAGAGGTGCCGAACGAGCGCACCATCGACGTTCACATCCGCCGCCTCCGCTCCAAGCTTGGCCGCCTCGCCAACACCGTCCGCACGGTCCGCGGCCAGGGCTACCGCTTCTACGAGCACCCCGAAGTCATTGTCTGGGCCGCTCCGGAATACTCGATCTAAGCAACGCTTCAGCCGAAAGCGCTCGTCCTGTAGGGGCGGGCGCTTTCGCGTTCCTGGCACCTTTCCTACTGCCGGCGGCGGTGCGCGTGGGGGTACGCCGTATGCGCAGGCCCCGGGCGGATAGGGTTGGTTCATGAGCGACCACCACATCAAGCGCCTCGTGATCATGCGGCATGCCAAGGCTGATTGGCCCATGGGTGTGCCTGATCGTGAGCGTCCCCTCGAAGAGCGTGGGCATCGGGAGGCTCCGCTCGCGGGCAAATGGTTGCTCAAGCAGGGCGTGGTGCCGGACTTCATCCTGTGCTCGTCCGCGTTGAGAACCCGTCAGACGTGCACTTGGGTCTGCGATGAGCTGGGTGACAAAGCGCCGACGCCGAAACTCGAGGACGGCCTGTACGCCGCCTCCGCGAACCGCATGTTGACGGTCATCAATCATGTTCCTGACACGGTGACCACGCTGATGGTCATCTCGCACATGCCCGGCGTCCAGGATCTCGCCATGCACCTGGCTTCGCGCGATTCGGACCACGACGCGTACATGGATGCCGCTACCCGATACCCAACGAGTGCGTTGACGGTATTAGAGACGGAGAAGTCCTGGGCTGAGCTGGACGGGCAGGATGCGCGGCTGACGCACTTCACAGTGCCCCGCCACTGACCTGGGAGCAGCCTCTAGTGCTGGTTGCTGGAATCCCCGTGGGCCAGCTGCGGCATGCACATGCAACGAATCTCGAAAACGGGCAGGCCCGCTGCTTCGTCTCCGTGCCCCGTTGCGATCAGATATTCGCCGTCGAACATGTACACCGGCAGCTGCGGTGCCATGTATTCGTTGTAGCGGCTGGGGTACACCCATTGTCCGCGGATATCGAACGCCGGTAATGCGTACGGATCGCGCCGGTTGTGGGCGCTCGGATACAGTCCGTCGTCGATCATGATGTAACTCGCCAGGCCATAGGTGTGATGGTGGTTCATGTCCGTGGGAAAGAGGATTGCTTCCACAGTCGGGCCCCTTCGAATGTTTCGACGATCGCGCTCCGGGTGGCGCGGACAGCTAGGTAAGGTTAGCCTAAGCTAACAATCGGCTGGTCGTCGAATGTTCCCCTCTGTGACGTTGATCGCTCCTGTTTAGTCTTGGGGCAGGGGTAAGTCACCGGCAACCTCGCGAAGCATCCTGACGGCGTGACGGATGGTGGGGCTGGCGGTCATCGTTTTCCGGTACACCACACCAACTGAACGTTGCTGGACGGGGTTCATCACCGGAATGGCCGCGACTCCCGGTGGGAGCAGCGGCCTTCCCAGCCGCGGCACAAGCGCCACGGCTACCCCTTGTTCCACCATGGCGATGTGCGTGGAAAAGTCGGGATCGTAGATGCGGATGTCGGGAACCCGCCCCAGCCCGGCGAAGATCTGCAGCAGGGCCTCGTTGCAGATAGCCCCCGCCGGGGTGCTGATCCAGGTCTCGTTGAGCAAGTCTTCGCGCTCGACGGCGGTGCGGGACGCGAGTGGGTGGGTGCTGTTAACCAGGACATCGGCTTGGTCGATGCAGAGGTCCTCGTGCACGAGGTTCTCCGGGATCACCAGGGGCACGGAGTTCCAATTGTGGACCACCGCCAGTTCCGCCTCGCCGGATGCCACTCGCTGCACGGCTTCGCGGGGGTCCTCTGCCAGCACGGTGATCTCCACGGCGGGGTGGGTGGCCGCCATGCGCCCGAGCATGGGTCCCACCAGCCCCCGGCATGCGGTGGAGAAGGCCACCAATCTCAGCAGGCCCGACGGCTTGGCGGGATCAGCGAGCAACGTTGCCTGGAGTTCCTCCAGTTCACCCATGATCCGGCGGCCATAACCGGCCAACGCCAGTCCTCGCTCGGTGAGGAGCACGCCGCGGCCATTGCGCTCCAGGACGGCAACGCCGGTTTGTTTTTCCAGTTTCTTGATCTGCTGGGAGACTGCGGAAGGGCTGAATCCCATCACATCGGATGCTGCCACTACCGAGCCATGCTGTTCCACGGCAACAAGCGCCCTGAGGGCTGAGATGTCGATCATGAAGCAAATCTACGCGGTTGCGTACAGAATTCAACGCTGGTGCTTCACGCTGGAGGGAGTCAGAGTGTACTTGTGAACCTTCGCCACTCTGCCCTCGCCGTCTTGGTCGCCCTCTTGTGGGGCATCAACTTCGTAGCCATTGACCTCGGACTGCACACGAACGGCAGGGAAGTCCCCCCGCTGCTTTTCGTTGGTATGCGCTTCCTGCTCGTCGTTTTTCCGTTCATCCTGTTCATCCGTAAGCCGGAGGTGGGCTGGAAGGCGATAGTCGGCGTCGGACTCTTCATGAGTGCCGGTCAATTCGGTCTCTTGTACCTGGGCATGGCGCTCGGGATGCCGGCGGGCTTGGCCTCGCTGGTCCTCCAGGGGCAGGTCCTGTTCACCATCCTGCTGGCGTCGAAGTTCCTGGGGGAGAAGCCCAGCCGGCGTCAGATGGCCGGCGTAGTGCTCGGCATCGTGGGCCTGGGCGTGGTGGCATTGGGGCGCAGCGCTGTGGCGCCGGTCCTTCCGCTCATGATCGTTTTGGCCGCGGCGTTGTCCTGGGCTGTTGGCAATGTGGTGGCCCGGCATTCCAAGGCTGCTTCCGGGCTTGGCCTGGTGGTGTGGTCTGGTGCAGTGGTTCCTGTTCCCTTGGCGGGGTTGTCGTTGGCAGTTGACGGGCCTGACACAGTCTGGGCAACGCTCACGGACCTGCAACCGGCCACCATCCTCAGTGCGATTTACACCGCGGTATTTGCGTCCCTGATCGGTTATGGCATCTGGAACCGGTTGTTGTCGCTGTACCCGAGTTCCGACGTCGTGCCCTTCACGCTTTTGGTCCCTGTGGTGGGGATGACGGCGGCTTGGCTGGTCTTGAATGAAATTCCTACCCTTGCCGAAATCATGGGCGGGTTGATCCTGCTCCTCGGTGTGGCCACGGCCGTGCTCGGGGCTGGCCGAAAAATCCGTCCCGAAGTGAGCGTTGTGGGGCCCGCTCTGCGGCTATAAATCCCGCGGAGGCATGCAGAGCGGGCCTCACAACGGAGCCCAACGGGCCTCGCAACCGAGGAATCAGCGCAGCGTGAAGATGGTCCGGTGCCAGTCCTTCTCGATGACGCCGTCCAGCTCCACCATCACGTGCTTTACCTGGGTGTACTCCTCAAAGGAGTACGCGGACATGTCCTTGCCGAATCCGGACTGCTTGAAACCTCCATGGGGCATCTCGGAGATGATCGGGATGTGATCGTTGATCCAGACGCAGCCCGCCTTGATCTCGCGGGTGGCGCGCATGGCGCGTTGGAGGTTGTTGGTCCAAGCTGAGGCCGCCAGTCCGTAGACGGTGTCGTTGGCGAGCTGGATCGCTTCGTCATCCGTGTCGAAGGGAAGAACCACCAGGACCGGGCCGAACACCTCGTCCTTGACGATCTCCGAGTCGGGTGCCGCGTCCACCACCAGGGTGGGCCGGTAGAAGGCGCCCTTGCCCAAGCCCTGATCAGTGGGAGCGTAGCCCCCGGCCACCACTTTGCTGTAACCCCGGGCCCGCTCCACCATTCCCGCCACATGGTCCCGCTGCTTGAAGGAGACCAGGGGGCCAAGGTCCGCGTCGGTAACTCCGGGCGCGCCAAGAATGATCCCCTCGAAGCGCTCGGCTACCTTCGCCACGAATTCCTCGTACACGCTCCGGTGCACAATGGCGCGGGTGGCTGCGGTGCAGTCCTGTCCGGTGTTGATGAGCGAACCTGCCACGGCGCCATGCACGGCGGCGTCCAGGGTGGCGTCATCGAACACCACAAAAGGTGCTTTTCCGCCCAGTTCAAGGTGCACGCGCTTGGCGTTCACGGCCGCAGCTTCCAGGACTGTCCGGCCAACAGCGGTAGAGCCAGTAAAGGACACCATGTCCACGTCGGGGTGCCGCATAAGCGCAGCCCCCACGGTGGTTCCGTCGCCCACCACCACGTTCACCACGCCGTCGGGCAGTCCGGCATCCGTGAGCGCCTGCGCGAACATGAGCGATGTCAGTGGTGTGATCTCGGCAGGCTTGAGGACAATGGTGTTGCCGGCCGCGATCGCGGGCAGTATCTTCCATGCCGCCATCTGCAGCGGGTAGTTCCACGGCGCAATGGACCCCACCACGCCAATCGCCTCGCGGCGGATGGAGGAGGTGTGCTGGGGTGAGTACTCAGCTGTGGCTTTGCCTTCGAGGTGGCGGGCGGCTCCCGCGAAGAAGTCGATGTTGTCGATGGTGCCGGGGACGTCGAATTCGCGGGTCAACCGCAATGGCTTGCCCGTCTGTGAACTCTCCACCCGGGAGAACTCCGCGGCCCGTTCCTCCATGATCCGGGCGAACTTTTGCAAAATTCCGGCTCGTTCTCCAGCGGTGGTCCGGGACCACGCCGGGAAGGCTGAACGGGCTGCTGCCACCGCGGCCTCGAGGTCCGCCGCTGAAGCGAGGCTCACGGTTTGCACCACCTCCGACGTCGCCGGGTTGATGACGTCCAGGGTGTCTTCCGAGGTGCCGGACAGGAGTTTTCCGTTAATGAACTGATGCATGTGGGTGCCGTGCTTTCCCTGCCGGGCGTCGGTGTCCGGGCAGTGATGAAGGAACGACGCCGGGTGGCGGCGTGCGTGCGGTGAAGGTGGGTTGGGTGCGTGGCAGGCTGTCAGGCCTGCGGCGTCTGTGCGCTTTCGCGTTCGGCGCTGTCCAGGATGGCTGCGAGACCAGCGTGGAATGCCTTCAACGAGTCGAGGTTTTGCAGTGCGGCATGGTGCTTTTCCAAGAGGGGATGCCCGGTGATGCGCGTGAAGACCCTGGGGTTGAGCCAGGGATCGTGGCCCTCGGAGTCCGGGAGCCGCTGGATTTCCACCGCAATGCCGGCACCGAGCGCAAGGGTGTAGCTTTCCAAGGCTGCGTAGTAGTGCACTACGCGGGCCTCTTCGAGCCCGGCGTCGGTGAGGCATTGCAGGACGAACTCGATGGCCTTTAGCTCGCCAGGGCCGTAGGTGTCCGTGGCGAATGACTCGCTGCCCAGGGAGGGGTGCTCCATGAAAGCCCTGAGGAGCTCGTCCAGGTACGCCTCGAGCCGGGCGCGCCAGTCCTGATGGCGCGCCACGGCCAGCGTGCGCTCCACTGATGTCATGAACAACTTGTCCAGTGCTGCCCTGACGATTGCGTCCCGGTTCCGGAAGTGACGGTAGACGGCGGTGGCGTCTACTTCAAGTTCCTGCCCCAGTCGTCGGACGGTCAGCCGCTCACTGGGTTCCTGGCTGGAAATCCTTAGGACGGCGTCGATGATGGCGGCGGGGTCAAGACGGGTGCGACGGTCCGTCGACTGTGCTGGCTGCACCATCTGTTGTCCGCCTTCCATGCGATCCCCGGTTGATTATCAACCTACATGATCCATGGCCACCTCCTTTCGAGGACAAGTCAAAGTCTTTGTCAGCACTGATGTCAACACTGTTGACTTTAATGTGATCCGGCTCATAGCCTGTCTCCCAGAGTTGAATTTCCCCACGAAAGGACTCGATCGTGCACGCAGAGATTTTGTTGGAGAACGGATGGGTGTACACCGGCAAAGGCGCCGGACCCGTTCGGGCAGATGTAGCAATAGAGGGCGGCAGGATTATCGCCGTAGGCGGGCCGGAGGACCTGGAGGCAACGGTGTCGCCGGAAACGCGCCGGGTAGACCTCCAAGGCCAACTGGTGCTTCCCGGGTTCCAGGACGCCCATATCCACCCCATCTTCGCCGGGATAGAGCTGCTCCAGTGCGACCTGACGGAGGTGGCCAGCGCAGAAGAGGCGGTGGCAACAGTTGCCCGCTACGCCGCGGACAACCCGGACGAACCGTGGATCCTGGGCGCAGGATGGTCCATGGATTTCTTCCCCGGTGGCACCCCCGGGCGGGAGTTGCTTGATGCCGTGGTCCCGGACCGGCCTGTGTACCTCGTCAACAGGGACCACCACGGCGCCTGGGCCAACACTGCGGCGTTCAAAGCCGCCGGGATCACCAAGGCCACACCTGACCCGGACGGCGGCCGGCTGGAACGCGAAGCGGACGGCACGCCGGCAGGCACCGTCCACGAAGGTGCCATGGACCTCTTCAACGCGGTCAAGCCGGCAGTGTCATACGAGTTGGCTTACCAAGGCCTCCTCGCATCCCAGCAATTGCTGCTCGCCCAGGGCATCACCGCCTGGCAGGACGCCTGGGTTCCCATCCCGGAGGGCGAACATGCCGATCACCTGAAGGTCTACCAGGACGCAGCAAAGGCCGGGGATCTCAAAGTCCGGGTCACGGCATGCCAGTGGTGGGACAGGACCGCCGGTATGTCCCAGCTGGAAGCAATCGTGGAACGCCGGAACAGCGTGGCCGAAGCATTCGACCCCCTGCAGCTCAACGCCAACACGGTCAAAGTCATGGTGGATGGTGTGGCCGAGAACTACACAGCTGCCATGCACCACGTCTACTTGGACCACCACGGCCACCACACGGAGAACCGCGGCATTGAGTTCTTCGAGCCGGAGCAGTTGAAGGAGTTCGTCACCGCCATAGACGCCGAGGGCATGCAGGTTCACTTCCACGCCCTTGGTGACCGCGCTGTCACGGATGCCCTGGACGCGCTGGAGACAGCCCGGAACAGCAACGGCGCCAACGATCACCGGCACCACCTTGCGCACCTGCAGGTGGTCCGCCGCGAGGACGTTACCCGTTTCCCGGAGCTCAATGCCGCCGCCAACGTACAGGCTCTGTGGGCCTGCCACGAGGAACAGATGGACACGCTGACGCTGCCGTTCCTTGAACCGGGCGCAGAGGACAGGCACTATCCCTTCGGCGAGCTGGCTGCTGCGGGCGCCCGATTGGTGGCGGGCAGCGATTGGCCGGTCTCCACTGCCGACCCCATTGCGGCCATACATGTGGCAGTGAACCGCAAAGCCCCGGGAGAAAACCTCCCTCCGCTCGGCCCGGCATCGCACAAGCTCAGCCTCAAACAGATCGTGGACGCCTACACCCACGGCACTGCATGGATCAACCACCTGGACGCCGCAACGGGAACCCTGGAACCCGGCAAACTGGCGGATCTCGCCGTCCTGGACGTCAATCTTTTCGATCTTCCCGAAGAGGAACTGCACCGGGCAGAGGTGACGCAGACGTGGATTGGGGGCGAGTGCGTCTATGACCGGGCGGCAGCTCAAAGCCGACTCACGGAATCAACCCGCAGCCACCTGTCGGCGGTGACCCAGTGAGGCTGCCAACTGCGGGTGGCGCCATGCGCCGCAAACAGCGGACGACGCCGTCGCGCATCACCGCGGTGACGCTGGCCGGCGTCGTACTCGGCCTGGTTCTGGGCGGCTGCGGCGCGCGGCCCGCCAGCGTGACCGACGCCGCGGGCGGTACCAAGTACACCCTGTCCGACTCCACAGAGGCGCCCACCAAGGAGATCGACAACTTCAGCTGGGCCATGTATGCGGAGCCGTTCTCCTTGGACTACGCCTACGCGTTCGACTACCCGGACAACACCGTCCTGTCCAACGTGTGCGAATCGCTGTTCAGATGGAACGCTGACCTCTCAACCTCGCCCGGCCTGGCCACGGGAGTAGAGAATCCTGATCCCCTGACGTGGATTTACACCATCCGCCAAGGGGTGAAGTTCCACGACGGCACCGAGATGACGGCGGATGACGTCGTCGCTTCCCTGAGCCGCCACCTCGACCCGGAAGTGGGTTCGTTCTGGGCGTCGTCCTACCAAAACGTGGAGTCCATCGAGAAGACCGGCGACTACGAAGTCACGGTCACCACCACGCGTCCGGACTACGTGTTCAACTCTTCCCTGGTGGGCGCCCCGGGTGTGGTGGAGTCCGCAGCAACCATTGAGGAAGCAGGCAAGGACTACGGCAACTCAAAAGCGGGAGTGAACTGCACGGGGCCGTTCCAGTTCGATCAGTGGGAAGCGGGGGAGAGCATCACCCTCAAACGCTTCGACGACTACTGGGATCCGGACCTGAAAGCCAAATCGAAGCAGGTCACATTCACCATGCTCCCGGACGCCACATCCCGCATCAACGCCTTCCAAACGGGCGAAATCGACGGCGGCTTCGCGATACCGTCCAACGCGATCGACATCCTCAAGGCCAACAAGGATGCCGGCTCCCTGTACTTCGGCAATGACACCTCCGTCCAGAGCATGGTCTTCACCAACCTGGCCGGGACCTTCCAGGATGTCCGGGTCCGCAAGGCACTCATGATGGCCATCAACCGGGACGCGCTGATCAAGGCCGCGGAGCAGGGCTACGCGAAGAACACGGATGCACTGACCACCAGGAGTGTTTGGAAGGACGTCCCGGCGGCCACAGCTGATGAGGCCTTTGATGGGCTCCTCTCCACGCCCTATGACCTGGAAGAGGCAAAGAAGCTGGTGAAGGAAGCCGGGGCCGAAGGCAGCAAGTTCGTCTTTGCCACCGCCTCCCTGAATGCCGCGTTCGACATCACTGCACGGGCCATCGCGTCCGCAGCCAAGGAGATCGGCCTGGAACCGGAAATCCAGACCATGTCCAACGACAAATACACCACCCTGTTCTCGGACCCGGAGGCCCGCAAGAACGTGGACCTGCTGGTGACGTCCTGGTACCTCTCCAGCGCCGAGCCTTTGGAAATGTACAGCGTGCTGCGGACCGGCGACTTCAGCAACTACGGAGGCTGGAGCAACCCGGAATTCGATGACCTGGTGAACTCCGCGTACAGCGTGCAGGATCCGGAGGCCCGCGGCAAACTCACGGGCCAGGCCGCAAAGCTGGCCAGCGAAGAAGTGGTCTGGGGACCGCTCTACGAAACCGTCACCTCCATGTGGCTCGGCAAACGCATCACCGGTGCGGACCCGTCCATCAACTACATGTACTACCCGTGGGCAGCCCAGATAGGAGGTCGCTGATATGACCGCTACAGAACAAGTCCAAGCTGCCAACACGCCTGGCGCTCCCGGCCACAAGCGGGACAAACGCAGGTCGGACCGTCCGACGGTCTACATCGTGAAGAAGCTGCTCGCCCTGGTGCTGACGTTATTCGTTGCCTCCTTGGCCGTGTTCTTCTCCCGTTTCCTGGTCCCCGGAGACCCTGCCCGCTTCCTGCTCAGGGGACGCAGCCCCAAACCCGAGGCACTGGAAGAGATTACCCGGCAGTTCGGCTTGGATAAGCCGGCCTGGGAACAGTACCTGAACTGGCTCGGCGGCATCCTGCACGGGGACTGGGGCCGCTCACTGACTTACCGCCAGGACGTCTCCGACGTCTTGCTCGGACGGCTGCCCACCACCCTGCAACTCGTAGCCTTGGCCGCGGTGTTCATCACCGTCCTTGGCTTGTTTGCCGGGATCGTCGCCAGCCTGAACAAGGGCTTCAGCGACCGCTTCATCCTCGTCACGCTCACTGCGGCCGGGGCTGTTCCGCCGTTCGTTGCGGCCATCGCCCTGGTAGCGCTTTTCTCCGTGGGGCTGGGCTGGTTCCCCTCCTTTGGAAGCGGCGACGGCGGATGGGACAGGATCTGGCATCTCACCCTCCCGGCGCTCGCCTTGGGCGTCACCTACATCGCCATGGTGGCCAGGGTGACGCGGTCCTCCATGAACGAGCAATTGCTCCGCGAACACGTGGAGGTGGCCACCAGCCGAGGGCTCACCCGTGGGTCCGTAGTGGCACGCCACGTGCTGCGCAACGCTTTGGGTCCCATCCTGACCGTGAGCGGCGTGCTGGTGGCCGGACTCCTGGTCTCCAGCGCCATCATCGAGCGGACTTTCGGCCTCTCTGGCATCGGGCAACTCTTGGTGCAGTCCATCGACAGGCTCGACTTCGGTGTTGTCCAAGCGATCGTCATGGTGGTGGTTGCAGCCTTTGTCCTGGTCAACACCGTGGTGGATCTCGTCCAACCCCTCATTGATCCGCGGATCGCGGCCGGAACGGAGTCCCGATGACGTTAGCCATCCAGCTGCCACAGGCGGGGCTTCGCCGTTACGGCAGCCTCCTGTCACCCATGGCGTGGGGCGCGCTTGCCGTTGCCGCCGCCGTCGTACTTCTTTCCTTGTTCGCCCCGGTCCTGGCGCCGTACGACCCGGACTACGTAGACCTGAACAACGTTTTGGCCGGTCCCAGCGGGCAGCATCTGCTGGGGACGGATGCCTTGGGCCGCGACCTCCTTAGCCGGATCATGCACGGTGGTCGGACCTCGCTCCTGGGACCCACCATTGTGGTGATCGGTTCCACTGTGCTGGGTCTGCTGCTGGGCCTGGTGGCCGGCTGGTCCGAAGGCTGGCTGGGCAAAGTCCTGGGCCGTCTCTTCGATCTCCTCTTTGCTTTCCCTGCGCTGCTCATGGCCATGCTGGCCATCGCGTTGTTCGGTAAAGGGCTCTTCGCGCCCATCCTGGCCATGACCATCGCGTACGTTCCGTACGTTGCCCGGCTCACGCAGTCCTTGGTGGTGGCCGAACGCAGCAGGCCTTACGTACAGGCGTACCGGGTGCTCGGATTCCGGACGCCCTGGGTGGTGCTGGGACGGGTTCTCCCCAACCTCATTCCCACGGTTGGCGCCCAATCGACCCTGAATTTCGGCTATGTTCTGGCAGACCTCGCGGCGCTCTCCTTCATCGGACTCGGCGTCCAACCGCCCACCAGCGACTGGGGCGCCATGATCGAGGAATCCCGCGGCGCCCTGCTGGGCGGCTACCTCCTGCCCGCCTTCTGGCCCGCCTTGATAGTGGTCCTGGTGGTGGTGGCCGTCAACGTCATCGGCGAGGAAATCTCAGACCGCATCGGAGGAAAACTTTCATGAGCCAGCTCTTGCAGATCGAAAACTTTACGCTCGGGTTTCCGGGCAGGCCGCCACTGCTCGACAACGTTTCCCTGCACGTGAACGACGGCGAAGCGGTCGCCTTGGTGGGGGAGTCCGGCTCAGGCAAGTCCCTGACCACCCGGGCGGCGCTGGGGCTGTTTCCCGGCGGCTCACAGTCCTCGGGCCTCGTGTCCGTAAAGGGCCTCGACACCCTGACGGCCAGCAAGCAACGGCTGATGGAGCTGCGCCGCGGACATGCGTCGATGATCTTCCAGGACCCCAGAGCCGGGATCAACCCCGTCCGGACCGTGGGGGATTTCCTCACTGAAACCCTGCTTCGCTTTGATGGGTTGTCCCGTGCCGAGGCTACCGAACGCGCCGTGAAGCAACTGGAACAGGTGGGGCTTCGGCGCGCCCGGGAACTCATGGACCAGCATCCGCACCAACTCTCCGGCGGCATGCTCCAGCGCGTCATGATTGCCGCGGCCCTCCTGAACTCGCCGGATCTGTTGCTGTGCGATGAGCCCACCACCGCACTTGATGTCACCACGCAGGCCGGAATTGTGCGGCTCCTGCGGGAAGAACAACAGTCCCGCGGGATGGGCATGCTGTTCATTACCCACGACCTCAACCTGGCCGCGAGCCTTTGTGAGCGCGTCTATGTTCTCCGGCGCGGCGAAGTGGTGGAGCACGGGGCAACCCAGAATGTTTTCCTGACGCCCCAGCAGGACTACACACGGAAGTTGGTGGAGGCGACTCCTGTCATTGAGACAGGTGGTGGCCCTGCCGCGGCTGCGGCTCCCGGGGCCGAGCCGGCAGGGTCTCCTTTGCTGGAGGTCACCGGGTTGTCCAAGAGCTACCATCTGCCCGGCGGAGAAGTCATCAGCGCCTTGGAAAACGCCCATTTCAGCTTGCCTGAGGGCGGGTCCCTGGGCATCGTGGGCGAGTCCGGTTCCGGGAAGTCCACGCTCGCCAGGCTGGTGCTGGGGCTTGAAACCGCCACAGCAGGCGAACTCACCCTTCGCGGAGTCATCAGGCCACACCGGCCCCTGAAGGCATCCGAAAGGAAAGTGTTGGCCAAGGAAGTACAGATTGTTTTCCAGGATCCGTACTTGTCCTTGGATCCCCGCATCGCTGTTGGCAACGCTGTGGCCGATGTTTTCCGGCTGCACCAAAAGCAAGGACGCAAAGATTCCAAGCACAGTGCACGCGAGCTCCTGGCAAGGGTGGGGATCGGGCCCGAACGGTTCGACGCCAAGCCCAGGGCCCTCTCGGGTGGACAGCGTCAACGTGTCGCCTTGGCGAAGGCCCTTGCTGCACGCCCCCGTCTCTTGGTACTGGACGAAGCCACCAGTGCTTTGGACGTCTCCGTGCAGGCCCAGGTGCTGGAACTCGTGGAGGAACTGCGGCGCCAACTCGGACTGACCATCCTGTTCGTCACCCATGACCTGGCCGTGGTGTCACGCCTCTGTTCTGAGCTCATCGTGATGCATCAGGGACGGATCGTGGAACAGGGACCCACAGCGCGAATCCTTGAGGACCCTGGAGATGAGTACACGCGGAACCTCATCGCCTCCCGTCCCCGGCCCTTGTGGGACGCCGAGCCGGTCATCGCCTGACCGGCTAAGAGATTAACCAGTGAAACAGGAGAACCTCCCGTGAAGACCACCGTTTTCGAACGGAATGTCCCGCAGACCGCCGTCGTATCCCATGCGCTGGAAGGTGCCGCCCACCGGCCCTTCTGGATCGACGACCTGAAGGACTCAGCTACTCATTACGCACAGCTCGACGGCGATGCTGCCGCCGATCTCGTGATTATCGGCGGCGGCTACACCGGCCTTTGGACAGCGCTTCGCGCCAAGGAACGGGATCCCGGCCGGACCGTGATCCTGGTGGAGGCAGAACACGTGGCCTGGGCAGCGTCCGGCCGTAACGGCGGCTTCTGCGAGGCCAGCCTCACCCACGGTCATGAGAACGGCAAGAACCGCTGGCCCGACGAGTTGGAGATTTTGGACCGGCTGGGCATGGACAACCTGGACCGCATGCAGGAAGCCGTGGAGAAATACGGCATGGATTGCGATTGGGAGCGGACCGGAGAGCTCAACGTTGCCGTCGAACCGCACCAGGTGGCGTGGCTCCAGGAGGACGACAGCCCCGGCAGTGTTTTCCTGGACAAGGAGGCCATCCGGGCGGAGGTCAATTCCCCTACGTACCTGGCGGGGCGTTGGCACAAGGACTCCGTGGCGATGGTCCACCCGTACAAACTCGGCCTTGAACTGGCACGGGTGGCAACGGAGTTGGGGGTGGTGATCCACGAAGGAACGCGTGTGCGTGAACTCAAGGACCATGAGCACGGCGTCACGGTGGTCACGGAACGGGGAAACGTGGAAGCCGGGTACGTGGTTCTTGGCACCAACGTGTTTCCGTCCCTGCTCAAGCGGAACCAGCTGATGACTGTCCCGGTGTACGACTACGCCCTCATGACTGAGCCCCTTTCCGCCGATCAGTTGGCAGCCATTGGGTGGAGCAAACGACAGGGAATCGGCGATGTTGCCAACCAGTTCCACTACTACCGCATCACCAAGGACCACAGGATTCTCTTTGGCGGGTACGATGCCCTCTACTTCTGGGGCCGTCGAGTGGACCAGCGGCACGAATACCAGCCGGAGACCTGGGAAAGGATCGCCTCCCACTTCTTCACGACGTTCCCGCAGTTGGAGGGTTTGAAGTTTACGCACAAGTGGGCCGGTCCCATCGATTCGAGCACGCAGTTCTGCGCGTTCTTCGGTACTGCACGGAAGGGGCGGGTGGCGTACGCGGCTGGTTTCACGGGGCTGGGCGTGGGGGCCACGGCGTTTGCGGCGGACGTCCTCCTGGACCTGCTGGCCGGCCTGGACACCGAGCGAACCCGGGTGGAGATGGTCCGGAAACGGCCGCTTCCCTTCCCTCCCGAGCCGTTGGCCTCCTTGGGCATCAACCTGACCCGCTGGTCCATGGACAGGGCGGACCACAACCAAGGGAAACGGAACCTCATCCTCAAAGCGCTCGACGCCGTGGGGCTGGGCTTCGACTCCTGACCTCCCGTTGTGGGGCCTGCTTTGCGTGGTTAGCTCTGGTGTGGGGGCGCAGAGCGGGCCTCGCATTGTGGGGCGTTAACGTTTGGGGGCTGGCTTGCGTTGTCCGGAAGCGCTCGACGCCGGACGCTTGGCTGGCGCTGCCGGCGTACGGGGTGCGGGACGCTTCACGCCAGAGGCCTTCACGGCACCGGATGCGTTCGCAATACCGGAGGTCCTAGCTGCATTTGATGCCCTCGGGGCGGACGCAGCGGGGCGCTTGGCCTGCGCCGCTTGGCGGGAGGCGGGGGCCTTGCGCGGTGCCGGGGTTCGCTTGGCCGGAGTCGCGGGCCGCTGGACGGGGGCTGCAGACTGCGAACCAAACGACGGCACCACCGCGCCGAGGAACAGCACAGCCAGTGTCCCGACCCCGGCCGCGGCAGCCAGGTAGACGTAGATGTCGGAGTCCTGGGTGCTCCCGGCACTGCCCAAGGCGTTGGCATCCTGGTTGAAGGCGATTCCCCACATCCTCAGGAACGCGATGCTGCAGCCAATGAAGAGGCTGGTTCCCACTGCGCCTAGGAGGACCACGAGGTAGCGGCGGCGGTTGAAGACCTGGACGAGCGACGCCAAGTAGCAGACCAGCACGGCGCCCAGGAACAGGTACAGCACCAGCTCTTCCAAGACCACCGTGGCCAGTACCAACAGCCCGAGCGACACAAAGGCTGCCACTACCGCAAGCTTTCCGCTGTTCCCCATGTGACGCATGAGGTTAATCATCGCCGACCAACCGGCCACGCCACGCCGTCGTACATTGCAGTTGAATACCGTTGTGGGGCCCGCTCTGCGCCCTAAACACCAGTGGGAGCGTGCAGAACAGGCCCCACAACGGGCCGGCCAAAGCTACTTGATGACGTATCCGTGCATGATGGTCATCACGGCGGCCACGCTCTGCTCGCGGGTCCGTTCCGGGTTGTACGTCTGACGGTCCAGTCCTACCACGAAGATCGCTCCGAAGATTGCCGCCTCCAAGGACCCGCGGGCAATGGACTCGTTGACCTTGTACCCGGACGCAACGCTTTCCACGGCCGAACCAATCACCGCCAGGAGCTCAGCGCGGAGTTCGGCGAACACGGCGCTCCACTCACCGGGGGTGCGCCAGTTTTCGCTGACCCACAGACGGGCGAAGGAGGGGTAGTCGTCCATGAATTCCATGGCCTGGCCCACCATGTTGTTCATGGACTCCAGGGGGTCGCTGGCCTGTCCACGAACGTCTTGGAGCCGGACCAGCATGATGTCCACACCGTGCCGAAGCAGCTGGGCAATCAGGTCCGACTTACTGCCGAAGTTGTAATAGACAGTCCCCTTGGAGACACCAGCCGCAGCCGCGATTTCGTCCACCGTGACCCCAGCGGCGCCGCGCTCGCCGATCAATTCCATGGAGGCCTCGAACAGGCGCTGCTTGGTGGCGTTGGTGCGGCCGGGGCGGAGCTTCTTTTCTGAAGGACCGGTGGGGACGGGCTCGGTGGTGCTCATACTGCGATCTCCGGCTTCAGCGTCTTGAGGGTCCACACCTTGTGCTTGCGGACGGCGAGCGTGGACAACGCCATTCCCAGCAAAGTGTATCCAAGCAGGCCCAGGACGGTGGGCCAGATCATGCTGAGCTCACCTCCGTAGATCAAGTGCCGCATGCCGGTGACCACGTAGCCCATGGGCAGGACCTCGTGCACTACGTGCAGCGGCATGGGGGTGGTTTGCCACGGGAACGTTCCGCCCGAGGACACCAGCTGCAGGACCAACAGGATCAGCACCACGAACTTTCCGGGTGTCCCCATCAGCGCCACGATGCCCTGGATGATCGCGCTGAAGGCCATCACCGCAGCCAGCATGAACAGCCACATGCCGATGGGGTGTGCGGGGTTCAAGCCCAGGCCAAGGTTCACCACGAGTGTGAGGATGGTGGCCTGCAGCACCGAGACAACGAAGAACGGCAGCCAGCCTCCGACGGCGATTTTCCAGGCGGGGGCGTTCGACGCCAAGGCCCGCTGGGTGATGGGCCGCATGGCCTGGACCAGCATAAACACGCCGATCCACAGTGCCAGGGTCAGGAAGAACGGAGCCAGTCCGGCGCCGTAAGAGCCTGCCTTGGCCTGCGAGACGTTGTCAACCGCCACGGGATCAGCAATCACTTTGGACACGCTGCTCTTCTGCTCATCGTTCGGGTTGGGGATATCGCCCGCGCCCTTGGCAAGCTCGGTGGCGAGAGTGTGTGAACCGTCGGCTGCAGTCACTGCGCCGCTGGCAAGCTGGCCTGCGCCGTCATCCAGTTGGCGGGCGCCGTCGTCGAGCTTGGCGGCACCGTCCAAAGCGGTCTGCTGGCCGGCGGCGAGCGTTGCCGCGCCTGTGTTCAGCTGTCCGGCACCTGCGGCGGCCTTCGAAATCGCGTCGGTGAGTGTTGGCGTGGCTCCGGCGAGTTTGGCGGCTCCGGCGCTTACGGCAGCCGAGCCGTCCGAGAGCTGCTGGATCTTGGCGGCGTCGCCGGAAATCTTGGCCTTCGCGTCCGTCACGGGGCTCGACGCCGCGGCGGCGTCAAAGTCCGCCAGGACCTTTGCGGCCTGCTCCTGCGTCAGCACACCGGCCGCGACCAGCCGCGCGTTGGACTCGACCACCCGGTTCCGGAGGCCTTTGTCTGCCGCTTCAAGCTGCCCGACGACGTCCTGGACTTTCGCGTTCAGCTCGGCGTTTCCGGCGGCTACTTGGGCGGCGCCGTCGGCGAGTTTCCTGGAGTCCGCAGGCAGCGTTGCCGTCTTGTTTTTCAGCTCGGTGAGGCCTGAGCTCAGCTGGCTGGCGCCGGTGTTGAGCTGGACCGCACCGTCGCGCAGTTTGGTTTGCCCGGCCACGAGTTGGTCGGCGCCGGCTACCAGTTCGGTAGTGCCGCCGTGGAGGGTGGCGGCTCCGTCGCTCAGCTTTCCCACGCCCGTGGCCAGTTCGGAGGCTCCGTCTGCGGCTTTGACGATGGAGGCGTGGATGGTCCCGAAACCTGTAAGGAGCTGGTTTGCCGTTTCCTCGCCCACCTCCTTGGCCACCGTGGAGTGAACCGCTGTGGTGAGCTTGTCCACGATGGTGCTCAAAAGGTAGTTGTTGGCGTCATTGGTGGTGACGTGCAGCATGGCCTGGTTGGCGGAGTCGAAGCTGCCGGGCGAGACCAGGTTGGCGGAGAAGTCCTTGGGGATGCGGAGCGCGAAGGCGTACTCACCTGTACGGACACCGGCGTCTGCGTCCTCAGCGCTGGAGACCGGCTTCCAGTTGAAGACGTGCCCTTCAACCAGGCTGTCTGCCACCTTCTTGCCGGCCTGAAGTTCCGTGCCGTCCTTTGAGGTGGCGCCCGTGTCTTCAACCACCAAGGCGGCGTCGATCTGGTTCAGGTTGCCGTACGGATCCCAGTTCGCATAGAGGTACACGGCGCCGTACAGCAAGGGAACCATGGTCAGGGCGAGGATGGTCAGCTTGGGCAGGAGCCCGCCGGTCATGCGCTTGAGTTCGGAGCGGGCGAGCCGCAGAACAGTCACTTTGCAGTCCTTTGGAGGTTTTCGGATTTGGGGTGAGCGGCTGTCTGGGGCGCCGCTGGAGTTTGGAGCGTTTCCGGCTCTTCAGCCACCGGCTCGGCAGCATGTTTGGCTTTGGGTTCGACGGCGGCAGCCGGCTTGGGTTCGGAGTGCGCGGCATCCGCCTCCGGTTCGGGCGGATGCATCACGGAGTTGCCGATCACCGCGGCGGCTCCGGTCCAGTTGTCCGGAAGGGCACCGACGACGGCGACGACGGCAAGTGGCCGCCCGGCGTCGGACGCCAAAGCCTGAAGCCTGGGCAACCACGCTGCGGGATCTGCGCTGTGGCGATCGGGGGAGTCCACCACGAGGAGGTCCGTGGCCGGATCTGCGAGGGCGAGTGCGGTCAGGAGTTCGAGTCGGCGGACGGCGGGAATTTGTTCGATCCAAAGTCCCGCGATGTCCTCGAAGCTGTTGACCTTCAGCCACGGCTTGCTCAACAACGCGCCACGGTAGCGGCGGGGGATGAGGGAGAGGTCTTCGGTGACCAGGTCACGGACGCTGAGGTGCTGCTCGGGTTCGTTGACGCCGGGGGAGTCCACCAGGGCACTGGCAAGCCGGATCTTCTTGGTTTTGGTGGTGGTGTCCCAGCTGAGGACGCCGTTGCTGGGCTTCATGCGGCCGCTCAGGGCCAAGGCCAAAGCGGTCCGCTGGTCCTGGCCCTCTCCGGCAACGAGCAGAAGTTCGCCGCGGCGGACCTGAAGTGACGTTGCCGGCAGGAGATCGTCCCGGCGGCCGTTGATCTGGAGTTGCTGTACGGACAGCACAATGAAGCCTTTCGCAGAAATGGTGTCTGCTGAAAGTCTAACTAAACTGACTGGTCAGTTCAAATAGGGATTAGAGTCCGTACTTCTCCAGGAGCCGCAGCCATACTTCGCTGATCGTCGGATATGAAGGAACGGCGTGCCACAGACGGTCCAGCTTCACTTCACCCACGATCGCAATGGTTGCTGAGTGCAGCAGCTCTGCAACGCCGGGGCCCACGAAGGTGGCGCCGACAATCACCTGCCGATCCTCATCCACCACGATCTGGGCCCAGCCCTTGTAATCGGGGGAGTGCAGTTGGGAGCCGGAAACGTTGATGGGGAGTTCCACGCCGGTGACATTCTTTCCCTGCAATAAGGCCTGCTCCAGGCTCGGCCCCACGGAGGCCACCTCGGGGTCGGTGAACACCACGCTCGGGACGGCGTGATCATTGGCAGTATGGGCCCACGGGCTCCACGGTTTCGGTGTGCCCTGGAGCTTGCCATTGGCCCTTGCTACGATCGCGTCGCCGGTGGCGCGGGCCTCGTACTTGCCCTGGTGGGTCAGGAGGACTTTTCCCGCTGCATCCCCCGCGGCATACAGCCAGAGCCCGCTCGTGCCGTCGCTGGCCGGGCCTTCAACCAGGCCGCTGGCATCGGTCGCGAGGCGGAGCGGCTTGCCGTTCTGCGCCTCGACGCCAACAGTCTCCAAGCCCAGATTGGCCAAGGCGGGGTGCCGGCCTGAGGCCACCAAAAGTTTGTCAGCGGTGACAGTTTTGCCGTCGAACGCGACTGTCACTGTGCCGTCGTCGTTCTTTTCGACCTTCTGGACGTCGGTGTGAACGTGGACGGTGACGCCGTCAGCGCGGAGTCCGGCCAGGACCAGAGTGGCCGCCTCTTCCGGATAGCTGCTGAGCAGTCGGCCGCGGGCAATCAGGGTCACATCCGAGCCGAGCCGGGCGAATGCCTGCGCCATCTCCACGCCCGCCACACCCCCGCCGAGCACGGTGAAGCGCCTGGGGATTTCCTTGGCTGCTGTGGCTCCGCGGGTGGTCCAGAAGGGGGCATCCTTCAAGCCCTCGATGTCCGGGATGGTGGGGGTGGAGCCGGTCGCGACCACCACGGCATGGTGCGCCTTTAGTGCATAACTGTTGCCATCGAGGCCATCCACCTGAACCTCGCGCGGGCCTGTGATGCGGCCGCGTCCACGGATGAGCTCGATGCCCGCGCTGTCCAGCCAGTCAACCTGGCTGCCGTCCTGCCAGTTGTTGGTGAACCAATCCCTGTTCTTCAGCGCAGCCTGGGCGTCGACAACTCCGGTAACAGCCTCGCTCGCGCCGGGCACCACCTGTGCGGCGTGGAGCACGCTCCCCGGACGGAGAAGCGCCTTGGAGGGGATGCATGCCCAGTATGAGCATTCACCGCCCACTAGTTCGCTCTCGATAATCACCGCCGTCAGGCCGCCGCGAACCACCCGGTCCGCCACGTTTTCCCCTACGGCGCCGGCGCCGATCACGATTACATCGAATTCCCGGGAGGTCTCGGCAGTCATGGGAGAAGCCTACAACCGGCGCCCGTGCGTTGTGAGGCCTGCTCTGCGCGCCTGGGGTGGGTTTTGGTGCGCAGAGCAGGCCCCGCAACGCGCGGTGTGTCCAAATATTGGGATCTGTATCTCAAAATATGGAACATGCATCTAGGCTGCTGTGCATGGAAGAAGATCTGAGGCCTTTTGTCGACTGGAGTTGGTGCGCGGGCAACCCCGGGAAATTCGTTCTTGCAGATTGCCGCTGGTATCTGGACGGATCTTCGGGGATGGATGCCTTCGGGAGCGGCCATCTTCCTGGTGCTGTGTATATTGACCTGGACCAGTGGTTGTCCGGCCCCGCATCCCCGGAAACAGGGAGGAACCCGCTGCCCGATCCCGAAGTGTTCGCCGAAGGCATGCGGCAAGCAGGGATCAACGACTCGGACACGGTGATCGCCTACGACGACGCAGGTGGAGTCATCGCGGCCAGACTCGTGTGGATGCTCCGGTCTACGGGACACAACGCGGCGATACTCGACGGCGGCATGGCCGCTTACCAAGGTGAACTCACCAGGGATTACTCACCAGGCACCCGGGGGAGATTCTCGGCCCAGGCCTGGCCTGCGCATCTACTGGCGGATATCTCCGAAGCCTCGTCTGCCGCGTACCTGAGAGTGGACGCGAGGAACCGTGACCGCTTCGAAGGACTTCAGGATCCTGTTGATCCCCGCCCCGGGCACATACCCGGGGCCGTAAATGTGCCGTGCCGCGAGAACCTCGACTCCACGGGACACCTGATCCCGGAAGTGCAGGTTCGAACGAACTTCGAGCATGCCGGCGTCCTGTCCGCAGGGAACGCTGTCTCCTACTGCGGTTCCGGAGTGACGGCCTGCCACAACCTGCTGGCTATGGAGCATGTGGGTATGGGCCAAGGCAAGCTGTTCGTCGGCGGGTGGTCGCAGTACTCCCGCGCGCAGGAAATGCCAGTGGCTACTGTCTCACCGGAGCTGTGAGGCCTGCTTTGCGTGCCTGGCGTGAATTTTGGGGCGCAGAGCGGGCCTCGCAACGCGACAACTACGCGTGCATCGCACCCTTGAACCAGCCCGTGATGCTGGCCGGGTGCGTGATGGCGGTGCCGACCACCACGGCGAACGCTCCAGCGTCGAGGGCTTGCCGTGCGTGCGCAGGGGTATGGATCCGGCCTTCCGCAATGAGGGGCTTGCCCAACTCAGCGAAAGCGATCTGCTCCAAGAGCTCCAGGTCCGGGCCGTCAGTCTTGGGGCGCTCGCCGGTGTAACCGGATAACGTGGTGCCGATCAGGTCAGCACCCGCCTCGACGGCGGCAACGGCGTCGTCGAAGGACCCGCAATCTGCCATGACCAAGGCCTGGGATTCCGCGTGTATGCCGGCCACCGTGTCGGACAGGGAAAGCCCATCCGGGCGGGCCCTGCGCGTTCCGTCAATCGCCACAACGTGCGCTCCGGCATTCGCCACAGCCAAGGCATGACGCAGTGTGGGAGTAATGAACACGCCGTGGTGCCCGTCCTTCCAGAGGCCAATGACAGGAACCTCGACGGCGGCACGCGTGAACTGCACGTCGGCCGAGCCTTGGACGCGGATCGCCGCAGCGCCTCCGATGACGGCCGAGGCCGCCACCTGGGCGGTGGTCCGGGGATCGCGCATGGGTTCGCCGGGGTAGGCCTGGCACGAGACGATGAGTTGGGAGCGGAGGGCCTCGAGGCCTTCGGGTGTGAGAATCATGATGTCTCCCTTTACTTACGGACTACTTAAGGACGAGTTTCGCGGCGCCAACAATGGCCGCTGTGTTGCCCAGCGTTGCCCGCAGGACAGGGATGGAAACCAAGGGAACCAGGAGTTCTTGTCGGAGCGCAGTTTCCATGGGCTTCCACCACGGTTCACCGGCATCGGCAAGGCCACCGGAGATCACCACGGTTTCTGGATCAAGGATGTTGATAAGCCCGCCCACAGCCTGTCCAGCAGCGGCCGCGCCAATGTCGATAGCACGCAAAGCTGCGGCGCGGCTGTCCGCAGAGCCTGCGGCAGCACCGCCGTCGTGAGCTTCAGTAGCGGCAAGACCGAACACGCCACGGGTGTCCGCTGCGTCCAAGGCAGAACCGCCAAAGCGTAGAAACGCTTCATAGAGTGCGGGCCCGGAAGCCACAGCCTCAACATGCCCGGAACCACCGCATACGCATGGCAGCGGAACGCCGTCAGAGTAGGCGTAGGGAGAAGCGAAATGCCCCACGTGCCCACCCACAAAACGGTGACCCACTGCAGGAACGCCGTTCAGCACAAAACTCCCGCCAACTCCCGTTCCGAAGGCCACCGTGAGTGAACTCGATGACCCGGCGGCTGCGCCAAGCCACGCTTCTCCGAGCGCGTGTGCGTGGACGTCGTTGACGGCACGGACGGCCGAAGCAGGAAGCGAAAGACGCGCGGCAAGCCCGGCCACAAGAGAGGTCCCGGCCCAGCCATGAATCGCGTCCGTCGCAGACACCACGGTCCCGGAAGAAGCGTCAATCACCCCGGCGGAGCCGATGCCGACGCCGGAAACTTTCATTCCTGCGTCAGCAGCGCGCTCCACCAGGCCCGTGATCAGCGCAGCGGTGGCGTCGAGGATGGCTTCGCCGCCGGCCCTGTTCAACGTCGGAATGGTCTCCGACATCAACACTTCGCCAGAAGGGGCAACAACCCCGGCGGCGGTTTTGGTTCCGCCGAGGTCAACGCCGATCACGTGGTTCATGGAAGCGGTCATGGAAAACCTAGACCAGCCCGTTCCGCTCCAAAATTGAACGAATGAGAGCAGTCTCGGAGTCGTTCAAGGAAAGCATGGGCTGGCTCATGGTGTTGGATTCGATAATGCCCATGACCTGCAGCGCGGTCTTGAAAGCGCCAAGACCGGCGGCACCGCCGGAAACACGGCCGTTAGGGGTGTAGACGATCTCGAAGACGTCGGCCAGGCGGTCCTGCTCCCTTGCCGCGAGAGCCCAGTTACCGGCCTGGGCGGCGTCGAACAGGCGGCGGTAGCCTGCTGGATCAACATTGCCGAGGCCCGGAACAACACCCTGAGCGCCGCCGAGGAGAGCGCCGTCCACCACAACTTCGTGCCCTGTGAAGATGTCGAAGTTGGGAATGTCCTTGGCTGCCAGGAGCAATTGGCGGAAGGAGACGTCATCGCCGGAGGAGTCCTTGACGCCGGCAATGACGCCATCGCGGCCGAGACGGACCAGCAGGTCGGTGGGCAGCTTGAAGTGCGTGCGGACCGGAACGTCGTAGGCGAAGATCGGCTTTTCGATGGCCGCGTGGATGCTGCGGAAGTGCGTTTCTGTCTCCGCTGCGTTGCCGATTGCGTAGTACATGGAGGTGACCACGATCGCGTCGGCACCAAGGTCGATCACCTTGCGGGCTTCCTCGATGACGCGGTTGGTGGTTTGCTCGTTGGCGCCCACGATCAGGGGGACAGCGCCGGCGTTGGCATCGGCGATGGTGGAGACCACCAGCTCACGCTCGTCGTTGGTCAGGTAGGGGACTTCGCCGGAGGAGCCCAGGACGAAAAGCCCTGACACTCCACCATCGATCAGGTGCTTGGTGACGTTCTTCAGCGACGCGGTGTCGATGCTGCCGTCGGCGTGGCGGGGGGTGATGACCGGGGGGATGACGCCCTGGAACTGAGTGGACACAGAATTCTCCGTTGTTTGTAGCGTGAAGGGAAAAACTAGATGTGGAGCAGGCTCGGGGCGGCGCCCAGCAGCTTCTTGGTGTAGTCGTTGCTCGGGTTGTCGAAGACCTGGCTGGCTGTGCCTTGTTCGACGATCTTGCCGAAGTACATGACGCAGATGCGGTCCGAGACATAGCGGACGGTCTGGATGTCGTGCGAGATGAAAACCATGCCCAGGTTCAGCTGCTTCTTCAGGTCGGACAGCAGGTTCAGGACCTGCGCCCGGACGGAAACGTCCAGGGCCGACGTCGGCTCGTCCGCCACGATGATGTCCGGGTCCAACGCCAGCGCCCGGGCGATCGCCACGCGCTGGCGTTGACCCCCGGAAACTTGCGACGGCGTCACCTCGGCTGCCGATTCCGGCAAGCCAACCAGCGCCAACAGTTCCTTGACCTTTGCAGCGCGGGAGGCGGCGTTGCCGATGCCGTGGATCTGCAGCGGATCGGTGAGGATGTCCTGGATGGTCATGCGCGGGTTCAGGGCCGTTGCCGGGTCCTGGAAGACCACGGAGACGGACCGGCCAAACTGCTTGCGCATCGAGGCGTTCCGCTTGATGGCCGGTTTTCCGTGGAACAAAACCTGGCCCGACGTCGGCGGTTGAAGTCCCACAAGCACTGACGCGAGCGTGGACTTGCCGCAGCCGGACTCGCCAACGATGCCCACGGTTTCGCCGCGGCTGATGGTGAAGTCCACGCCGTCCACGGCTTTGACGATGTTCGGACGGAACAGTCCGCCGGTCCGTGCATGGTGGTAAACCTTGACGTCCTTGAGTTCGATGACGGGCTTCCCGGTGGATTCACTCATTTCGCGTCCTCCTTCAAGTGGCTCGCCCAGTAGTGGTCGGCATCGCCGCCGTTGGCCGCGTCAACCGAAGAAACAGCGGTGAGGACCAGCGTCTGGTGGGGGTCGGCGTCGGGCCTCAGTGAGCGGGCAGCGAAGCGGTCTCCCGTGGCGAAGTCCCGCGGTGACGGAACCGTGCCGGGAATCTGGTGCAGGCGGACTGCATCGGCCTCTATGGAGAGGACAGCACCCAGCAGGCCCCGGGTGTACTCGTGCTTGGGGTTCTGCAGAAGCTCTGAAGCTTGTGCGGATTCCACCACCTGACCGGCGTACATCACGGTAATGCGGTGGGCGAGGGAGGCCACCAATGCGAGGTCGTGGCTGACGAACACCATAGCGAAGCCGAGCTGTTCCCGTAGTTCGTTGAGGAGGTCCACAACCTGTTTCTGGACAGTGACGTCGAGGGCAGTGGTGGGCTCATCAGCAACAACGATCTTCGGTGAACGGGACAACGCCATGGCAATCAGCACGCGCTGGCGCTGCCCGCCGGAGAGCTCGTGCGGGTAGCTGGCGAGGGTCCGGACGGGATCCAGTTTCACCATCTCCAGCAGCTCGGCAGGAGTCTTGCGGCCGCCGCGTTTGGTCAGCTGCTCCAGCTGGTCCTTGATCTTCATGGACGGGTTCAGCGAGCTCAACGCGTCCTGGTAGACCATGGCGATCTGCTCACCGCGAAGTCCCTCGTAGGCCTTGGGATTGCTGTGTTTGGTGTCGGAGTCCAAAAGTTCCTTGCCGTCGAACATGATGGAACCGGTGACCTGGGCGGTCTTGGGCAGGAGCCCCATCACAGCAAGTGAGGTGATCGACTTACCGCAACCGGATTCACCTACCAAGCCCATGGTTTCGCCTTCCCGGACTGTGAAAGAGACGTTGTCCACGATCGCTATGTCGCCGAAGCGGCCTGGGAAACGGATGGACAGGTTCTTCACTTCCAGGACATTGCGGGCTCCCGGGGAGACCTGCGGGAGTCGGTCGGTGCGCTTCGCCTCGGTGGCGGCAAGCAGTTCCAATTCGCGGTCCAGGAGGAGGTGCGGGTTTGCCGCGGCCAGCTTGACGTCGGTGAGGACAGCTGCCGTACCCGCATCAGAAGTGACGCCCTCACCGGAAGCCGCACGAACGCCGTCGAGCTCGTGCTGCTCAACCACGGAGGGCTGGGCCACGGACGTAGCAACTTCGGTGTCCACGGCGACGACTGCCGCAGAGCCGTCGTCGTCCTTCACCACCGGCGCGCGCCGGAGCTTCGGGTTGACCATGGCGTCGGTGAGGCCCTCGGCCAGGATGTTCAGGGACAACACGGTCAGCAGGATGGTCAAACCCGCGAAGGTGGTCGCCCACCAACCGCCGGAAAGGACCAGGTTGCGGCCGTAGGAAATCACGTTGCCCCATGACGGTGCGGGGTCCTGGACGCCTGCGCCCAGGAAGGAGAGCGAGGCTTCGAGGATGATGGCGTCAGCCACCATGACCGTGGCGAACACCAGCACGGGAGCTGCGGTGTTGCGGACGATGTGCTTGACCAGGATGTAAAAGCGTCCGGCGCCGATCACGCGTTCAGCACGGACGTAGTCTTCGCCGTACTGTGCCAGCACGTTGGCGCGGACTACGCGGGCAAGCTGCGGTGTGTAGATGATGGCGATGGCAATGATGATGGTGGGAACCGAATTGCCGAACGCGGCCAGCAATACAGCCGCGAGGGCGATACCGGGGAACGCCATGAGGATGTCCATGAGCCGCATGATGATCTCATTGACGGACTTGCTGGACGTCGCGGCGAAGGCACCAAGGAGCGCTCCGGCCAGGATGGCCAAAGCGACCGCGCCAAGACCGATCATCAGCGAAGACTGCGCGCCGAACAGGAGGCGGGAGAAAATATCGCGGCCAAGGCGGTCCGTGCCGAAGAAGTGTTCAGCCCCTGGCGGGGTGGCTGGAATGAAAGTCTCCAGCGGATCATGCGGTGCCAGGACCGGTGCGAAGATGGCCGCGAGGACAATCATGATGAGGAAGAGCAGGGCGATGCGGGAGCCCCAGGGCAGGGCCTTGAAGCGGATGCCCGGGGCACTTAGCCGTTCTGCGAGCTTGCTGCGCATGAGCTATACCGTCCTGATTCGGGGATTGATGAGCAGGTAGAGAAGGTCCACCACGATGTTCACCAGAACGAAGGTGACCGAGATGGTGAGCACCACGCCCTGGACCAGGTTGACGTCCAGGTTGGTGATGCCGTTGAGGATCAGTTGGCCCATGCCGGGCAGGGCGAAAATCATTTCAATCACGACGGCGCCGCCCAGCAGGTAGCCAACGCGAAGTCCCAGCACGGTCACCGGGGTGACGAGGGCGTTGCGGAGGACGTTCTTGGAGACCACCTCGCGGTAAGGGACGCCGTTGCCGATGGCAGTGCGTACGTAATCGCGGTCCAGTTCTTCCACCATGGAGGTGCGGACCACACGGATCAGGGACGCAGACACAGGGATGCCGAGTGCCAAGGCCGGGAGGGCCATGGAGTTGAGCCAACCGCCGAAGCCGGACTCCGGCGTCGCTATTCCGCCTGAGGGGAACATGGGGTTGGCGCCCAGCGCGAACCACTGGATGAGCAGGATGCCCAGCCAGAACGACGGCGTAGCGATCGCTGCTATGGAGAAGACGCGGACCAGCTGGTCCTGCCACTTATCGCGATGGAGGGCGCCGAGGATGCCGAACGCGAGTGAAAGCACGATCGCGATAAGGACACCCAGGAAGGTGAGCTGCAGGGTCAGCGGGAACGCCGAGCCGATCATGGATGCCACCGATTTTGCCGGCGGAGTGGTGACCCCGAGGTCGAACTGCAGAAGCTTGCCGAGGAATCGGAAGTACTGCAGGACCAAGGGATCGTTCAGGCCATTCTCCTGGCGGTACTGCTGCTTCGCTTCTTCACTGGCGCCATCGCCGAGGGCCGAGCTGGCCTGGTCGCCGGGAGCGGCCTGCAGGACGAGGAAGACGAGCAACGTGATGCCCAGGATCATCAATGGCAATGCTGCAAGTCTGCGACCAAGCAAACGCAATATCGTGACCAATTTGTTCTCCGGTTGGTTGGGGTGGTGCTGGTTGTGGGGCCCACTCTGCGGGCTATTTGGGGGATTCAGGCCGCAGAGCGGGCCTCACAACTCGAGGGGGTGCTTAGGCAGTTCGTCCGACGTCGATAAATGACAAGCCGGTGGTGGGCAGGGGCTGGAAGCCGTTGAGCTTCTTCTCGTCCCAGGCGCTGGGGAGTTGGCGGTGGAAGACCGGGTACAGCGGAACTTCATCGGAGACCATGTCCACGATTTCGCCCACGATCTTCTTGGCCGCGTCACCGGATGCCTGGGAGCCCTTGTTCATGAGCTCCTGCAGTTTGGTACGTTCCGGGGTGGTCCAGAAGGCGCGCTTGTCCATCCAGGTTGCGCCCGAGTAGAACCAGCTCAGGAGCAGGTCTGCATCATTGCCGAAGACCGAGGGATCGCCCGGGGCAGCGACCACGGAGTAGTCACCCTTGCCAACACGGTCGCTGTACAAAGCGCCGGATTGAAGGCTCTTGACGGTGACCTTGACGCCCGGAATCTTGTTCCAGGATTCGAGGATCAGCGGTGCAACGTCCTTGACCCAGGCGGTGTCCGTGGTGAGGAGCTCGAATTCGAGGGTGGTGACGCCGGCCTGCTTCAACAGTTCCTCAGCCTTGGAGGTATCAAAGCCGTAGACGTTCTTGGCCTTGACGTAATCCGGGTGGCCTTCCTGGAAATAGGACGTGGCGGCCTTGGCGTTGCCGAACAGGGCCTTCTTGATGATGGATTCTTTGTCCATGCCGTAGTGCAGGGCCTGGCGGACCAGCTTGTTGTCGAACGGGGCCTTGGCGCAGTTGAACATGAGGAACAGCAAGCCGAAGGATTGGACGGATTCAACTTTGACCTTGGACTTCAGTCCGTCGACGTCAAGGTAAGGAACATCTTCGATCGCTTGGACACGGCCGGACTGGACCGCCGTGACACGGGCTGCGGCATCGGAGAGCAGCAGCCAGGTCATGCCCTTGGCCAGCGCAGGCTTGGGGCCGTTGTAGTCGGCGAACGCCTCGAAGACGATCTTGTCGTCCTTGACGGCGGAGATCAGCTTGTACGGTCCGGAGCCGACCGGCTTGGCATCGAAGGCCTTCAGGTCGGTGGCCAGTGCTTTGGGGACAATCTTGACCACAGAGATGCGTGGTCCAAAGCCAGGGAAGGCGTACTTAAGGGTGAACTCCACCGTCTTGGCGTCCAGCGGCTTGACGTCCTGGATGAAGGGGATGAACTGGGAGAACAGGGACTTGTTGGCAGGGTCCATGACGCGGGTGAAGGAGAAAGCAACGTCTTCGGCGGTCACAGGGGAACCGTCGTGGAACTTCGCGCCGTCGCGGATGGTCACCTGGTAGGTGGTGTCGTTGACCTTCTTCGGGTCCGCCGCTGCGAGTGCGTTGTAGGGCTCGCGGGTGGCCGGGTGCAGTTCGATCAGACCTTCGAAGATGTGCAGGTTGGCGGCCATCGGGGTGGCTCCGGACGAGCTCAGGGGATCGAAGCCGGTGGACAGGGCGTAGGAGATGCCCGCCTCGATGGTGAGGTCCTTGTTCACGGCCGCCGTGTTGGTGCCGGTACCCGTGGTGGTGCTGGCAGCGCCGCCGCACGCGGAGAGTGTTGCCGTGAAGGCGGCTGCTGCACCAACTGCGCCGCTTAGCTTCAGGAAATTCCGGCGGCTGGCATCGTTGACCAGCGGCAGGCTGTGGATCGTCTTGCTCATAGGGTGCCTCACCATTCGCGTTTCGTGGGTTATCGGATGTAGGACGTCCGATGCTCGTATGGAAACTGTAAGGGCGGTCACAACGGAACGTCAAGTGAGAAAGTGCGCTTGGGTTGCTGCCGCGCGCCTGGCGGCCTGCCGGCTGCGGCCGGTCCTGAGGGGAAATCTCAACGATTTCCCAGTACATAGCTATGACGGAGGTGGGACATCCGATATTGTATGTTGCGAGTCACTCATTCTGGGGTGGGCACTAAGCTCGCCTCAATATTAACACCGCACCTGCTCTCGGAACCGGCCTTTTGTCGGTCTGCGGGGCCGGTGCATCGGCAAGGAGAAAGCCATGACAACTTCCGGTGTAGTTCCGCAGGCGCGGTTCAGTGCACAGGCCCGGCTGCGTGCGTTGCAGTCGGACATTATGGAATTGATTCTTGAGCGCGAGCTCGAGGCAGGCGATCCGTTGCCGACCGAGAGCGAGCTTTCCGGTGCCCTGGGCGTGGGCCGCAACACGCTCCGCGAGTCACTCAAGGTGCTGCAGGCCTTGGGTGTCATCGAAATCCGTCACGGCTTCGGCATGTTCGTGGCGCCGAGTAACTTTGACGCACTGGCTGACGGCCTGACGTTCAGGGGCCGGCTCTCCCTGCGGCATCAGGGGCTGGAGGCCCTGCAGCTGGTGGATGTGCGCCAGGCGTTGGAGTCCGGCCTGATCGGCTCGTCCATGGATGTCATGACCAAGGATCAGCTCGCTTCCATAGAAGAAGCCGTGAAGCAGATGGAAGAGTTGGCTGCTGCCGGTGAGAACTTCGTGGCCGCAGACGCCGAATTCCACCGCCGACTCTTCGAACCCCTGAACAACGAGCTCCTGATCAACCTCATGGGTGTGTTCTGGAAGGTGTACCGGAAGATCCATGTGGAAATCGGTCCAGGAAACGAGGACCTGGCGAAGACTGCTGCGATGCACCGGGGCATTTATGGAGCCGTGGCGGCAGGGGACAAGGTCCTGGCGTCCGAGCTGCTCAACCGGCACTTCGATGGCATCCGCCGCCGCATCAGCGAGGCAGTCGGGGAGTAAGCGCTCCGCACTTAACTCAAGGGCCGCCGTCGTACTTTTGAAAAGTTCGACGACGGCCCTTTCCGTTCGGCGTGCGGGTCACCGCACATGCAAGTCAGTGGGGCTGGCCCGGGCATAACAAAAGACCCGCACCGGCGAACCGGTGCGGGTCTTGATTTGTGCGCCCAAAGGGATTCGAACCCCTGACCTTCTGTTCCGTAGACAGACGCTCTATCCAGCTGAGCTATGGGCGCATTTCGTGTGATTCTCGGCGGTCTGTTTCTCTGACCCCCTCGAACCTCAATAAACTTTACAGAAGTTCATGTGAAGTTCCAAATCGAAAAGCTGTAATCTGCGCAACTAGACCGGTCTACGTGACCTTAGTCACTTAAATCTCTGTTCTGGCTAACACAACCCCTTATTTCTAGCGGTTTTTACTTTCGGGCTGTGTGGATGTCCGATGTCTGACAACGGATTGGTCTGGTCCGCGGCCCCTATCGTTTAGGACACACCACTGAACCCGAGGAAGGGAACCGCAATGGGCGATCTGGCGCGACTGCCGCTGCTTGAGAAGGCACCTACTACGCATGCACGCCTGCTGGCCTGGGTTGAGGAAGTTGCCGAGCTGACTCAGCCGGACCGCATCCACTGGGTTGATGGCAGCGAAGCAGAAAACAAGAAGCTCACCGACGAACTCGTTGAGGCCGGCACGCTGAAGCGGCTGAACCCGGAGACGTTCCCGAACTCTTTCGCAGCATTCTCCGACCCCGCTGACGTTGCCCGTGTAGAAGAGCAGACCTTCATCTGCTCCGAGAACGAGCGCGACGCAGGCTTCACCAACAACTGGATGGCCCCGGCCGAAATGAAGCAGAAGCTGCGCGGACTCTTCGCCGGCTCCATGCGCGGCCGCACCATGTACGTCATTCCGTTCGTCATGGGCCACCTGGATGCCGAGGACCCCAAGTTTGGCGTCGAGATCACCGACTCCGCCTATGTTGTTGCCTCCATGCGGATCATGGCCCGCATCGGCACGGACGTCCTGGATCGCATCACGCAGACTGACGCTTTCTTCGTCCCCGCACTCCATTCGCTGGGCGCACCGCTGGAAGCCGGGCAGGCTGACGTTGCCTGGCCGTGCAACACGGACAAGTGGATTGTGCACTTCCCCGAAGAGCGCTCCATCTGGTCCTTCGGCTCCGGCTACGGCGGAAACGCCCTTCTGGGCAAGAAGTGCTACGCGCTGCGCATCGCTTCGGTGATGGCACGCGACGAAGGCTGGCTTGCCGAGCACATGCTCATCCTCAAGCTGACCTCGCCGGAGCAGAAGACCTACTACGTCTCCGCTGCTTTCCCGTCAGCTTGTGGCAAGACCAACCTTGCGTTGCTCGACCCCACCATCAAGGGCTGGAAGGTTGAGACCCTTGGCGACGACATCACTTGGATGCGCTTCGGCAAGGAAGGCGAACTCCGCGCCGTCAACCCCGAAGCCGGCCTGTTCGGCGTTGCGCCGGGTACCGGCTGGGGCACCAACCCGAACGCCATGCGAGCCATCGCCAAGGGCAACAGCATCTTCACCAACGTGGCACTGACTGACGACGGTGGCGTCTGGTGGGAAGGCATGACGGAAGAAACTCCGGCACACCTGACCGACTGGCGCGGTGAGTCCTGGACACCGGACTCCGATGCCCCGGCAGCGCACCCGAACTCCCGCTTTTGCACGCCGATCGACCAGATCGACATGCTGGCCGAGGAGTACTTCAGCCCGGAAGGCGTGGAGCTGTCCGCGATCCTGTTCGGCGGCCGACGCAAGACCACCATCCCGCTGGTCACCGAGGCCCGCGACTGGTCCAACGGCATCTTCATGGGTTCCACGCTGTCCTCCGAGACCACGGCTGCTGCCGCCGGTGCCGTCGGCGTCGTCCGCCGCGACCCCATGGCCATGTTGCCGTTCATCGGCTACGACGCAGGCGACTACCTGAACCACTGGGTGAACCTGTCTGCCAAGGCCAATCCGGAGCGTCTGCCCAAGATCTTCCTGGTCAACTGGTTCCGTCGCACGGCTGAAGGCGGCTTCGCCTGGCCTGGCTTCGGAGACAACGCCCGTGTGCTCAAATGGGCCATCGAGCGCCTCGAGGGCAAGGCTGACGCTGTGGAAACGCCGATCGGCTTCGTACCGACCGGCGAATCAATCGACCTCGAGGGCCTGGACATGACCCCGGCCGAGGTTGAGCAGGCCGTTCGCGTGGATCCTGAGGAATGGGCAACTGAGTTGGCATCCATTGAAGAATGGTTCGCGAACTTCGGCGAGTCGCTCCCGGCGGCACTGCAGTCGGAACTGGACGGTCTCAAGACCCGTCTGGGCTAGACCTCTTAGGAACAATGGCGTTCTTAAGTGAACGACGACGGCCCGTCACCTTTCGTTTGAAAGGTGACGGGCCGCCGTCGTTCTTGCTGGAGTTGTCCCCGGCGGTGTGCCTGCCCTAGTTGGCGAGCCATACGTCCGGGCCGAAGACTTCGTAGTGGATCCGGGTGGAAGTCGATGTTCGCAGCGTCTGCCGTCATTGCCCACTGAGTGCCAACCCACCCAAGGTGCCGGGAGGTCGCCGCTTATGGCTGGGTGGCCGGTACACTGAACTCCGGCCGCAGCCCGATGGACTGGAACACCGGGTTCATCTGGCGGGCGTGGGGGAGAGAAGCGATAACCACGGTATCCAGTTCGGTGTAGAACGCTTCCCTGGCCCGGTTCATCGCGTGGCGCAGGGCGCATTCATTGATGAGCGGGCAGTTCTTGGTGGGGGATTGGCATTCCGCTGGATCCTGTCGGCTGTCCAGATGCCTCAGGACTTCCCCAACGGTGGCTCGCCGCCCTGATTCATTGAGCCGGGAACCGCCCAGCCGTCCTCGTTCAACGTCGATATATCCCAGGGCACGCAGGCGGACCATGGCCTTGCTGACATGGTTGTACGGTGTGCCCACGGCATCCGCCACTGCCTGGGTGGTCAGGAGCAAACCTTCGGGGGCCGCGGCCAACACCATGATGGCGCGGAGGCTGACATCTGCGAACGCGTTGATTTTCATGGCATCAGCTCACGGGTAGGGTCTAGCTCACGGGCAGGGTCTAGTCCACCCAGATGGATGGCTCGTGTGTGTCGGGTTCCATCGCGCTGAAGGCAAAGCCCTCCGCCGTGGGAGTGTACGGGATGATCGCTGCCAGGACTTCGCCGTTCCGGTGTTCGGCTGCGCCATGGATACCGTCGGACCCATGGTCCGGCAGGCTGACGTCGCTTACCACTGCTACGGCCCGGTAATCGTCCCGGCCCTGGCGCAGCAGGTCATGGACGTCGGTCAGCATTTGGCCGGCGTCGACGTCGCCGTTTTCGTCCGGCTCACCGGGAGCAATCATCACTATCCGCAGTTCGCCGTCGTTGGACAGCGTGATGCCGAAAGGGAAAAATCCGCCGTTCTGCTGGATGTGTTCCTGGGCAGTGCCCAAAGCGGTGCCCAAGGTTTCACGGAGTTCGCGGTCCTGGTCGGTTTCTTCCGGGATGTCTGTGGCAGCGGGCTGATCGTTCATGGCTGGACCTATGCCCGGACCAGTGCGAGGACGCGGTCGCGGATCTTTTCCATGGTGGGCTGGTCCTTCGCTTCGGCGTTCAGGCGGAGGAAGGGCTCGGTGTTGGATGGGCGCAGGTTGAACCACCAGCTGCCATCCTTGGCCGTGAAGGTGCTGCCGTCCATGTGGTCGATGTCGATGTCTTCGGTTTCAAAGTCGACGCGGACGCGTTCAACGGCGCCTGCTTTGTCCTCGATCTCGGAGTTGATCTCACCGGAAGAGGCGTAGGGCTCGTACTGGCGGCCGAGTTCGGACAACGGACCGTCCTGCTCGCCCAGGGCAGCCAGGACGTGCATGGCGGCGAGCATGCCGGTGTCGGCGTTCCAGAAGTCCCGGAAGTAGAAGTGAGCGGAGTGCTCCCCGCCGAACACGGCACCTTCTTCGGCCATGACGGCTTTGATGAAGGAGTGTCCCACACGCGTCCGCACCGCACGGCCGCCATCCTTGGCGACGAGCTCCGGGACGGCTTTTGAGGTGAGGAGGTTGTGGATGATCACAGGGGTTTGTTCCCCTGCAGCCTGGGCGCGGGCGATTTCGCGGCGGGCCACCATGCCGGTGATCGCAGACGGCGAGACAGACTCGCCCTTCTCGTCGATCACGAAGCAGCGGTCAGCGTCGCCGTCGAACGCCAGGCCGATGTCCGCGCCGTGCTTGACGACGGCGGCCTGCAGGTCACGCAGGTTCTCCGGTTCCAAGGGGTTGGCCGGGTGGTTGGGGAACGAGCCGTCCAGTTCAAAGTACAGCGGGACAATCTCGAACGGCAGTGCCGGGAGCAGCTTGTCGCCAAGAACTGCCGGGGTGGTCAGCCCGGCCATGCCATTGCCGGCGTCGACCACGATCTTCAGCGGACGGGAACCGGAAAGGTCTACCAGTTGGCGCAGGTATTCCGAGTAGTCCTTCAGCACATCACGCACGCCGATCTCGCCGCGGGTGCCCGCAGCCGGGATGGTCCCGGAGTTCAGGTACTGCTCGGCGAGGGACTGGATCTCCTTCAGGCCCGACTCCGAAGAGATGGGCTGGGCGCCGGCTTTGGCCATTTTGATGCCGTTGTATTCGGCCGGGTTGTGGCTGGCCGTGAACGTGGCACCGGCTGCGTTCAACGCACCGCAAGCGTAGTAGAGCTCATCGGTCGAGATCAGGTCCAGCAGAAGGACGTTCGCTCCGCGCGTTGCTGCACCGTTGGCGAAGGCCTGGCTGAACTCCGGCGAGGACGGACGCATGTCCCCTCCGACCAGGACGGTCTCGCCTTCGAGGCCCAGGACGTCGATGAAGGCAGCACCTACGGCCTCGACGATTTCAGCCGTGATGGACTCACCAACGATCCCACGGACGTCATACGCCTTGAAGGATGCCGAGAGGTCGAATGTCTTGTTCTGCTCGCTAGTCACGCGCTCAATCCTACTGTGGCAACGCAAACGGGTAGGAACGCGGGAACCTGGCATGTGGATAATCGTTGTCCACATAGCAGGCCCTGCAGGTTATGGCTGTCAGGGTCGGCTGGAATACTGGGGTGATGGCCAACAACTCCCAGAACGCTGCCGTTTCCGTGCAATCACCTACCCAGCACCAGGCATTGGCATGCCTGCGGGAGCTAGTGGGGCACCCGGAAGCCCAGTTCCATGACGGCCAGTACGAGGCCATCGAAGCGTTGGTCGACGCCGGCCGCCGGGCCTTGGTGGTTCAGCGTACCGGTTGGGGAAAATCGGCTGTCTATTTCGTTGCCTCGCTGCTGCTGCGCAGACGGGGTGCCGGCCCCACCCTGATTGTTTCGCCGCTGCTGGCGCTCATGCGGGACCAGGTTGCCGCAGCCGCACGGGCAGGAGTGAGGGCTGTGGCCATCAACTCCGCCAATGCCTTGGAATGGGACACCGTCCTGGCCCAACTGGCCGCTGACGAGGTGGATGTCCTCCTGGTCTCTCCTGAGCGGCTGACCAACCCTTCCTTCCGGGAGAACCAGCTCCCGGAACTCATCCGCCGTACCGGTCTTTTGGTCATTGATGAGGCTCACTGTATTTCGGACTGGGGGCATGACTTCCGTCCGGATTACCGCCGGATTGCGGACCTCATTGCACAGCTGCCGGCGTCCGTTCCGGTCCTTGCCACCACAGCCACCGCCAATTCCAGGGTGGTCCATGACATCGAGGAGCAACTCGGAGATGGAGTGCTGACCATCCGTGGCGCCCTGGGCCGTGAATCGCTGCGCCTGGGCGTCCTGACACTGCCCGATTCCCGGGACCGCTTGGGCTGGTTGCTGACGCATCTGGCAGATATGCCTGGCAGCGGCATCATTTATACGCTCACGGTCTCGGCGGCTGAGGATACCGCCAGGCTCCTCGCCGAGGCCGGACACAATGTCCTCTCCTATACGGGACGCACAGACCCTGCCGACAGGGAGCGCGCGGAGCAACTCCTTAAGGACAACCAGGTAAAGGCCCTCGTGGCCACGTCCGCCTTGGGAATGGGTTTCGACAAGCCGGACCTGGGCTTTGTCATCCACCTCGGCGCGCCGTCGTCGCCTGTGGCTTACTATCAACAGGTTGGCCGTGCAGGACGTGGAGCGGCCAACGCAGATGTCCTGTTGCTTCCCGGCTCCGAGGACCGTGAAATCTGGCAGTACTTTGCCACGGCCTCCATGCCGTCAGCCGAGAAAGCGAACGCTGTCCTCGCTGTCCTCGGTGAGGCCGGTTCAGCGCTGTCCACGGTGGCTCTGGAAGCCAGGGTGGACCTTCGCCGAACACCGCTGGAACTCCTCCTCAAAGTCCTGGCGGTCGATGGAGCCGTGGAACGCGTTGGCGGGGGCTGGCGCTCCACCGGGGTCTCGTGGAACTACGACGCCGAGCGCTACGCACGAATTGCCGAGGCGCGGGTGGACGAGCAGGATTCCATGGTGATCTACCAGGACACCGCCGGGTGCCGCATGGAATACATCACCTCGGTGCTGGACGACGAAACGGCTGCCGCGTGTGGACGCTGCGACAACTGCGCCGGTCGATGGTTCCCCGTGGACGTGGCAGCCTCCGCCGCCGACGCCGCAGGACAGACGCTTCGCCGGGCCGGAATAGCGGTGGAACCACGCCTTCAGTGGCCCAGTGGAATGGACCGGCTCGGAGTGGCGGTCAAGGGAAAAATCAAGCCCGATGAGTCTGTGTCCGAGGGCCGGATACTTGCCAGGCTCACCGACCTTGGCTGGGGTGGGTCGCTCCGCGAACTGTTCGCCGCCGGGGCGCCGGACCGGGCAGTGGACCCAGCCATGCTGCAGGCATGTGTCCAGGTACTGCGCGAATGGTCAGGTGCTGAGGGCGGGACTCCGTGGAGCGGAGTCGGCCGTCCGGCAGCCGTGGTCAGCGTTCCTTCACGGAGCAAGCCGCAGTTGGTCGAGTCCTTGGCTCAAGGAATAGCAGGCATAGGGCGGATGCCCTACCTAGGACAACTGCAACCCCATCACGGCGGGCCCACCGGAGCACGTGGAGGGAACAGCGCGTACCGGCTGGCCGGAGTGTGGGACAGGCTGGTGGTCGGTCCCGATCTCGCCCAGGCTTTGGCAGGTCTCGGTGGCCAACCGGTGCTGTTGGTCGATGACCTCATTGACAGCCGCTGGACCATGACGGTCTCGGCCAGGGCCTTGCGCCAAGCCGGCGTGAGCGCGGTGCTGCCGCTCGCGCTGGCCCAAGCCGGGTAGTCCGGCGAGAGCCGGGTAGTGCCGCCCAAGCTGGGTAGCCCATCGGTCCCTCTCCGCTGGAACTACGTCATGTTGTGATCGCTCCCACGCTGCCTCTATAGGATCGAGCAAACAGCCTGCTCACCGTCGCAGGTATACGCCAGAACCCGGACCGGAGCCATGAGCGCAAACCCGAGCAACACCGACGTCGATGCCGCCGACCAGACGACATGGCGGCCGCGCCTGGCGCTGCTGGTGGCTGCGACGTTCTTCATGGAGTTCCTGGACGGGACCATCCTCACCACGGCCATTCCCAGCATCGCCTCCGATTTCCGGGTGGCGGCGGCCGATATCAATATCACCATGACGGCGTACCTGGTGACGGTCGCCATGGGCATTCCGTTGAGCAGTTGGCTGGCGGAGCGGTTCGGCGCGCGCAGGATTTTCTGTCTCGCAATATCGGTCTTCACTCTTGCCTCTCTGTTCTGCGCGATCAGCACGGACCTGTCCATGCTCACGCTCAGCCGGGTGGCGCAAGGCATGGGCGGAGCCATGATGGTTCCCGTGGGTACCTTGGTGGTGCTGCGGGGCACTCCCAAGTCCGAACTTCTCCGGGCCACCGCCTACCTCGTGTGGCCCGGCCTGCTTGCTCCCGTGCTGGCTCCGATGGTTGGCGGCGCCCTGACCACCTTCCTGTCATGGCACTGGATCTTCATCATCAACGTCCCACTGGGGCTGGCTGCCTTCATTGCGGCCCTCAGGCTGGTGCCGCGGACACAATTCGACGGGAAGCGCCGACTGGACTGGTTCGGCCTGTTGCTGACCACGCTGGGTGTAGGCGCGTTGGTGGTGGGCTTGGAGACCCTGGGTGGGCACGCATCAAATGTCCTGGCCGCCGGAGTTGTCTTTGCCGGAGTACTGTCCTTGGCCGGCGCGGTCTGGTGGATGAGCACAGCGAAAGTTCCCCTGTTCAACCTCAGCGTCTTCGGTACCCGGACCTTCAGGGCAACATCCACCGGGGGTTTCATCTACCGGTTGACCATCAGCTCGGTCCCTTTCCTGCTGCCCCTGATGTTCCAGGACGGTTTTGGCTGGGATCCCCTGAAGGCCGGTGTCATGGTGGCAGCGGTGTTCGTAGGCAACATTGGGATCAAACCGGCCACAACGCCGTTGATCCGGCGTTTCGGATTCAAACCGGTGCTCGTTTTTGCCTCGTTCGCGTCGGCCGTGACGTTTGCCATGTGCGCTTTCCTTGACGCCCAAACACCCGAACCGCTTATTTTCGCCCTGCTGCTGTTCAGCGGCGCCTTCCGTTCCATCGGTTTCTCCGCCTACGCCTCCGTGCAGTACGCAGACATCGTCCCGGGGCAGTTGCCCTCGGCCAACGCCATATCGGCAACGCTGGTTCAGTTGGCGGCAGCGGCCGGGATCGCCGTGGGTGCTTTGTTCCTGCGCCTGTTCGAGACCACTGACGTGTTCGGTCCCGACCAGGTGGCGGCTTATAGAGGGGCCTTCGTGGCCATGGCTGTTCTAATGCTGATCAGTACTGTGGACAGCCTCACCCTCCACCGTCATGCGGGGGCTGAAGTCAGCGGCGGCGCCAAGCGGGGTTAAACGCAAAAGGTCCCGGTTCGAAAACCGGGACCTGTTCGCGGAGACGGGGGGATTTGAACCCCCGGTGGAGTTGTGCCCCACACTTCATTAGCAGTGAAGCCCATTCGGCCGCTCTGGCACGTCTCCCTTTGCTATTGCTAGCCCACCAAGGATACGCAGAACGTGCCGTCGAGCGCAAAACAGACGGAGCTACTAGTTGCTTCCGGCCAGTGAACGCCACAAGAAGTGGTTGCTCCGCGCCTGCAATGCCGCCGCCTGCCTGTTGTCGGAGGCACCGGCATGGCCACCTTCGAGGGCTTCGTGGAACCACACGTTGGGGATGCCCATGGCCTGCATGCGTGCAGCCATCTTGCGGGCTTGGACGGGTCCCACCCGGTCATCCGAAGTGGCAGTCCAGATGAACGTCTCGGGGTATTCAACGCCATCGTGAAGCAGGTGGTACGGCGAGAAGGTGCGGATGAACTCCCACTGCGCGGGGACATCCGGGTCCCCGTATTCTGCAATCCACGAGTAACCGGCCGAGAGCTTGGTGTACCGGCGCATGTCCAGAAGCGGCACGCCGCAGGACACGGCACCGAACAGTTCGGGGTACTGGGTCAGCATGTTTCCCACCAGAAGCCCGCCGTTGGAGCCTCCGACGCAGCCCAGACGCGGACGGCTGGTAACGCCGCGGGAGATCAGGTCCCGGGCCACCGCAGCGAAGTCCTCGTAGGCGCGGTGGCGGTTTTCCTGGAGGGCAGCCCGGTGCCATGAGGGCCCGTATTCGCCACCGCCCCGGATGTTGGCCACAACGTACACGCCGCCGCGCGAGTGCGTGCCGGTGCCGTCCTCGGAGGCAACGCCCACTGTTCGCCGCTCAAGCCATGCCCGGCCGATGGATCCGCTGTAGGCCGGGGTCCGGGGGATCTCGAACCCGCCGTAGCCGGAAAGCTGCGTGGGGTTCTGGCCATCGAGTACCAGATCCTTGGACGCCACCTGGAAGTACGGAACCTTCGTTCCATCGGCAGATTCAGCAAAGTGCTGCTGGACCTCGTACCCGGCTTCGTTGAAGAACGACGGCGACCGCTTCACTTCGGCATGACGGCTCACCACGCCGCCGGACTGCCTGTCGTCGCCGCGCGTGAGCGCTCCCCGGGTGAGAGTGGTGGGAGTGGTGAAGCCGGTAGCCACGAGCCAGAAATCGTTGCCGGCTGCGCCCAGGTCTTCGTCGTCCACGGCATAGGCATTGACGTCGTGCAGCGGCGGGCAGGCATCCAGGAGGGTGGACGCCCATGCACCCGCAGAGTCAACCGTGGAAGGGTCCAGCACGCGGATTTCCGAGGAGACGTCGCGCAGGAGGTTCAGCAGCAGGTAGTCCTTGGTCCAGCTCCAGGACTGCAGCGACGTTTGGGTATCCGGCGTAAACAGGACCAGCAGCGAACGGGACCCCGCAAGGTAGGACTCGAAATCGGCCGCCAGCAGGGCTCCTGCCGGGTACACGGAGCCCTCAACCTCCCAGTCTTTCTGCGGACGGAACAGCAGCCAGTCGCGGTGGGCGCTGATGTTGACGTCGGTGGGAACGTCGATTGCCACCCACGAGTCGTCGCGCAGCAGCCAGGTGCTCCGGTTGTAGAAGTCGATGTAGTCCACAGCGAAGGTGCGCTCGTAGCCCGGGGTCGAATCGTGGGCCACCATGGCCAGCATGTGGTCCTCGGGAATCTCAAAGAGGCGCTCGGCCTGGGCCAGTGTCTGTCCGCGTCGCAGCTTCACGCCGGTCCGCGCATAGGAAGACGTCGTCGCAGGCAGTCCCGCCGCAGTGCTGGACACCAGCAGAGTGTCAGCATCGAGCCAGCTGACGTTTCCCTTGGCAGTGGGGAGGTCAAAGCCGCCCTCCACGAAGGTGCGGGATTCGACGTCGAACTCGCGGTGGCGGTCCGCGTCACCTCCGTCGGGGGAGAGCGAGACCATGGCCAGGCGGTACTCGCCGCCATCGGCTGGCCGGAGGAAACCGGCGCCGTGGAAGACCCACTCCACACCTTCGGCCGCGGCAAGGGCATCTATGTCCAGCAGGACGTCCCACTCGGGCTCGTCGGTGAGGTAGCTTTCCCAGGTGGTGCGGCGCCAGAGACCTTTGGGGTGTTCCTGGTCCTTCCAGAAGTTGTAGTAGTAGTCGCCCCGCTTGGAGACCATGGCGATGCGGTCTGTTGAGTCAAGGACTTCAAGGATGCCGGCTTCAACAGCTGCATATTCGGCGTCCTCGAGCAGTTCCTCGGTGCGGGCGTTTTGTTCGCGGACCCACGCCAGCTGTTCCTCGCCGTGGATGTCCTCGAGCCAGACGTTTTCATCCGTGGGCTCAGCCGCCACGTCCGCATCGTGGCGGGGCCCGGAGGTGGTAGCGGTGTCATTCTCGGGAAGTGGCGTCTGATCAGCTTCTGTGGTGGTCATCGCCCCATCCAAGCAACACTGTTCGACCGTAAGCAAGTCACAGGAAGTTAGGCTTGAGCGTGGCTAAATCGCAAACCATCCGTGTTGCCCTCATTGGGGCCGGCCCTCGGGGCACCAGCGTCCTTGAGCGGTTGCTTGCGAACTGGGCTGCCGGGAGCCGTTCTGGGACCACACTGCACCTTGATGTGGTGGATCCTTTTCCGGCCGGATCGGGCCACGTGTGGCAGCCTGAGCAGTCGCGCTTGTACCTGATGAACACCCAGTCTTTCTATCCGACGCTCATCCCCGAAGACCCGATGCTGGCCCCGCCGCTGGCAGGTGGTTCCTTCGACCAGTGGCGTGAGGCCCGGCGTCGTGATGGCTCGGGACTGAACGACGCTGAGAAGGCCGAGTTGGCCACCCTCGAGTCGAACAACTTCCCCAGCCGCGCGCTGTACGGCAGGTATCTTCGCCAAACCTTGGCGGGCTTGCTGGAACGGCTTCCCGACGGCGTCGAGGTCATCTTCCATGAGACCACGGCCGTGGCGGCACGCCCTTTGGTAAAGGGCACGGTGAACAGGGTGGGGGACGGTGCGGCGAACGGATTGGCGGACGGGTTCGACGTCGAACTCGCCAACGGCGCCACCCTCACCGTCGGCTCCGTGGTCCTCGCCCTGGGGCACGTTGAGTCCCGGCTGAATCCGGAACAGCGCTCATTCAAGCGCGCCGCTGACGAACAGGGCCTGCTGTATTTTCCGCCCGCACCGCCGGCCGACGTGGACTGGCAATCCGTGCCGGATAACGAGCCCGTTCTGGTCCGGGGCATGGGATTGAACTTCTTTGACGTCATGGGCCAGTTGACGGAGGGGCGCGGGGGCAAGTTTGTTGAAGCCGGTGCCCCGGGAGCCGGGGTAATGGAGTACAGGGCATCGGGGCGCGAGCCGAAAATCATCGCCGCCTCCCGCCGTGGCACGCCGTACCGGGCCAAGGCCGGCCTGGATGGCTACTACCCGAGCAGCATCACCATGCGGTACCTGACCGAAGACGCAGTTGACCGGTTCCGTGCAGCGGGAATCCAACCTGGTTTCGACCATGATCTTTGGCCACTGCTGCACCGCGACGCTTTGTGGGCCTACTACTCAACGCTGGCCCGCTCCCAGCCGACGGCCATCAAGGACCCTGCGCAGTTCCTCGCTGATCTTGAGGACGCGCTCCAACCGCACGCGCACACCACTACGCACTGGGAAAGCAGCGTGGGCGACCTCGTGGAAAAGCACGTTGTGTCTTCCCGCCGGTTGAACCTCCGCGGACTTGCCGCTCCACTGGCAGGACGCACCTTTGCCTCCCGACGTGAGCTGGACTCGGCCATCACGGCCTACCTGGATGATGATGCGCGGCGATCGGCCCTCGGCGAGGCGGACCCCGTCAAGATGGCCATTGGTGCGCTCCACACGGGCCGGGCCATCCTCAAATCGGTGGTGGCAGATGGCGGCATCACGGACGAATCGTGGCTCTCAGGTTTGCGCGGCTGGTTCGAGTCCTTCGTTGAAGGGCTGGCCAGCGGAGCCCCTGCCCTGCGTTCGGAGCAGCTGGCCGCTTTGGCGCGTGCCGGCGTCGTGAGTTTCGTGGGCCCCGACCCGAAGTTCAGCGTGGACCGGGCAGCCAAGGTGTTCCGGGCGGTTTCGCCGTGGGTGCACGATGCGCCGGCTGAAGCACCTGCCTTGATCGAGGCGATGTCGCCGGCTAACAGGGTGGGAATGAACGTCTCCCCGCTGCTGGAGCAGCTGATGGCTGATGGCCTGGTGCGCACCAAGATCATGATGGGCGGCGAAGGCGCTCCTGTGCAGACCACGGGATTGGACGTTGAGCCGCATCCGTACAGGCCGCTGGCGGCGAACGGATCCGTCACCAGGAACCTGTACGTGTTGGGTCTTCAGCTCTCCTCGGTGCAGTGGGGCACTGCCATCGCTGCGGAAGCCCGGCCTCGTACCGGACCGGCCTACGCCAGCGGACAGCGGACCCTCCGGGATGCCGATGAGATCGCCCGCAGCATTCTGGCCCGCTGACCCATGCAAGGCTACGGACCGGCTTAGCGTTCCGCACAAAGTCCTAGCGTTCAGCACAAAGGCAGGGCCCTCACGAAAGGTAAGTTCGTGAGGGCCCTGCCTTTTGGCGTTCAGGGGTTGCTAGCCCCGCAGGCACCTCTGGTACTCCAACCAGGCGAACGCATACCGCAGCCACCCCACAATGTCGTACCACTTGGACGGCTTGGTGGGTGCTGTGCATTGCGGCGGGTTCGGGCCGCTCTCAGCAACCGTCACGAGCGCTTTCACCACGGTTCCGCTTTCGACGGCGGTGAGCACCAATGTGCCAGTGCCGGCCGCTGCCGAGGCGGGAACCTTGAGGTCCACCGTGGCTGCACCGGCTGTTACCGGTACGGATCCGAGCGTCACCGCCGTCCCCTTGCTGTCAACAAAGACGGCGTTGAGGGTGGCGTTGGCGGGGCTGCCGATCGATGTCAGGTTCAGCTTGGAGACAGCCAGTGCGATGGGCTCGCCGGCCTTGATCCCGGCTGCGGTGGAGTTCACCACAGCGACGGAACGGCGGGCAAAGTCCGGCGACACCGGCTTGTGCTCCTGCAGGTATTTGATCCAGGCGTCGCGGTCCACCAGACCAGTGTCCTTGGTGTTGCTGCCTTCCTTGAAGACCCGGAAGTTGTCGCCACCGGTGGCAAGGAAGCTGAACGTGCCGATCTTGTACTGCTTCGCGGGATCGATGACAGCGCCGTTCACCCAGATGCCTGTGATGCGGTCGCCTGCGGGACGGGCGGGGTCGTAGGTGTAGTTGACGTTCTTGGACAAGCCAAGCTGCTGGTAGGGGCGGCTGGGCACGGTTCCGTCAGCGTTGGTCTGCCACTGCTGCTCCAGGAGCGTCTTGAACTGGGCGCCTGTCAGGGACGTGGTCCACAGGTTGTTCACGAACGGCAGGACCGCGTTGGCCTCGGCGTAGGTGATGGTGCCATCCGGGGCGTAGTAGAGCTCGTTACGCAGGCCGCCGGGGTTCACGACGCCGATCTCCGCCGCACCCAGTTCGGGTGCCTTGAGCGTATCCACCAGGGAGTCCGCCACCAGGTTGCCCAGCGTGGATTCGTTCGCGCGGTCGTCCCGCTTGGGGGCGCCTCCGGCAGGATCCGGGGTGAAGGCGGTGGTGATATCGGCGGTCACTGTGCCAACAGGCTGGTTGCCGATTTCAGCCGCCTGGGCCAGCGCCTTGTCCACGATGGTCTTCACTGCAGCCACCCTCGGGTACGCAGCAACCAGGCTTTCGGCGGTCTCGGTGCTCCGATCCACGATTGCGGCCTTGTACGAGGTCACCGACTTGCTGGCGGTGTCCACAGTGAGCGTCACGCTGCCCACGTTCTCGCCGTAGTTGCCGGTCTGCACGATGGGACGGGTTTTGCCGGTCGGCTGGCCGTTGGCGTCCAGTACCGGTGCGTCCCAGGCGTATTCCTTGTGGGTATGTCCGGTGAAGATGGCAGCGACGTCGGGAGTGGTTTCGTTGACCAGCTTGGCGAAGGGGCCGCCCGCGGCGACTTCCTGCTCCAGCGTGGCGCCCTCAGGAGTGCCGGACGCGGCGCCGTCGTGGCTTTCCACGATGATGAGGTCGGCCAGATCGTCGGCCTTGATCTTCGCGGCCACCCGGTTGATGGCCTCCACAGGATCCCCGAATTCGAGGTCCGAGATTCCGGCGGGGGTCACCAGTGAAGGAACTTCCTGGGTGACAGTGCCGATGACGGCCACCCGCATGCCGTTCATATCCAGCACCTTGTACTCCGGCAAGACCGGCGTGGTGGTGCCCTTTTGGTAGACGTTCGCACCGAGGTACGCGAACTTTGCGTTGGTACCTCCTGCGACGACGCGGTCGCGCAGGTCCTGCCAGCCGCCGTCGAACTCGTGGTTGCCCACAGCGGAAGCCTGCAGCTCCAGGGCGTTCAGGACGTCGATGGTGGGCTGGTCCTTCGCCACCGAAGAAGCGAAGAGTGAGGCGCCGATGTTGTCGCCGGCCGAGATGAAGGCCGTAGCGCCGGGGGCAGCTGCCGCGCGGAGCTTCTCCACGGTTCCGGCGAAGAGCACGGTGTTGGTGTCGATGCGACCGTGGAAGTCGTTGATCCCCAGGAACTGCAGGTCAACGCTTGCGGGGACTTCCGTGTCCAGGTTCAGGCCCACCACCACAGGATCGTGGTCGCTGGCCCGGAACTCGTCCGCGGCATAGTAGTTGGTCACATTGTTGTTATACCTGCTGTACTCCAGCGCGACGGACTCCACGGAGTTGATGTTCCAGATGTCGGTTCCAGTGACGGCCTTGGCGGCAGCAGGTGAAGCCAGGATGTGGTCCAGGGAACCCACCATCCCGCCGAACAAGTACGAGTGCTTGCCGGTGCCGGCCTCAAGGTCCGTGTAGCCCGCGCCCGTGAGGACATTGATGGGATCCTCCTTGGAGTAGGCGTTGAAGTCACCGATCAGGAAGACCTTGTCCGTGCCCTTGGATGCCTGAAGATCCTTCGAGAAACCGAGCAGCGATTCAGCCTGCTTGGTGCGGGCAATGTTCGAGGCACCCTGGCCCTTGTCGGTATCGTCCGGAGTAGCGGCCGAGCCCTTGGACTTGAAGTGGTTTAAGATCGCGATGAACTTCTTGTCATCGGCTCCGCCAACCGGTTTGAAGACCTGGGCCAGCGGCTTGCGTGCACTGGCGAATGCCACTGTGTCGTTGTGGATGATGGACTCACCCACGGGCTCAGCCACGGCCTTTTTGTAGATGAACGCGGTGCGGATCATGTCTTCATCGCTCAGCGGGGGAGCGTTGGCGGGCGTCCGCACGTAGTCCCACACGCCAGGTGTTTTGACGTTGAGGGCCTCCACCAGCTTGGACAACGCGTAGTCGCGCGCCTTGCCGAACTGTGCGGAGTTCTCGATTTCCTCGAGGGATACGACGTCGGCGCCGGACTTGGTGATGGCCGCTACGATCTTGGCCTGCTGGCGTTCGAAGTTCTCCGCATTGGCAGCACCACGGGCGTTGCAGCCCTCCTTGACCGTGATGGGGTTGCCCTCGCGGTCGGTATAGAAGACGCAGCCGGCCAGCTGGTCACCGGTGGTGGGGAAGTAGTTCAGCACATTGAAGGAAGCGAGCTTGAGGCTGCCTCCCACATCGGCGGGACCTTCGGGCCGGGTGCCGGTGAAGCTGGCCGGTTGGACCGAGCCGGCGTTTGCCGCGTTCAGTGCGGTGAGCGGCTGGAACTTCCAGGAGTTGTTGCCGTAGCCCAGGATGACGTCGGTCCGGAACTGTGCGGGCGAACCCACACGGACAGGATCCGAGGTTGTCAGGTACGGCAGTTGCTGGGCCTTGGTGGTGGCGTCCTTGAGGAAGTTGGTGGACGCACCGTCGTCGAGCTTGATGCCGCGCAGCGCGTTGTCCGCCACCACGGCGGCGTACTCCGGTGAGCCGTAAGCTGCCACCGCGGTGGGCTGGACCAACGGCGAAGTACCGGCCGCGAGGCCGATTTCGCCGTATTGGTTCAGGGAGTAGTTATCCGTGACAGTGAAGTCGCCTTGGGGAGCCACGAGCATGCCCTCCAGGCTTTCCCTCGCCGCCTCATTCGCCGGCAACGCAAACGGCGTGGACTTGACCTCGGGGGCCGCCTCAGCGAGCTTCTTCAACCCTGCAGCTTCAACCGTGAGCTGGGTCTGGTTGGCGAATTCGCTGACGACGCCTGTGAGTTCCAGGTAGTCGCCCTGCTGGACGGTTCCCGTGGTTGTGGGTGAGTAGACGAACAAAGCGTCCGACGCCGTCCTGGCCGCCCCGGCAGTATCGCCGCCGGTTCCGGGGGTCTGGACGTAGTAGCCGTTGAACCCGCCGGTTGCGTAGAGGGCGGTGACCTTGCCGCGCGTGGTCACGGTGCTGCCGACCAGGGGGCTCGCCGTACCCGTTCCCTGGATCTCGGCAATGGCCTTGACGCCGGGCTCCGGCTCCGGATCCGTGGGAGGGGTTCCACCGCCGTTGGAGGCCGTGGGCGTGATCGTGGCGTTCAGGCTGAAGTCCGTGGCGTTGGAGTCGGTGTCTGCCCCGCTGGTGCGGTTCAGGCTCTTGACGTCGGAGTTGCCGGTGGGCGCAGTGGCCGCAGCGGTTTCGAACGTATTGGAGGTGCCATAGCCCAGGAGGTCGGCAATGGCAGCGTTGCCCGTCACTGATCCAGCCGGCAGCGGGGACACAGCGGTGGCCTGCTTGGCCAGGACCAGTGTTCCCGTGGTACCGCTGGGGTTCAGCGTCCCGGTGGCTTGGACATCGGCCGTTGGGAGTGCCGGGGCGGTGGAGGCTCCGCTGTTGGTGGCCCCTTGGACCAGGAAGTAGCCCTTGGCAGGGATGCTCCCGGTCAGGGGAGTGATCCCTGTCGGGGCGGCGGTGGCTGTGCCTGAACGGTACTGCAGGGACCAGCCTGCCAGGCTGACCGGGGAATCCGAGGAGTTATAGAGTTCAACGAACTTGTTCTTGAATGCGGCGCCGGCACTGCCACCGCTGAGGTACGCCTCGTTGATGACTACTGGCGATGATCCGGCAGGGTCGGACGGATCATCCGCTGCCATGGCCGGACCGGCCGTCAGCGGGGAGGCAAGCAACCCCGCTGACAAGACCGTTCCTGCCAGTACTTTCCACTTTTGTTGGTGCATCCGCTCTAACTTTCATTAGGGGACCCTGTGGGGCCCTTTGGACGACGCCCACAATCTTGTGAAGTGGGCGCTGTTCCGGAAGTTACTCCGGGGTAAACCTATTGCTCGGGCATAGCAGAACACGATGGAATGAATGGGAGGTGGACCGAGGGTGGCCGCAGGGTTCCCGGGGCACTCCTGCGTTACTTGGCAGCGCCCTTCAGGGTCCCTGTGGTGGCGGCTCCTGCTGCGCCACCGATCAGGCAGACGATCTCGCGGTCGCCGTTTTTCCAGGAATCACTGGTGGGGTGCAGGAAGGTGACGTCCAGCTCGGAGTCCTCGAACGGCAAGCCAACGAACGGCGCGAACTGGGCGCCGCAGTACTCTTCAGCCTTGGTGCCCACCTCAGTGTCACCGGGGAACGTTGACGCGTCCATGTTGGTCAGTGCGTAGGCTTCGAGGTCGTGGCTCTGATCGCACGGAATGATGGTGACATCCATAACTTCCTGGCTGTCCGGATTGGCGATGCAGTCGCCCAACTTCACCTTGAACGCATCGGCCTTGGACGATTCCGTAGGCTTTCCTGATTCATCCCGCTTGGCATCGCCGCTGCTGATCAACGAACAGCCAGCCAGTGCGATCGAAGCCATGCCCAGCACGGCAGCGGTCCTCAATCGTCGTGAAAAGTGGTGCATGTGGGTCCTCATTCCCCGCGGGATCGCAGGCAACAGGCCTGCGATCGACAATGAGGGACCAGACAAGGACCCACGCCGGCTGATCCCCCAACGCCGGCAATGAGCGGATCTGGCCGGCCCCCTTGGGTAGAGGGCGGCCGGGCAGACCCGATGTGATGAAACCCTAGGCCGTTTGGCCCAGGTCCTGGATAACCTTGAAGACAGCTCCCGTGGGGTCCTGCACGGTTGCCAAACGACCAAACGGGGTGTCTTCTGCAGGTTGTGTGATGGTGGCGCCCAGGGCTGTGGCCTGCTCCACGGTGGCGTCCGTGTCCTCCACAGCGAAGTAGACGCTCCACATGGAGGGGACCTGGTCCGGAAGGAAACCGGAGGCATCCATGATGCCCGCCTTGGCATCGTCTCCGGCGCCAAGGGTGGTGTACCGGAACTCCGGAGTGTCGCTCATGACGTCCGTGTCCCAGCCAAAGACCTTTTGGTAGAAGGTGACCGCGGCCTCGTAATCCTTGGAAAGGAGTTCATGCCACGCGGGAGCACCGGCCTCAGCCGCCAGCTCATAGCCGGTCATTCCACCGAACTCCCAAGCTCCGATGGACGCGCCTGAGGCGTCCCCGTACATGGCCATGCTGCCCTGCTCGGGGACTTCCATGGGTTCCAAATACACCTGGCCCCCATGGGCGGCTGCTGCCTCTGTGGTTGCCTTGATGTCATCGGTACGCAGGTAAGTGGACCAGACATCCGGCATGGCACCCATGTCAGCCTGCTTCGCCATGATGCCCGCCACCATCCGACCGTCCTTCAACGCCGTGATGTAGCCGCCGTACTTTTCCTCATCCCCGGTCTCATACGTCCAGCCGAAAAGCGCATTGTAGAACGTCTTCGCTTTCTCAGTATCGGACGTCATCAGATCAATCCAGCAGGGTGCGCCGGGAGTGATGTCAGGCTTAGGCATGGGTCAGGCTCCTGTTGTTATTCCGCGGCGAAAGCTACGGCATATGTCAGTGGTGTGGAGACAGACAGAACACTATGCGGGGGGTCTGACACTTTCAATGATCTACCGGGTGTCAGTTCTCAGTTGCGCGCGTCTGGCGGCCCTGCGGAACAGCAATCAAACAAACAAAAATGCCCCGGGTCCTGGAACCCGGGGCATCTCATTGGCGGAAGGTAAGGGATTTGAACCCTTGGTACGGGGTTACCGCACACTGGTTTTCAAGACCAGCTCCTTAGGCCGCTCGGACAACCTTCCTCGCCTAGTAGTGTTTCATAGGGAGTTGGCTGTTCCAAAACATCACGTCCTCCAACCCCTGCCCCCGGGGGTTTGAGGACCAGCAAGAAACCGGGAGTTCGTCATGAAAGCCGTCTACATCTCAGAGCCAGGCGGGCCCGAAGTCCTCGAAATCCGCGAGGTCCCCGCACCGGTGCCAGGCGCCGGTGAGGTCCTGATCGACGTCGTGGCTGCCGGCCTGAACCGTGCGGACGTCCAGCAGCGGCGCGGCTTCTACCCGCCACCGCCAGGCGCGTCCGACATTCCCGGGCTTGAAGTCTCCGGCCGCATCGCAGCCTTCGGTCCCGGCGTCACCAAGGCGTTCTCCGTGGGGGACAAAGTCGTTGCGCTGCTCTCTGGTGGCGGCTACGCCCAGCAGGTGGCCGTACCCGCGGAGCAGGTCCTGCGCGTACCCGAAGGCGTGGATCTCATTACCGCCGCGGCCCTGCCTGAAGTTGCTGCCACTGTCTATTCAAACCTCATCATGACCGCACAGCTGCAGCCCGGGGAGACAGTACTCATCCATGGCGCCACCGGCGGCATTGGCACCATGGCCATCCAGTTGGCCAAGGCCTACGGCGCAAAGGTAGCCACCACTGCCGGAACCGACGAGAAGGTGGGAACCGCCAAGGCCTTCCTGGGCGCCGACATCGCCATCAACTACACCGAAGAGGACTTCGCTGAAAGCCTCAAGGCGCAAAACGGGGGCAAAGGCGCGGACGTGATCCTCGACGTCGTGGGCGCCAAGTACCTCCAGCAGAACGTCGACGCGCTCGCCGAGTACGGCCGCCTGATCATCATTGGCCTGCAGGGCGGGACCACCGCCGAGATCAACCTGGGCCAACTCCTCAGCAAACGGGCTGCCGTGATTGGTACCGCGCTTCGGCCGCGGTCCGTGGCGGAAAAAGGCATCATCATGTCCGCGGTCCGCGAGTCCGTGTGGCCGATGCTCACCGACGGCAGGATCAGGCCGCTTGTGGCCAAATCCTTCCCACTGGACCACGTCCGGGAAGCCCATCAGTATTTCGACTCGGGCGAGCACGTGGGCAAGGTCCTGCTGCTCCTCTGAACCGTCCGCCCAACCGCTGCGAGGAGCCATATGTCCATTCGGCACAGCCTGCTGGCCCTGCTCCAGGACCAGCCCCGGTACGGCTATGAGCTGCGCGTCGAATTCGAGGACCGGACCGGTGCGGCCTGGCCTCTGAACATCGGACAGGTTTACACCACCCTTGACCGCCTTGAGCGCGATGGCCTGGTCAGTAAGGACGGCGACGACGGCGGTGGCCACGTCATCTACAGCATCACTGACGCCGGTGCTGAGGAAGTCGAGGCTTGGTTTGGCGGCGCCGTGGACCGTGGCGTCCCGCCGCGGAACGAGATCGCCATCAAGCTGGCCCTTGCCGTAACGCTGCCGGGCGTGGATACCTCCGCGGTCATCCAATCCCAGCGTGAGGTGTCCGTTAGGGCGTTGCAGGAGCACACGCTGGCGAGGAAGACAGTGTCCGCCAACCAACGTTCCGTGGATACGGCCGGGCTGTTGGTGCTCGATTCCCTGATTTTCCAGGCCGAAGCCGAAGTGCGCTGGTTGGATCTGTGTGAAGCACGCATGGTGCAGGCGCAGGCCAATGGAGGAGCCAACTAGTCTCCTACGGCGCTGGGAGCATGGTCATCCGCCGCAAGGCTGTGACCGTTCACCGCCGCGTTGTTCCATGTTGGCGTGTGCCCCCTTTATTTGTCTGTGACGGTTGTTACTGTGCTGGAAGGCACCCGGCGATGCGGTCCCCACCGCGAAGATCGCCACCAACGGCAGCACCCATCACTGCAGCAGTTCTCAAGGAGGAGATATGGGCAAGGTATCTGACAAGACCGGACTTGAGGAAGGACTGGATCCCACGCTGCCTTCCCCGGCCGTGGATGACTCCGTCCGGGAGGCAGAAGAACGGACGTGGACCCCAGCCAAGATCGGGCTGTGGGTGGCGATCTCGCTGCTGGGAGCGGTGGCGTGGTTCATGCTGGCGCTGGTACGCGGCGAAACCGTGAACGCCATCTGGTTCGTTTTCGCTGCGGTATGCACCTATCTGATTGGCTACCGGTTCTATTCCAAGGTCATTGAGCGCTACTTGCTCAAGCCGGATGATCGCCGCGCCACCCCTGCCGAGTACAAGGCTGATGGCAAGGACTATGTCCGCACTGACCGCAATGTGCTGTTCGGCCACCACTTCGCCGCCATTGCCGGCGCGGGGCCACTGGTGGGACCTGTCATCGCAGCCCAGATGGGGTATTTGCCAGGCACCATCTGGATCATCATCGGCGTTGTTCTTGCCGGTGCCGTGCAGGACTACCTGGTCATGTTCTTCTCCATGCGCCGCGGCGGCCGTTCCCTGGGCCAGATGGCACGTGAAGAACTTGGCGTCATTGGCGGCACGGCGGCCCTCGTGGCCACCCTGCTCATCATGATCATCATTGTGGCCATCCTTGCGCTCGTCGTGGTCAACGCCCTGGGCGAGAGTCCGTGGGGTGTCTTCTCTGTGGGGATGACCATCCCCATCGCACTGTTCATGGGCGTTTACCTGCGCTTCATCCGGCCAGGAAAGGTGATGGAAGTGTCCATCATCGGCTTCGTCCTTCTGATGGCGGCCATCATCGGCGGCGGCGCAGTGGCCGGAACCGAATGGGGTGCAGCCTTCTTCCACCTGGACAAGGTCACTATCGCCTGGGGCATCATCATCTACGGCTTCATTGCCGCCATCCTGCCGGTGTGGCTGCTTCTGGCCCCTCGCGACTACCTCTCCACCTTCATGAAGATCGGTGTGATCGTGATGCTGGCTTTGGCCATCATCGTGGTTCGTCCGGAAATCACTGTCCCCGCGTTCAGCGAGTTCGCCAGCCGTGAGAACGGACCCGTTTTCTCGGGGGCGCTGTTCCCCTTCCTCTTCGTCACCATCGCCTGTGGTGCCTTGTCAGGATTCCACGCCCTTATTTCCTCCGGCACCACGCCCAAGCTGATCGAGAAGGAACGGCAGACGCGCTTCATCGGCTATGGCGGCATGCTCATGGAGTCCTTTGTGGCCATCATGGCCCTGGTAGCTGCGATCTCGATCGACCGCGGCATCTACTTCGCCATGAACGCACCCCTTGCCCTCACCGGAGGAACGGTGGAATCCGCAGCGCAATGGGTGAACAGCCTCGGCCTGGCCAACGTGAACATCACCCCGGACGTGCTGGCCCAGACGGCCAAGGACGTGGGCGAGGAGAGCATCATCTCCCGATCCGGTGGTGCACCTACACTGGCTGTTGGCTTGGCGCACATCATGCAGCAGTTCATCGGCGGACCTGGCATGATGGCCTTCTGGTACCACTTCGCCATCATGTTTGAGGCACTCTTCATCCTCACCGCAGTTGACGCCGGCACGCGTGTTGCCCGGTTCATGCTGCAGGATTCCATTGGCAACTTTGTTCCCAAGTTCAAGGAAGCCTCCTGGCGTCCCGGCGCCTGGCTTTGCACCGCCATCATGGTGGGTGCGTGGGGTGCGGTGCTCCTGATGGGTGTTACCGATCCCCTGGGCGGCATCAATACGCTCTTCCCGTTGTTCGGCATCGCCAACCAACTCCTGGCGGCCATCGCGCTGGCGGTGTGCCTGGCCATCACTGCCAAGCGGGGAGTCTTCAAGTGGCTGTGGATCGTGGCGGTACCTCTGGCGTTTGCCGCCGTAGTGACCATTACTGCCAGCTTCCACAAGATCTTCTCGCCGGTTCCCGCAGTGGGCTACTTCGCCAACAACCAGGCCTTCTCCAAGGCCTTGGCGGACGGCAAGACGGAGTTCGGCACCGCCAAGACCGTTGCAGCCATGGAGGCGGTGGTCCGGAACACCATGATCCAGGGCGTCCTTTCGGTCATCTTCGTGACGTTGAGCATCATCGTGATTGTCGCCGCCCTGCTGGCAACCATCAAGGCCATCCGTGCAGGTGGCGGACAAGACCATGAGGACCCGGCCCTGCCGTCCAAGGTGTATGCCCCGGCCGGACTGATCCCCACATCAGCGGAGAAGGCCTTGCTGGCAGAGTGGAATGCCCTGCCTGCAGAAAAACGCACGCAGAAAGCTGGGCATCACTGATGAATGCGGTGGCCAAAGGGCTTCGTGGGTTCGCCACCTACATGGGTTCACTCATGGGTGCAGACGCCTACCGCAAGTATCTTGAACACTTCAACGCCGGGGGCCATACCGGTCCCGCCATGACGGAGCGTGAGTTTTGGCGGGACCGGATGGACCGACAGGACAGCAATCCCCAGGGCCGCTGCTGCTGACGAAGAACCAAGTTTCGCTACGAACGAAGTCCAAAATGAGGGACTGGACGGGGGTTCGCATGAACCCCATGAGAGTATGAACGAATGAGCGATCTGAACGACATTCAGCCCACGGATGAGGCTTCGGACGACACCCCCGTGGAGGGAACCATGCTGGAAGAGGGCCCTAATAAGCCCGATGAACAGCAGCCCGGCGGGGGAGAGCCCGGAAAGGGTGCCAAGCCCAAGGGCGGCAATCTTCACGAACTTGTTGACGAACCGGCCAAGGTGATGCGGATCGGCACCATGATCCGCCAACTTCTGGAGGAAGTTAAAGCCGCGCCCCTGGATGACGCTGCACGTGGGCGCCTCGCGGAAATCCATGAGCGCTCCATCAAGGAACTCGAGGATGGGCTCGCACCTGAACTCATCGAGGAGCTGGAACGCATCAGCTTGCCGTTCCCCGATGAACAGGCGCCCTCCGATGCGGAACTTCGCATCGCCCAGGCACAGCTGGTGGGTTGGCTGGAAGGCTTGTTCCACGGTATCCAGGCCGCCATCGCCGCACAGCAGGCTGCCAAGGAACACGCGGCCGCGCAGATGCAGCTTCGCCAGCTCCCGCCGGGAACTGTCATCGCGCCGGGTATCGTCATTGGCGAAAATGGCCAGCCGCAGCGTGCCGCAGCGCCGGGGGCTCCCGGAGCTGCTTCGCACGGCCGGCCGGAAGACCCCGACCACGGTCCGGGTCAGTACCTCTGAGTTCGCTCGTGGGTTTCTTTGGGGCCGTCCGCCAAGGACGGAAAGACGATCTGGAGCTTGGTAAGGGGTTGTGGCGACGCGCCCACGACCGTTTCCACCGTGGCCTGGACCGCTACCACCAAGTTCTTGAGGGCGTTGACGACGACCAGCTGTACAACGAGCTTGTGCAGATCGCCAATGAGCTTGCCGAGTTGTCCCCGCGGGTGAGAACCATTTGCGTCGAGGCGCAAAGACGCTCCCCAAGCGACGGCCTGGATGTTCCGGGGGCGCTGGCAGGGGTGCACCGGGCATTGTCCAAGGCCGGAAATTCCCTTGCCACCACGGCTGAGGCGGCCGCAATGCTGAGGTTGGCCGTTGGTCCGGTTCCTGTGGGCGCACTCTCTGTCAGGCGGCGCTCGGAATCTGTCTTTGAGCAGGTTGCCGATGCGGAGCGGCAGCTCGGAGTCTGAGGGGCCCAGAATATGCAAGGCGTGCGCAACTACAAGCGTGCGCCTTCATTCCTCTTGCGCAAGAAGTTAAGCGCATAGCTGATCTCCGTAACATTCCGGGCTTTTCACAGGTTTGTGCTGGCAGTATGGCAAACATGACTTCGTCACCAACACTTACTTTCAACGACGGCAACACCATCCCCCAGCTCGGCTACGGGGTGTGGCAAGTTGAAGACGATGTAGCCGAAAAGGTGGTGCGCCAGGCTTTTGAAGCCGGCTTCCGCCACATCGATACCGCCAAAATCTACGGCAATGAGGCAGGCGTCGGCCGAGCCATCGCCTCCTCCGGCCTTTCCGCAGACGAAATCTTCATCACCACCAAGCTGTGGAACGCAGACCAGGGCTACGAGTCCACGCTCGCAGCCTTCGAGGAGTCCATGGACCGCCTCGGCCTCGAGACCCTGGATCTCTACCTGATTCACTGGCAGCAGCCCAAGCAGGAAAAGTACGTTGACACCTGGAAGGCGCTCATCGAGCTCAAGAAGCGTGGCCGCGTCAAGTCCATTGGTGTCTCCAACTTCACCAAGGAAGGCCTGCAGCACATCATCGATGAAACCGGCGTTGTTCCGGCCATCAACCAGGTGGAACTGCACCCCTTCTTCAACCAGGCTGACCTTCGCGAGTTCAACGCCTCCAAGGGCATCCTGACCCAGGCCTGGTCCCCACTGGGCCAGGGTGGCGAGCTCCTTGAAAGCGCCACAGTTGCTGAAATCGCCGCCAAGCACGATGCCACGCCCGCCCAGGTGGTCATCGCCTGGCACCTGGCCATCGGCAATGTGGTCATTCCCAAGTCCGTCACCGAGTCCCGCATCCAGGAAAACTTCGCGGCGCTCAACGTCACACTGGATGCCACCGACATCGAGGCCATCAACGGCCTGGACCGCGGTGCCGAAGGCCGCATCGGACCGGACCCGGCAGTCTCCGACTTCGCTTAAGTCCCAAGCCTGACCCTGGTGCCCCGTCCCCTCCTTGGGGGCGGGGCACCTGCCGTTAAGGCACGACGCCGGCATTCGCCGTCGTGACGTAACGCACCTCAGTCCGTGGTGGAATTGAGCAACCCCAGCGGACGGAGGACGGAGCTTGCATGGAGGTTTTTGACGCATTGGAGCGGCAGATCGTTGCCGCGCTCCAACTGGATCCGCGGTGCCCCTGGCGGAAGATGGCGGCGGTCCTTGGGGAAGCAGAACGAACTGTCGCGCGCCGGGGTTCACAGCTTGTGGAGTCCGGAGCTGTCGCTGTAGTGGGCATCCGGCCCCGGCCGTCCGTGGTGTTGGTGGAGATGAGATGTATGCCCGGCACTGTGCGGGCCGCGGCCCACGCGCTGGGGCAGAGGCCGGATACCACCTTTGTCTACACCACCACGGGTACGGGAGACTGCGTGGCAGAGATCCTCACCGAGCCCGCACGCATGGCCGATGTCCTCTCTGACGAGTTGCCCGCCACTATCGGTCTGCGCGATTCCACCAGCTACCCCGTTCTGCGTTACTTCCGCACCATCCGGGGGTGGCGGCCGGAAATTCTCACCAGTGACAAGGCGGAGGCGCTCCGTTCCAGCCTCACCCCGGACTCCGGCATCCTGGTGCCGCGGCAGGATTTGAGCAGGCAGGACCACGAGCTCGTGGATGCCCTCTGTGCCGATGGCCGGATGAGTTTTGAAGCGTTGGGTCGCCGGGTCGGCGTTTCTGAAGCAACAGCACGCCGCCGCGCTGAGTGGCTGCTTGCCAACAACCAGGTTCACTTGCGCGCCATCGTTGAGCCGGCATCCTTTGGCTTGAACGTCGAGGCACTGCTCTGGATCCGGGCCTCCCCGCAGCACGTTGAACAGGTTGGCAAGAGCCTGGCGGAGCTGCCCACCGTCCGTTATGCGGCGGCGATCGCCGGTAATTACCAGATCATGGCAGATGTCACGGTGGAGGACATGGCGGCGCTGTATCGCTTCATTACGGACTCGGAGTGGGCTCAGCACGCTGTCACTGTGGATGTGTCCATTCTGCTGGACGCCCGAAAACGTGGCGGCCGGGTTATGCGCGCACGGTAGTAAGGGCCTCGCCGGCCGCTGACAAGACAGGAGCGATGGCGGCGTATCCGGTCTGCTGTTCGAAGGCGCGGCCGTAACGGAGCAACTGCATGTCCGTGTAATGGTTGCCGGCGAGCTGCAGGCCGATGGGGAGCCCTGCGGAACTGAAGCCTGCCGGGACGCTGAGCACGGGCAGCCCTGTGGCGGACAACAGGCAGGCTGAGCGCATCCAGTCGAGGTAGGTCTCGGAGACTACACCGGCGATGTCACCGGGATAGCGCAGTGAGGCGTCGAAGGGAAGGACCTGGGCGCAGGGGCTGGCGAAGAGGTCGTAGCGCCCAAAGAATGACTGGACACTGCGTTCCAGCCGGGTGCGGGCGGCAGCGGTCTGGATCAGGTCGCGGGCGGTGAGATCGAAACCCTTTTGGACGTTCCAGTGCACTTCCGGTTTGATGACGTCTCCAGCGCGCTCCAGGATGGGTCCCAGTCCAGCGGCGAAGTCCATGGCCCGGGTGTTGCCGAACACCAGGTCGGCCTCGCTGAAATCAGGGGTGGCTTCCTCCACGATCGCGCCGAGGCCTTCGAAGACCGCGAGCTGCCGTTCCAGGTGCTCCAGGATCTCAGGGTCCACCGGCACTCCAATGCCAAAGTCCCGTGACCAGCCGATCCGGACCCCGCGCATGTCGGCCTCGAGTCCGGCTCGGAAGACCTCCGGATCAAGCCCTTCCGGATGAGGCACTCGGGGGTCCTTGCCGGCCGTCACGGACATGAACAGGGCAATGTCCGCCACGCTACGTGCCATGGGTCCGGTTCGGCCCAGCCACGCATAGGCGTTGACGTCGGACGGCATGGGGATCACCGCCGTCGACGGCCTGAAACCCACCACGTTGCAGAAGGAGGCCGGGATGCGGAGCGAGCCGCCCATGTCGCTGCCGTCGCCGATGCTCTGGACGCGGGAAGCGACGACGGCGGCCACCCCACCGCTGCTGCCGCCGGCGCTGAGGGTGGGTGCGTACGGGTTGGTGGTGGTCCCGAAGAGGTCGTTGAACGTGTGGGAGCCAGCGCCAAACTCGGGAACGTTCGACTTTCCGGTGCTGACCACCCCGGCCGCCTTCAACCGGGCGATGATGAGGTCATCGGCGTCGGGTACAAAGTCACGCAAGGCGAGCGAGCCCTGGGTGGTGCGCATCCCGGCGGTGTTGTTGGTGTCTTTGTGGGTCATGGGCACGCCGTGCAGGGGCGGAAGGTCTGCCCCTGACATCGTCAGCTGGTCCGCGCGGTGCGCCAGGGCCTGAGCGCCTTCGGCGTCGAGGGTCACCACGGCGTTGATCACGGGGTTGACCTCGGCGATGCGCTCAAGATGATCGGCAAGGGCTTCGCACGCAGAGAACTTCTTCTCCCGGATTGCTGCGGCAAGTTCGACGGCGGACAGCTCGCCGATGGTGTCAGGCATGGTGCTCCTTTGCTGGATGTCTACTGCTTGAAGTGTGCCCCGTCACACTGGAGCGCGGAAGCCCGGGACCACCGATGGCAAGGTTTGACGGATTCGGCCAAAGTAATGGCTGATTCCGTCAGCTATTGTGTGTGATCCGGCTCATAGTAAATGGTGTTGGTAACCCCATGGCCGATCTGGTTACTGGGTATGGATTTGCCCCACAGACCACGCGCCGCACAGCGTCGTCCGGCCGCGGACTGAGGGGCTCACACCCGGAGGTTTCCATGCACCAACCCCTGGCACTGCAACCGTTCGCCCCCACCGATTCGACCGACATCATGGCCATCGCCAACAATCCTGTCCTTTGGATCTGCGTGGCCGGTGTCTTCGGCGTGATCATTATCCAGTCCGTGATCTTCATGAAGGCTGCCCGACGGGCGGCACCCTCCGTTGAGATGAGTCCGCAGGACATCAAGACCTCGTTCCGTTCCGGTGCTGTCTCCGCGATCGGACCATCCTTGGCCGTATCACTCGTTGCCATCGCCCTGCTGGGCCTCTTCGGCGCCCCGGCGGTCTTGTCCAGGATTGGTTTGATCGGTTCCGCTGCGTACGACGTCTCCGCGGCCGGCATCGCTGCAGGCTCCATGGGCGCGAAGCTCGGCGACGCCAGCTACACGCAGAGTGTCTTCGCCGTCGCGTTCTTCGCCATGAGTATCGGCGGTGCCATGTGGATGCTCGCCACACTGATACTGACTCCGGTGCTCCGCAAGGGTGATGCCAAGATCCGCTCCGTGAACCCCGCGGCCATGGCCATCGTCCCAGCGGCTGCCCTGATCGGAGCCTTCTCTTGCCTGGGCTTCACCGAACTCCCCAAGTCCGGCGTTCACGTGGTGTCCTTCCTCATCTCCGCCGCAGTCATGGGGTTGTGCCTGCTGCTGGCCAAGAAGCTCGGCAAGAGCTGGCTTCGCGAGTGGGGGCTCGGCTTCTCCATCGTCATAGGTCTAGGCGCTGCCTACCTCGCCGTGGGCGCCTGATCCACACGTCCAGCCCCTATCTTTGAGCACGAAAGGAACACCCCGCATGTCTTCCACTACTTCCGCTCCCATCACCACTACCAGCAACTCCGCCATGGCTGAGTTCGGCCGCACCACCTCCCGCTGGGGGCAGATCACCATGATCTTCGGTCTGCTGATCTCTGTAGCCGGTCCACTGTTTCTTGTCTTCTCCAGTGGACTGGACATAGGTCCCGCACAGCTCTGGATCGCCTTCGCTGCTGTGGCCGCAACCTTCGGCATCATCTGGATCGTGGAGCCACTCACGTATTACCCGATCCTCGGCCCTGCCGCGATGTACCAGGCTTTCATGATCGGCAATATCTCCAACAAGCTCCTGCCGGCCGCTTTGATCGCGCAAACCAATATCGGTGCCAAGCCGGGCAGCAAGCGCGCCGAGCTGGCCGCCGTCGTCGCCATCTGCGGTGCCGCGGCCGTCCACCTGATCTCGCTTGCGATCTTCGTGGGACTCCTGGGGAGCTGGCTGATCAGCGTCATCCCGCCGTCGGTGTTGCTGGTGACCCGCCTGTACGTGCTGCCAGCCGTTCTTGGCGCAGTGCTGGTGCAGGCCATCGTGTCCATGAAGCAGCCCCGCACGACGGTCTTCGCGCTGCTGGTCTCGGCCGTCGTCGTGTTTGTTGTGCTGCCCCTGGTGCCGTCGCTGGCCATGGTGTCCACCGCTATTGCCGTGTTGGGCACCATCCTTCTGGCATGGTTCTTACGGGCCAGGACCACCATTAACGAAGCGAAACCGATCCACGTCGAATAGCACTCTCCAGCACCCCGTCCCCACAATCACCAGGAAGACAGGCCCATGACCCACACCGCCACAGCCCTCCAGCTCGACGGCCAACAAACCGCCAAGCTTCACTCCCTGTACCGGCACCTCCACGCACATCCGGAACTGTCCATGCAGGAGTTCGCCACTGCTGAATTGATTGAGGAACAGTTGGACGGGCTCGGTTTCGAGCACTTCCGATGCGGCGGGACGGGCGTGGTGGGGATCCTGCGGAACGGTGACGGTCCCGTGGTGGCGTTTCGTGCCGACTCGGATGGCCTTCCGATCGAGGAAGCCACCGGGCTGGACTACGCCAGCACGGATACCGGAACCCTCCCGGACGGCACAGTGGTCCCCGTTATGCACGGCTGCGGTCACGACACGCATGTAGCCAGCCTGCTTGGCGCCGCGGAGGTGCTGGCAGGGACTCCGGAGGCTTGGTCGGGAACGCTGGTGCTGATTTTCCAACCTGGCCAGGAGACTGCCGCCGGTGCGCTGGCCATGCTCGACGACGGACTGTGGGACAAGGCGCCGCGGCCTGAGGTGGTCTTCGGACAGCACGTCATGCCCCGGCCTGTGGGCACTGTCGCGATTTCCAGCGGCCCGGTGGCGGCCATGGCAGATTCGCTGCGGGTTACAGTGCACGGCCAGCAGTCGCATGGCTCACAGCCACAGGATTCCATTGATCCCATCGTCATGGCCGCGCACATGGTCACGAGGCTCCAGGGGATAGTGTCCCGTGAGCTGGATCCGCGGAAGTCCGCCGTCGTCACAGTAGGAACCTTCCACGCGGGACTCAAGGAGAACATCATCCCGGCCTCGGCCGAGTTCACGCTCAACATCCGAACCTTCGACGACGACGTCCGCGACCAGGTCCTCGCCGCTGTCCGCCGCATCATTGACGCTGAGGCCGCAGCGTCCGGGGCGCCCGCGCCGGTCATCGAGGAAATGTACCGCTTCCCGCCATGCTTCAACGATCCCGACGCCGTCCCTCCCGTCATCGAGGCACTGCGGCTGGCGTTGGGGGCTGAGGCAGTGGAAATCACCCCGCCGATGATGGGCAGCGAAGACTTCGGGCACCTGGGCACCGCGATCGGAGTGCCGTCCGTGTTCTGGATGTTTGGTGGCACTCCTGCCTCGGGGATTGAAGGCGCAATCCCCGTCAACCACTCGCCGTTCTTCGCACCCGAGCTGGAAGGTTCTCTGGCCGGGGGAGTCTCGGCCGCCGTCGCCGTGCTGCTGTCCCGGCTGGGCTAGCATCAGGCTCGTGAAGGCCCTTGACCTCGTCACCGTCCCGCCGGGGGAAATCGAACTGCGTGATGCCCGGTCCCGGGGCACGCGCTTGGTTGTCCTTGAGTCGTTCTTGCTGGGCCGCATCTCTGTGACGGCGTCGCAATGGGCGGCGGTGGCGGGTAGTGCCAGGAGCCAGGATGTGTCCGGGAAGAGCACCGGCAATGCCCCGATGCACCCCGTGACGTGGTTCGACGCAGTCAGTTGGTGCAACCGTGCCTCGGAGGCAGAGGGACTTAAGCCTGCCTACGCCATTCACGACCGAAACGTCCTTTGGCACCCCGGAGCCGACGGTTACCGGCTGCCCACCGAGGCCGAATGGGAGTGGGCGTGCCGCGCAGGTACAACCACTCCCCGGTATGGAGAGTTGGCGGACATCGCATGGACAGCCGCGGACGAGGTAGAAGGTCCTCAGGACGTTGCCGGCAAAGCTCCCAATGGCTTCGGCTTGTTCGACATGCTCGGTAATGTCTGGGAGTGGTGCTGGGACTTTGCCGACACTGCGCGGTATGGCGATTACCGCAGCCTGCGGGGCGGCGGTTGGGCAGATTCTGCTTGGAGTTGCCGGGCATCTGTCCGCCGGGGGAGTGCCCCGGACGCCGTTCTGGAGGACGGGGGCTTCCGGGTGGCCCGTGGAGCGGTAGGGACATCAAGCGAGCAGTCGGCGCAAGGCTGGTCCGCCGTCGACGATTGGCAACGCGCGCAAATCAGTGGTCCCTTGCCCCTGGGCTGGACGCCGAACCGTGAGTTGAGAAGACCAGAAGCCCTCTAGGATGGCCACGTTCATGGAGAGTGCTCCGTCGGCTTCAAGGCATACGATGGTTCCACTGATGACGCACGGTTCCACGGCAAGGACCTGCTGCGTGACTACGACTCAGTAAGCGAAATGTCCTATATTTCGAACATGTCGAGAATTTGTGGAAATGTTCGATATTTCCACCATTGAGCTGGGCGGCTCAGGCCCGGAGCTAACAAGCAAAAAACCCCGCCGGTTCAACGAACCAGCGGGGTTTTTCTCTGAGCTTCCTATCAGAATCGAACTGATGACCTTTTCATTACGAGTGAAAGTGATCGCCTATGCAAAGATAGGGGATATCGGTGCTTTGGTGACGAAAAAGTGACGAACTATCTCCAATCCAACTTGGCCAGGGCGCCGTTGATGCGCCCTGCGCTGTCGTGCAGATCATGGTCAAAAAGCCCGGCATAGGTGTCGAGCGTCATTGTTGCGCTGGCGTGCCCTGCGATGCGCTGGACGACTTTGACGTTAGCCCCATGACTGATCGCTAGACTGACCGCGGTATGCCTCAAATCATGAAATGTGGGTCGGGGAAAGGAAGGATCCTTCTCCGTCATCCTTCCTATGGCAGGTGCGTAATGGCGCTTAGTCCACATGCTATTGCGCAAGACGGAACCGCGTCCGCCGCTGAAGATGCGTTCGCTCCCGAGTGGGGAACTGACCTGGGTGAAGCGTTGGGCGATAAGTCGGGGAAGCGGGACGACACGGCTCTCGCCGCCCTTCGTGGGTCCGAGCACGAGCCTCCCGCTGATTTCTGAGAAAGCACGACGCACTGAAAGGGATGGCGTGTGGCCAAGGTCCAGATCGTCGAACGTTAGTGCAGTGATCTCCCCCCAGCGAAGACCGCATGTCCCCGCCAGCATTATGAACAGCTCAAAATTCTCGCATTCTCGAGCAAGAGCCGTAAGCTGCGGCATCGTCAAGTAGACGTGTTGGCGCTGTTTCTCCTTCGCCGGTACATAGTCTGTTTGACCCAGAGCATCCTTCGTTGGATTGGCGGCAAGCAGGCGCTTCTTCACCGCGAAGCCCATGAGCCGGCCGAAGTAAAGTGCTACCTCCCTGCGTGTGGTCACACCTGCCGAAAGGCCGTCCTGGCCTTTGAGCGTGGTTATCCACTCTGCGACATCGTCATAGCGGATGTTGCTGACTGGCGTGTGCGCCCACCGAGGGGCCACATAGTTCTCGTAGCAGCGCCGGTAATTGTCCACGGTTTTTGGGCTTGCGGGTTTTCTGCCACTGGCACCAACCGTCGCTATCCGTCCTATCCATTCGGCATATAGGTGACCAACCGTGACCTTACTGCTCGCACGCGGGTCAACGAATGTGCCGCCCCTGATTGACCGGACGGTGGTGTGGTGAAATTCCTCTGCCTCTCTCTTCGTGGCGAACCGCTTCCTCTGACGTACCCCGTCGGCCGTCGTCCAGTCGGCTTGCCACCGCTTGACACCGTCGGCAAGTTTCTTAACCGCCACTGGTTTCCTCCGACCTCGCCCGCATTTTGGCCCAAAGTTGATTCGATTGTTCCTGGAAGGAGGCGGCCATGCGGGCCGTGTTGCCCGTGCCGACGAGAATCCCTTTGACCCTGGCCCTCTTTAGACGCGCAAGCCACGTGTCGGGGCTCTCGCCCGTCCACTCGTGTAGGCGCCTGATGGGCTCTACCGACGCAGCGGCCAGGGCGACGTATGCAGAAGCGATGTGAACATAGTCTTCATCGCGCTCAACCCGCGATGGGAGGGGGCTTAGGTCCTTTTTCACGTCCTCAACCTCCAAGTGCTCGTACTGGTCGCGCATCAGCGCTTGGGCGTGTGCCACGGGCAGCTTCCTCAAGATCCTTGTGGTTAGGCCGCTCAACGCCAGGGATTCACGCTCGTCACTACCCGCCTGATCGCTGTGACGGTGGGCATACCATTCAGGGTCGAACTGAATTTCCATCTCATTCGGTTCACGGAAAGCACCCAGCGGATGTCCGACTGTCCACCCTATCTTCACGATGAATGCTTCGACTTGGTACCGGACCGAGAGGGTGGTGATGGGCTGCCCCCACACCTCCCCTCGTTGCTCGGTTATTGGATCAGAAGCCCGAAGAAGCTCCACATCGGCCGACAGGGGCGGCAGTTTTCTGGTCATGCAACTCACCCTAACACAGTCAGCTTGCCAAGTGAACTGTGCTGATATATGTTGGACACAGCCGACTTGCCAAGTCGGCTGTACCTTCGTTCGATTGGAGAATCTTGACCATCCTTAGTGCCTCATCCGCTGCAATTGCAGCTGCGAAGGCTGACCTCCCGCCCAGCCCTTACTGGACCCGGAAGCAAGTTGCTTCCTACCTTCGCGTCTCCGAGAAGTGGCTGGCCCAAAACGGGCGCTTTCACGGTCCAAAATTCCATAAATTCGGCGGTCACTGCCGCTACCTCATAGAAGACGTACGCTCCTGGGCTCAGCAGCAGAGGGTAGCCGCATGATGGCCGCAGGGAGTAAGGTTCCCAAGCGCGTCGCTTACGCCGATGCCGTCGCGGCATCTGGTCTGCCTGCCACAACCAAGGCGATTTGCTTGCTGATCTCGGAATCTGCAAACCCGGAATCAGGGCGGGCGTGGCCGTCACGGGCCATGCTTGCGCGGCGTATCGGCCTAACGCCCGGCGCCATCTCTGGCCACACGTCCAAAGCTGAAGCTGAAGGCTACTTGTTCAAGCAACGGCGAAGGAACGGTACCGTCCGGTACACGCTCACCATTCCTACGCCTTCCGGCCCCCTTTGGGGCCTTCCGAGTCCAACGCAGAGAGCTGTGCCACAAGCGGACAAGTGGGCGGGTTACCAGCCGTCATACGAGGGCTGGTAGGTGTGACCTTGCAAAGCGAGAGTCAGGAACCACCGGAGGCGGCGCTCTGAGTGCCATGGCCGTATCGAGGGGTGCTGACGCGGTAGGGTCCTTCTCGACGTGGTACCTTCAGCGCGCCCGGGTGGCGTCGGCTCAGGACAGCGCAGGGAGCACGTTCGATCTTGAGGAGTACCGACTACGTCTAGCCGCCTCTGGTCTCAAGCCGAGGGTCATCCAGACTCTCGAGGCAACCGCCGGGACGGCTTCCACTTGGGGTATTACGTCGGTGGACCGCGCGACGATTGCCGAACTAGTCAGCCGGGACGAATCCACCATCACAGAACATTGGAAGTTGGCTCGCAGCGCGGGGCTAATGAAAAGTACGCGACGTTGGAACGCGTCCAGTCTCCACGATTTCACAGCTGACGGGGCATCCGACGTTGTTCGCGATGTTAGGCGACTTGCGTTCCACCCGTGGACCGCCGACGAGCAAAGGTGGTGGAATGCCCCGAATGACGGCTCCGCTCCGACTCCCTGGGGAGACGGCCGAAGCCCGTTTTGAAAATCCCATTATAAAGAAGAGAGCCATGCGATTCTTCTACGGGTAATTCGGTGGCTTCTACCAAGTCAGACTCTTGAGGGCCTTCAGGATGGTGCTGAGAAGCAGCACCATGATCAAACCACGGCATCCGCCCCAACAGTCACTTGCGATTCTCCATCGCGCAGTGCCACCGCAGGGGGCACTGCCTGGGGCAACTCTTCTTACAGTTCGTGACTCCCCAGTTCATTGACTGGTGGACCAAATCCTGCTGGCGGCCGACATGGCCGGCCGTCATTCCATTTTCACATCTTACGAAAGGACCATGCATGATCACTCCCACCACATCACGTACGCGCGACGCTAACGAGACACCACGGCAGGCGCGCACTTTTTCCACTGTCAAAGGTCACTACTTGAACCTTGGTCTATGCAGTCCCTGTGCTGCACAGGCGGCCTTTGGGCATCAGCTCGGATTCTCCAGGTCAAAACCACCATGCGACTCCTGCAGCGCGATCATTACCGTGTTTCCAGTTGTAGAACCGTGGCCGTGGCGGTCACATTCTCCTCGTAGAGGAGCATCGGCACCTTGGGCGGTCCGAGAGGTGCCCTTCCCCGGGCATCGGTCGAAGGATTGCTGACAACGGTATTGTATGAAGCTCCTCCCGACTGAAGGTGTGTGAAGTGTCACGGCAAGGCCTGGCGGACGGTCCCGTCGGTCTATCCGATTGAGTTCCTGCTCTGGGCTTGCTTCCACTCGCATACGAACATTGCACCCTTCGCACCATTGCAGTCAGTGCAGGCAGGAGTGACGTTGCCGGGAGCATGGCGACCTCCCCTGGACAGGGGAACTACGTGGTCCATGACCAATCTATCTGGACGTTTTCCACAGTAAGTACACCGGTAGCCATTACGACGAACCATTCGACGCCATTCCCAGTCCGTGACTGCCACAAAGCCCGGGTTGTTGAACTTGCGCCCTCGTCGGTTGATGTGTTGGGCATATCGCTTGTCCGGGTTGGCTATTCGCCAGGCCCTGGACGTCTCCAGTTGTCTGGGTCGCGTTGCCCAGTACAACTCCCGGGCGAGCTTTTTGCGCTGGCGGCGCTCCCTGGGATATCGCTTTTGATTCCGCTCCTGTTCCCTGCCGTCCAGCAGGCGTCGCTTATCGGAAACCTTGGTCTTGCAGTCGCGACTGCAAAAGACCGCGTTGGATCTCTTGTGGGAAATGTCCGAACCGCAATGCTCGCAGTAGCGGGGCTGATTGAGGTCAACATCACGAAGTTTGGTGACTGAGGGATCGCCGTGCGTCTGAAAGCGCTGGTAGTGACGGGCACAGTAACCCTTGGCCTTCACCGGCTTACCACAGTCTTTCCATTTACAGTGCTCCGCCGAGTGGTCGCGAAACTGCACGCCAGAAGGATTAGTCGAGCCGTGCTTCCTCAAACGCTGGTAGTGCTTTCCGCAAAGACCGAGGATAAGGCGGCCGCTGCTGAAGCATCCGGGTTCACTGCAGCGATTACCTGTTGTGGATGGGTCTGTGGGTTCGTCGCACGGCAACGCTTCCGGTTCTGGTGAGTCCAGCATTGCACCCGGAAGCCATTCGTTGTCCATCCCCGGCACTCCTCTACTCTCTCCATTCTTGCATGTATCACTAGTGGAGCAGACAAGGCTGACATTATTGCGTGGCATGGATAAATGCCTTCACGACCAAGCCAGACTTCTGACGCTCAGCTCCAGAAGTGGCGCAAGAGGAGGCAGGCTACGGGCGCTCGGATCCGTGAGGTGCGACTTGCTCAGAGCCTGTCTCAAGAAGCCTTGGCATTGGAGTGCGGGTTGAGCCGCAATATGATCATTGGCATCGAGTGGGGGCGCAAAAGTGTTGCGTATGAGCGCCTATGGGATGTCGCCGATGTACTTGGCGTACCCCTCTCGGAACTGCTGGAGGGCTCGGCGGCTCGCCCTGAGCAGAGTCCCTATCGCGGTGGTCGGCGTCCTATGGGGGCTGACCTCAACGAGGCCTGACTCAGGCATTGACTCTCGATTTGGCAACTAATTTGGCCGTAAAGCGCCATAGAATCGCTGGCATTTGGCGGCTTCTTCTTAGTGTTGCCGTGGGTTGGGACCGTTTCTTGCCGACTTTCCAATCCGTACGCGTGGGGAGCCGCTATCACGACCGGGGTGCGGCTCATGCCCTTTTGGGGGGGTACCCCCCCAGGGGTATGACCAGCTCATGACTTGCTGCTGCGGCGACTTGAGCGACTACGTTGGAGGTGGCTTGTGTCGAGGAACGCCCGACTACAAAGGGAGAAATGCCCGTGGCGATCGACGGGCGTCGCCATACCCGGGGTGTCGCCAGTACGATGAGGCGAAGAACGTCAGGAGGCGGGTTGTCGCGAAAGCAACGAATACCAGCAAAGACCCCTACGGAGAAGCGGCAGGAGCCATTTCCGTCTGAATCCCAGAAGGAACCGTCTCCTGCACTAGCCGTACCGGCTGTGCCCACCAAGCGGAATTGGCCGCGGTACACATGGGCGGTAGCCACTGCCGTCCTGCTGCCGATCGGCCTAGTCTTTTTTCAGATTGTTAGCCAAGCACCTCCAACGCCAACGGAAGTCGTGATTTTTGAGCCGTCTGCTGCGGCGGAACCTAACGACTCCCAATCAGATGGGGCAGGCCTCGTGTGCGCGCAACGAGCCTTAAATAGCCCTCGTGCAGCTTCCCACTTCTGCATCCGGACTTTTGGGGGACTCGGCCTAGCTCAAGATCCTTGTTTCGTGTTGAAGCAGGGGGACACTGTTGTTTGTCCCATGCCGAATAAGGATGGAAACATAACCCAAGAGTCGTTCAAAAATGTGCAATATCCGGCATTCGCCGTTGATCGTGAGCAACCGAACCCCCCGCTGCCGAATGATATGCTCACGACTAAGTCGCAGCCTTGGGGGCTCTATATTGATAGTAAAAGTGAATCAGGAAAGATAGGCTGCATTCTCTTGCACAAGGGGCAGACGGCGCCATTTGATGCAGCAAAGGGCAACTACGCTTGCCCAGCTTCCCCGCCGTTCGTAAACGTCCCCGGGGCTATCGACGGCTCAAACATGTTGCACTTCAATTATCAAGGTCCAGAGGTGAGTCAAGCGATTGACATAGATAAGACTCAACCACAATGGACTATAAAGTTCTTCGACAAGGCGAAAAACCAGTACAGCACGGTCCCGGTCCTTAAGGCGTGGTTCTGACCAAGGTCACCCGCTTGCACTGATGACGCTCGTTAGCGGGCCACTACCAGAGGGGCACGCTGGAGGCATCGAAGAACCTGTACTCCAGAGGATTTCTTGGATTTATATGCTGCCGTCTGACCACCAAGTCCGCCGTACGTCGCTGTATGGCCCTGTTGCCTTCCGAGTCAGGGTCACCATGAAGTGACACAGCGATTCTGCCAACCTTCGAGCGAATAACGGCTTCGAAGATGTGGTCATCATTTGCATCCAGCGAATGGCCAAATACCACCAAGCCATTTCCTCGACCCGTCAGACTCCGAAGTGAGCGAGAGAGATATGCGCTTCCATTGATTCGTTGGATTTTTTCTGCGGATTGACCTTCCGCAACGTATAATGGGTATCGTCCTGATTCCAGTTGATTGCGAACCTGGTCTATGAGCGCAGCTTGTGTCCTGATATAAGTGATCTTACGCAGGCCGTCTCTGCCACGATAAAGATGAAGAGCGCCATGCAGGTAATGGACATTTTGGGCATATGGGTTATAAATGTTCCAAAGCACGGTTTCATCGCCATCGATGCGGCTGTCCCGAAAACCGTCATCTGATCGGCGGTCATTTACGCTGTCATCAAATGTCTGCATCAACGCCCAATACAACAGCAGATCGTAGCTGACTGTGTAAATGGTCTTGAATCGATCAAGGAATTGGCGAACACGCCTGTAGGCAGCTTCTTCTATCTCGAAGGGGCGCTCTGGATGCAGGCCTGCAATGGAACGAGCCAAAGCTTCGCGCACCGCGACGACATTGGCGTTCAACTCATTGATAGTAGCAGCGTGGACGACATCATCGAGAGCAGCTAGTGTGTCCACGGTGCTCTTCAGTTTCCTCATCAGCGACTCGAAGTCGGTGTTGCCGGACGCTTTCATAACCTTGAGTGCGAGGGGTGGAAGCAGGTCCCTGTCCTCAGCTAGCGTCGCAAGGGCGCCGTAGCTGAAGCGTGAAGAGTCATAAGCCATACTGAAGCCATTGCCAAGGAGCAAGGCGCACTTGGCTTCGACCCCGTCGCTGGCCCATGAGATTGCCTCATCAAAATTGATCACGCTTCCCCCAAATCCTTTGACTTCAAGATTAGACGATAACGAAGAAGGTGAACGTTCCTTTCGGCGTCGGTTGTGTTGCGAGTATTAATCTGTTGCACAGTTCCGGCCCCGCAGGCTAGGCACTCCTGGACTCGGGGTTGAAGCAACTCCTCCGGGCGCTGGAACCATGCCAGACCTCTGACAATCCCTCTTTGTTCACACCTCTGTGTCTCTTCTCAAAAACGATCGTTTGTTGATTGGCGGAAATGGCCGCGAGCTCCAGGCCACCGTGCCTGGAATCTAGGCAGGTTTACTTTCTCAAAAGTGATATCATAATCTAATTCTCAGAATGTTGATGGTTATTGAGTAACTGAGAGGTCATTGCGAATGGCACTAGTTGGCTACATGCGCGTAAGCACGGCAGACCAGAACATGGACGGCCAGCATGACGCGCTGACCGCGGCCGGAGTAAAGGACGATGCTCGACATCTGTTCCAGGATCACGGCGTGAGTGGGACAAAGGCCTGCCGTCCCGGCTTCGATAAATGCTTGGCATCGCTGCGGGAAGGGGACACATTGGTAGTCGCCAAGCTGGACCGCTTGGGGAGGTCCCTTGGGAATCTTGTAAGACTGTTTCAAGAACTCGGGGACCAAGGAATCGGTGTGCGGGTACTGGACAATCCCATGCTCAGTACGGACGGCAACAAGGCCCAGGCAAAGCTGATGCTCGGCATCTACGGGGCGTTCGCTGAGTATGAGCGTGACCTGCTCCGAGAGCGCACTTATATTGGGCTCGCGGCTGCACGAGCCCGCGGTCGCACCGGAGGCCGTCCACAATTACTGGACAGCGCCAAGATCCAACGGGCAAAAGAGCTCCACGCAGCGGGAAACCTCAAACCGAAGGAGATCGCCGACGCCGTCGGAGTTTCAGTGGCTACCTTGTATCGCTACCTAGCCAAGTAGCGATCCCTGTCAAACGTTTCTAGCGACCCTCGTCCTGAGATCTGGCTGAAGCTACGGCCGAAAGATGTGCCGTTCGGGCGACTTTGGCGAATTCTCTTCTCCAACGCACTGAGTCGCCTCTGGTTTTGGAAGCGTGACAGTTAGGACAGATCGCCACCATATTCGACGGATGATCGCTCCCGCCGAGGGCTAGATCTTGCACGTGATCTACGTCGAGGATCGGCTGTCCTTTACGATTGCGATCAGCCGGCATACCGGTGCACCTAGTGTTTTCGCACGAGCCTTCGCTCCTTAATAGGACTGCCCTGCGAGCCGCTTGACTGCGCGCCAGGTTAACACGAACCACTTCACGGCCACTGGCGGAAGGTGTCAGCGCCTCAACCCGCGCTAGTAGTTGCTCATAAGTCGAGTGGGCCGTCGCTTCTGGCCCGGAAGGGACATCTCCAGATGCTTCGGTTGCGGAATCGACGGCTTCGAAAAGATCTTCTGGCCATGACTCGGGAGAGCGTGAGTGCACCGTCCGCAACTCCCATTCGATCTCCGGTCTGTCCACCCCTTTAATGTCTGGACCGTTTGTCCAAGAACGTCCAATTACGACAACCCACGAAACGAACGAAAGAGGCTCGCCCTTTGGGCGGTACCAGTATCGAACAGCCGCCCCTTCGAGTCGCGCTCGTTCCAAGCGTGCATTGCCAACTGACTCGACACGTTGGGGGCCCACGAGCCCCGCGCCGCGGTATCCGAAGGACTTCACCAAACTTGGAGGCTCATCCGCGTATGGGCCAGTTGCGTCTGAGAAGACATTGACTATGTCGTCCCCAGGAAATCGAATGATCCCGGCGTTGATGTCACCGCCATAGGCTAGTTTGACCTGTGACCGGTTGTTGTAAGTCTCACCAACTCGTGGCAAGTCTGGACCAGCCAGACGGCGACTGATTGACAGAGGGGGAACGCTAGATTCCGAGAGGGCGATGACTTTGAAACCGAGCTTTTCAAGTTTGGGCTTGGCCTGGCCTGCGCCGCCGACGAAGCCGCGAACGGGTTCCGTTCCGAGCTTCTTCCCCAAGGCAACTGAAATAATCGGCTTCGAATCGACGAGTGTCCCGTCCGGCAGTTCGATGAAGTACTTCTTCGATCTGCTCAGACCATAGTCGTCAAGAAACTTTTGACGGCCCATCGAAACAAATTCCCTTATGGACGCTTCTACGCTCTCGGCATCTAACGCTGCTAACGAGACCAAATCCCTACTCCTTGGTATTGCTCGAGCACACACACCACGATACGCATAGACTCACTGCTGATACGCCGGGAACCAATCCTCTGCACTCTGGACAAAGTCCAGTAATCTTGTCCAAGCTCCTACATACCAGGAGCACGACGTACCAGGAGCGCGACATTCGGCCAATTGGGGGCAAGCAAGTGAGCAGTCGGGGCGGTTCGGAGTGGCAGAGTCTCGAAATGTTGGTGACTGTAAAAGCCTATCCCGCGATTAGCAACAAGTATGGCGAGTCAGTTTGTGTTGCCGGCGTGCGAACTGATGTTGAGAGTCCCGAATTCGTCCGGCTTTTTCCTGTCGGTTTTCGTGATCTCCCTGCTGAGTCTCAGTTCAAGAAGTACCAGTTGATAAAGCTCCGAGTTCGTCGCGGAACAACCGATAGGCGTCCCGAGAGCTGGCAGCCGGATCTGGGGTCAATTCGACTTGGCCGTACTGTAGATACAGCGCGCGGCTGGAAAGAACGCTGGGAGATCCTGGGACCTCTCGTCGGTGAAGGAACGACTTGTGAACTGCATCGAGAGGCTGCGCGGGTTGGCCAAGCCGCGCGTTCTCTGGCCCTGGTGAAGCCATCTGACGTGACGGGAGTGACTGTCACCCAAAACCCCGATTTTGATCCTGCGCTGGCCGCGGCCGCGCAAGCTGCCGCAGCGCCAGATCTATTCCGGACAGAAAAGGAAGTGCTGCGAGCCGCCCCGTACCGTGTGCAATACAACTATCGATGTGAGGCCAGGGGATGCTCCGGTCATAAGCAGGGCCTTATCGATTGGGAAGTTGGCGCAGCAGGGCTTCGCTGGCGGGATACACCTGTCGCCACTGTGGACAAGCAGCTAAGCCAAAAGTTCTTTGACGAACTTTGCGGTCCAGCTAAGGCGACTCACTTTTACATCGGCAATCAGCATGCCAATCCGGGATCCTTCATGGTTCTAGGCGTCTTCTATCCGCCAAAAAATTCCCGACCGCAACCTTCCTTGTTCTAGATGGCGACCAACTCATGCATGAGTTTCTTTGCAGCCTCTATCACAAGGCTTCGATGGCAGCACCGCTCGGATTCCTCAAAACAGATGACAGCGACGCGCTGAGTCACTGATAGCTCAGCGAGCTGCCGAAGTGCCTCACCAGCTGCGTCCGTCATCAATAATTCCCGATATCTACCGTGAGCCTGCTCGGCTTCCGGTGAGCCTGGAACTGCGAAGCCTTCGCGATTATCGCGCGGGTTCCCCAGGGTAGGCAGATGCAGGTACCGGATATCCGACTGCTCGAGGGAGGCGGCTAGCCCACGCTTTGATAGCCCCTTCTTTCGGGAAATAGGGTTCAGACGCACATCAACTACAGTGCCAATACGCCAAGAAACCAAACCGTCAACGAACGTTGAAGCATCTTTGCCCTCATAGCCGGCGCCGATGATCCCAAACCGTTCATTCCACATACTCCTAATCCTCTCATGCCCAGTGGAGCCCCAGGAGCATGAGAGTATGCGGTATCACGACTCGAGGTGCTTCAGCTACTCCGGGGCCTGCCTCACGCCACGGGGCGGTGGTATAGGCCCGCACATCAGAGGCACGAAGTTTTTTGCCGGTGAGAATCGACTTCACATCCGCCGGCGTATGGCGAGAAGACCAGCATGGATCACGAGGTGAGCGGCGCTAAGGCATCCTTTGATAGTTGTCATTCACTCTTGCGTCTGGAACAAGGCAAGTGGAAGCGGTTCCCCCACAAACCCAGCACTAATCGCCGATGCCCGGGATTACCATTTCTTTTGTGCGGCCCAACTCGAAACCGTCGTCCCACGAAAGTACGAATCGCATCTTGATGATTCCTCTCTCGCGGTCATTCGTGAGCTTGAATGGCTGAATCCGGTTCGACGGGATGGAGTGCCAAAACCCGCCACCTTGGACGCCTTGATCATCGTCATAGGGCTGTAAGTAGATCTTGCTTGCATCGCCGGGCCCCTCATTCTTAAGCCCTAGCATCTTCTTTTCACTGTTGTGGTAGAAAACAAAGTTTGCAGGTAGCCCTGGCGTACGGTTGGGAATGCTCTTGTTCGCGATGTCCATGGACGGGGGTATCCCGGTAATCGCTCCGGGCGCTGGCTGAGGTGTTTCCCCCGCGAGATCGAACGAAGGCTCGGCCCTCAGCCGACGTGGTTCGGCTCTCTCCGTTCCTGTTCCTGTTTCTGCGCCTGCAATACGCCCTTGCACATGTGGGGTTTGCTCGGTAGAGGCCATGTGGAATTCGGAATCCAGCCCATCCGAGGGTGAGTTCCCCTCTGCATTCTCCCCTGCGCTCGTTTTCGTGATCGTTTCTTGATGGGGCAACTTCGGGCGAGCGGCCCCAGGATTACTCGCGGCTGGAGCATCCTGTATACCTGTGTTTCCGGCTTCCACACCGTTCGAATCAACGGCCAACTTAGTCACTATCGGAACGGGTAATTTATCTCCTAAGGGAACGAGAAATTGAACGGTTCTTGCCAAGCCGTTTGCGTCATCCCAATAAATGTCGAGGCGAATTCCGTCGGCATTGTGGTCTGGAACCCTACCAATCTTGAGCCGGCGAGTCTTTCCAGCCTTGATCTTCCGCCATTGCTTTACCTTGCCCTTTTTCCAAGAGTCTGCGGTCACGCGGACAGTCGAGGCATTGGTCTGTGCGCGGTTATTGAGAAGAACGGTCTTGGAATCCCCACTTTTCCTCATGACGAACCATCGAAGCACGAGATCAATGTCGTGCGGGGAAGGTTTAGTCCCCGTCAGTTTCCCGGACACATAACTGGCACGCCATTCTGTGTGCTCCCGCTGCTGCGTCTGCTCAGCAATTCTCGATGCGTCAAAAAGCCTGTCCCAACGGGTTGCCAATATTGTGAGAGGGACGAGAAGTAGCCCCGGCCAGAAGTTTGGTGCCACCCAGTTCCAGAAGTCTAGTGCATTCTTGCCTACATCAGCCAGAAAAGCGTCCATTTGTAAGTCCGTTCCTGTTTCTAGCCGTTGGACAACAGCTCGCGCACAACACGCGCGTTCAGCATGCCCAATTCCTTGGGCTCAATCTTTCTGAGGCCTCCGCCGTAGGATCTGCCACCGTCTCGTAGGTCTTGAGCGGTCAGCCGCAGAAGTGCGTGATGTACGCGTTCAAGACCGTCCGGCCTGGACGCGATATAATTAGCGACCTCCTGTTTTGGATACAGAAGGAGGTACGTGTTTGTGGCAGTGGCCTGGGACTCGTTGCGAATAAATTTGAAGGGATGCACGTCATCTCCGCCTCGCCCCATATAAGTGCACAAGAGGGGTGGTGCAGGCCTCTGCTCCTGCTTGTACCACGGAGTGCGTTTCTTTACGAGGTACCCGCCTCGTACTGTCTCGTCTGCCCCGTTCAGAACTGCCATGAGGGCAGGATCAGCGGCGGATAGCTTTTCTGGGGGGAGTACGCAGTTGATCAAACCAAGTTGTTCGCTCAGGGCGGCCCAGCCATCTTCATCCGCTTCAACCACATTGGACTTTAGCCTTCGTGCACTCGGCAGAACCGGCGTGATGTGTTCTTCCCTGATGCCGAGGGCCAGCAACTCGGACCGGGGACGGACAAAGAACTCGTTTGATCCAGTGGCGATACCGCGTCGCACCGTAAACAGGTCCTTCAGCGCCTCGCGGCCTTCCAATTCATCAACAACAGGCGTATCAAAATGCCTGATCCATTTTTGCTTGGCCTTTAGTGATGCAATTTCTACCTTATGTACTCGCTCGGGAGCATGCACGGATCCACCATAGGTAAATTCGGCGGTTGCACCTGCGGAAGGACGGCGGTTACGAAAGACGACAACAGCGGAACTCACGAGGGCGTCGGCAAACTGCACATCGCTTGGGTCGAATCGGTGAATTTTTATGAGTTCCACGGTCGTGGCCAGATACTCACGAAGGGCGACGCCGTAGTTGACATCCATAAACTCGGTCGGAATGAGCCATGCGGAGACGGCGTCTTCACTCAAGACCTTATGAGTAAGCAGCATGAAGTACACGTACAGGCCAGCCAGACCTGACACCTTGATCCCGGTTGCTTCTTGAGTAGCCTGCCCCAAGGCCAGTTTCTGCGCGGCAGGTATGTGATGGTGGCGGACATATGGAGGGTTCGCCACCAAGAGATTGGGGCGGAAAGCGGTCTGCCGCACCCAACCAAGGTAATCGCCATTAATGATGTTCGCTTGGCTGCCCCAAAGGCTGCTTGCAAGTTCAGCAAAACGCTCGTCTATCTCAACGCCGGTAACTTGGCGCGCCCGAGGACCTTCCGAACTCCGGTAGAGAGCACTCAAGAAGGAGCCTGACCCACAGGACGGCTCCAAGAAGTCGATATGCGGGGCATGGAGCTCTGACAATGCGAACTCCATCACATCGTCAGCGAGCATAGGGGGCGTCGCAAACTGCCCCATCTCATTACGCTCACGAGGTGTCTTCTCGTTGTCGAGAACTTTCTGGCCTATAAGCCGCTCTGCTTCCAGCGCGTGTGGCGAGTCAGACACCAAGCTTCTCCAAATCATCTATACGGTGTTCCCAGACCCAGTCCAGGCCCTCGGCAGCGGAGTAGCCGAGGTATCCGCCATCGAAATACCCGCACAGGAAGAGGGTCAGCGATATGTCACCATACGTTTCCCTCAGCTGGTTTAGTTTCTGTGCTTCTTCCTTGCGCCGCTTGTTAGTATTGGTGAAGTCACCGGCGCTCTTTGCCTCGATCAATAGTGGCAAACCACTCCTGGTCGGCTTGAAGGGCTGGATCACGACGTCTATAGGAATGTTCACGCTGCGGTCTCCGCCGACGACCACATTCTGATGGAAGAAAAACGTACCAGGTTGCATCTGACGCAATGCTGCGAGATTGCGCAGCGCGGTCGATGGCGAATAGGCCTGCTTCATGTACCCGCGTTCGTTCAGCCATCGCTGTATCAATTCGAGCTGGCGTTGCTCTTGGGCGTTGCGGACGATGGGGTTCGCAATAGCTCCGCAAAGCCGGTCAGCCACTACGGTTGCAGCCATCTCCGTGTCCCGTTCAGGCGGTGGAGCAGGGCTATCCAGCCACGAGAATAGATCGCGATCCAGCAGCTCACTTACGACTTCGCAAATCCGGTGCAACGATGACTCTACGGTTTGGGCCGACGAAAATCGGCTGATGGTGCCTTTCTCCAGATTGGAGACAAAGGACTTGGTAACTCCTGATAGGCCGACCAGCCTGTCTACTGCGAGAGGGGGAGCCGTGCTCATCCTAAGCGCAGACACGACGTCAGGATTCTTCCGAATGAGATCGGGAGATATCGCCGTCATATTTTGGGACCATTCGAAGGCTCGTTTGATCGACTCGATAGCGCCGGCGCGTGTGTCGCGATAAGCCTGAGGCGCGGCCTCCATGAACCAACTGTTGTACATCGCCACGGACGCTGCGGTGTCCTCTTTCCAAAGGTCAGGCCGGTTTCGATTAATCATAGGCTCGAGTCTATTGGGAAGGTGCGAGGACCATCGTTGTTTCGAATTGATGAGCGAGGCTGGTTCCGAACCCATGCTGAGAATTTGCAAGGGCAGTCTTGGTTGCACGCGGTGGCACTCATAAAGCCAGCCATCTTCGCTTCCGCTCCTGTCTTCCGAGTGGAGATCACGTTCGTGTTCAGCCCTCAGAATTGCGGACTCTTTGCAGAAGCGATGTTCTGTGTGTGCTGCGCAGATTAGCCCAAGATCGGGGACGAACTCCGCCGGAGCCCAGGCTCTCTGACACAGCTCGCAATGCGCGTTGCCCACAGGGCTTCCCCCACTCCTCAACACTCCCGCTTTTGGCGGACTCGGCGGCGCCCGAATTGACCACTCAGCGCTGTCGCGACGCGAACGACATGCGAAGGATGGCGTTGGATGGTCGAGCTGGTCCAAGGTTGCCACGAAAGTGCCGGTACCTCTGGTGACGAAAAAGTGACGACCTAGTTGGGAATCAAAGGAAAAAGCGGGGAATGCATAAGATTCCCCGCTTGTCCAGTAATTCGTCAACCAACCTTGGAAATCCTTGATTTCCAGGGGTTCTCTACCGAGCTTCCTATCAGAATCGAACTGATGACCTTTTCATTACGAGTGAAACGCTCTACCGACTGAGCTAAGGAAGCACCGCGTCCATCACCGGTTTCCCGGGCGATCACGCAAGACATAACTGTAATAGAGGCACCGCGCCCGGGTCAAAACGAGGGCGGCGGCGGCCGTTGCGGGGATGTTCACCCCCGCGTCGGGCCGGGTTCAGGCGGGCGTTTCCCTGCCGCCGGAAGCTGGGGAATCAACTGTGGCGGGGTACACCTGCCACGCAGACAAGCCAAAGGAGCCGCTCAATGACCGGGGACGCATTGACCAGGGACGCCAGCCACACATCCAACCGGCTGAGGCTGGCGGTGGTGGACATGGTGGGCACCACCATCACCGATGATGGCCGCACGGAACGGGCCATGTCCCGGGCGCTGGTAGAGCAAGGCATTGAACCCGGCAGCAGCAAATTCGAGAGCATGTTGGGCTACGCCCGGGACACCATGGGCTTTTCGAAAATGACCGTGTTCAGCCACCTCTTCGACGACGCAGAGGTGGCTGCCAGCGCCAACAAGGTCTTTGAGAAGGCTTACGACGAAATGATCGACGACGGCGGCGTCCGCGCCATTCCGGGCGCGGAGGACGCCATCCTGTGGATGCGTGAGTCCGGCATGCAGGTGTGCCTGGCCACAGGCTTCGGCCGCCATACGCAGAACATGGTGCTGGAATCGTTGGGCTGGATGGGCTTGGCCGACCTCAGCTTGTGCCCTGCCGATGCCGGACGTGGCCGGCCCTACCCGGACATGATCCTGACTGCCGTGCTCGCCTTGGACCTGGACGATGTGCGCGAGGTAGCGGTGATCGGCGATACGAGCTCGGACATGCTGTCAGGCATACGCTCGGGCGCGTCCCTCATCGCCGGGGTGCTGACGGGCTCGCACTCCGAAGCGACGCTACGCGCAGCCGGCGCCACCGTCGTGGTGGATTCCATCAAGCAACTCCCGCTGCTGGTGGAGAAACGCGAAGCCAGGCACCTCTAGCACTTGAGGCCGTCCTGCGGCAGCTTTCCGTCCACAAAATACTCGTCGACGGCGGTGCTGACGCAGGAGTTCGAGCGGCCGTAGGCGGTATGCCCCTCACCTTCCCAAGTGACCAGTGAGGCGTTTTCCAACTGCTTGCGCAGCGACTGGGACCACTCCAAGGGAGTGGCGGGGTCGCCGGTGGTGCCCACCACCACGATGGGAGCGGAACCGTTGTATTCAACAGGTGCACGCGTGCGGGTGTTCTTGTACGGCCAGTCCTTGCAGTTGACTCCGCCGTAGGCAAAGAAGGAACCGAAGGTGGGGGAATCCTGGATCAGGCGGGCTTCCTCGGCCCGCATACCCGCGGTGTCAGTGACCATGGGGTAGTCCAGGCAGTTGATGGCCTGGAACGCGAAGGCGGAGTTGGAGCTGTAGGTGCCGTTGGCCTCACGGTCGGCCCCAAGATCGGCAAGCCGCATCATCTGGGACACGTCCCCGGAGAAGGCGCTCTCCAGGGCCTGGGTCAGGGCGGGCCAGCTTTGGTCGTTGTAGAGCGGCAGGATCAGTCCGTTGACGAAGTCATTGCTGGTCACCAAACGGCCGTCCTTGGCGGTCTGGGGATTCTGGTCCACGGCGTTGATGAGGTCCCTGATCTCCTGGACGCCGTTATCTACGGATCCGCTGAGAGGGCACTGGTTCTGGCCCTGGCAGCTGGCTACGTAGGTGCGGATCGCCCGTTCGAAGGCCCGTGCTTGTCCGGCGGTCAGTTCCTCGTTGCTGATGGACGGATCCACTGCGCCGTCCAGGACCAAGCGGCCCACGTTGTCCGGGAAAAGTGCAGCATAAGTGGATCCAAGGAAGGTGCCGTAGGAGAAGCCCAAGTAGTTGAGCTTGGCGTCGTTGACCACGGCGCGAAGGACATCCAGGTCCTTGGCCGCACTGACGGTATCAATCTGTCCCAGGACATCCCCGGTCTGCTCCAAGCACTGTTCAGCGAAGGCTTTGTTGAAGGCCAGTGCGGCTTCCAGTCCTTCGTCGGTGTTCTTCCGGAACACCTTTTCGCGGGCAGCATCACGTTCGGCGTCGGTCATGCAGGTGACGGGAGCTGAGCGTTTCACGCCGCGGGGATCAAAGCCCACCAGATCGAAGTTGTTCTTCAGTTTTTCGGTGAAGTTGGTGTTGCCTGCATCCTTGATGTAATCCACCCCGGAGCCGCCGGGGCCACCGGGGTTGACCAGGATTGATCCCTGCTTGTTGCCGGTGCTGGGCAACTTGATGACGGAGAGCGTGATGTCGCCGGCCCCTGGGTTTGCGTAGTCCTTGGGCACCTGGACTTCGCCGCACTGGAAGCCATTTTCGCAGGAACTCCACTCCACCGGCTGCGAGTAGAACTTCTCCAGGCCCTTGGGGGCCGAGGCCGCTATGGAGGGATCCACGGTGCTGGTGGACGGCTTGGCCGTGGGTGCCGGCAGGAACGGCACAGTGCAGGCGCTCAGCACCAGTGCGGCGGCTACGGCAACACAAGCAGCCACGAAGCCGCGACGGGCCCCCCGCTGGGCGGACCGGTCCCTTGAAGGGGCACCGGCGGGCCGGTGGGGTGCGGACGTCATGGGTTCTCCTATTGCTGGATGAGGCTCGTGGCCATGGACTCGACCGCCAACAGGGGAGCCACGTTGGTGGTGGTGATTCGGACACGGGCTTTGTTGATGGCGTCCATCCGGGCCAGGGTGGTTTCCGGGGTTGAACTGCCGGCGTAGTCTTCCAGTTCGCTCTTGAGCTCAACGTTGACCAGTTCCACAGCGTTCCCCAACTGGATGATCAACACGTCCCTGTAGAAGGACAGCAGATCTGTCAGGGTACGGTCCAGGGAGTCGGTGATGGACCGCTTGGCCCGCCTTTTCTGGTCGTCCTCAAGTTGTTTGACCTGGCTGCGCATGGAGGGCGGCAACGTGCCGGACTCTGGGGCGCCGAGGCTTGCCAACAGGGCGATTTTCTCCGCCGCATCACGCTCGTCGTTGGAGCTGTTGGCTTCTTCGGTGGCGATTTTCACCAGTTTCTCGGCCATCATCACCGCAGCAGTGACGCCGCGAAGGCCAAGGGGAATCCGTACGGTGTCCAGGCGGCGTTGCCTGGCATCGGCGTCGCGTGCCAGCCGCCGGGCAATACCGATATGGCTTTGCGCAGCGCGTGCGGCGCGGTCCGCGAGCTGGCGTTCGACGCCGTCGCGCCTCACCAGGAGATCGGCGACGTCGGATGCCGGCGGAAGTCGAAGGCTCACCGGACGGCACCGGGAACGGATGGTGACCAGGACGTCGGCGGGGGAGGGGGCGCACAACATCCAGATGGTGCGGGGCGTTGGTTCCTCGATGGCCTTCAACAGCACGTTGGTGGTCCGCTCGGCCATGCGGTCTGCGTCCTCCACCACGATGATCCGCCACCGGCCAGTCGCCGGCCTGTCGCCCGCTTTGGATACCAGTGCACGGGCCTCGTCAATGGTGATGGTAACTTTCTCGGTCCGCACGAACGTCACATCAGAGTGCGTCTCGCCGAGAATCGTGTGGCAGGCCGCGCATTCACCGCAACCGCGAAGGGCGACGTCGTCCTGCTCGCAATTCAGCGCAGCCGCGAAGGCCTTTGCAGCGTTGGAACGGCCGGATCCCGGAGGGCCGGTGAACAGCCACGCATGGGTGAGACCGGTTTCGCCCTGCGCCGCCTGTTTCAATTGCGCTACAACGGGTGCCTGCCCTTGGAGGTCGTCCCAGACACTCACGGAAGGTCGCCCGGAACGCGGTCACCCAGTAAAGACTCCACCCGTTCAAGGATCTGGGCGGCGAGGGTCTCAATGTCGGAATTGGCCGGCAGGACCAGGTAGCTCGACGGTGTGGCCTCGGCGAGTTCCAGGAAAGCATGGCGGATGGCGGCGTGGAATGCATCAGGCTCGGACTCCAGCCTGTCCTCGGAGGCGTCCCCGGCAGTCCGCCGCCGGCGGCCGTCGGAGGGGTCGACGTCGAGCAGTACGGTCAGGTCCGGGCGCAGGCCATCGGTGGCCCAATGGTTGAGCGTCAAGACGCCCTCGGCACCCAAGCCGCGTCCGGTACCTTGGTAGGCCACCGACGAGTCGATGTAGCGGTCAGTGATGACCACCGTTCCTTCAGCCAGGGCAGGGCGGATCACTTGGCTCGCGTGGGCGGCGCGGGCCGCAGCAAACATGAGCGCTTCCGTGCGGGCATCGATGGTTCCGTGCCCATGGTCCAGGACCAGGGAACGCAATTTCTCGCCAATGGGGGTGCCGCCGGGTTCCCGTGTGCGCAGCACGGAAAGTCCCCGCGACTGAAGGGCGTCAGAGAGCCGGGCGGCCTGCGTGGACTTGCCCGCTCCGTCCCCGCCTTCGAAGGCGATAAAAAGACCTGGGCTCTGAATACTCACGCGTCTAGCCTACCGAGCTTCACTGACATCAAGGCGCGTAACGCCTTTCATCCACAGCCTTGCCCGCGGCTACGCTGAAACCATGAGCCTTTCCGATCAGCATGCCGCCGATTTGTCGCCGGAAACCGTTGTAGTTGCTGCCGGCCGGCCCGAGCGGGCCCACGATGAGCCAGTGAATCCGCCCATCGTCCTGTCCTCCACATACTTCGGCACAGGTTCACTAGGCGACGGGGACCGAGGCTACGGACGGTACGCCAACCCCACGTGGGACCCGTTCGAGGACGCACTCGCCAAGTTGGAAGGCGCCACCCTCCCGGGCCTGCTGTACGCCTCCGGTCTCGCGGCCGTCAGTTCCGCACTCTCCCTTGTTCCCGCCGGCGGTGTGGTGGTGATGCCCTCCCACAGCTACGCGGGTTCCCTGGTCATGGCCACTGAATTGGCAGAGAAGGGTTTCCTGGAGCTGCGCACGGTGGACATCACGGACACGGATGCCGTGAAGGCCCTCATCAGCCCGGACAACGGCAAGAAGGCCGATCTCCTCTGGTTGGAGAGCCCCACCAACCCCATGCTCGGCATCGCCGACATCCGTGCACTGACCGATGCCGCGCACGCAGTGGGCGCAATCGTGGTCACGGACAACACGTTCTCCACGCCCTTGGTGCAGCAACCCCTCAGCCTGGGATCCGACGTCGTACTTCATTCGGTGACCAAATACCTGGCCGGACATTCGGACGTAGTCCTTGGCGCCCTAGTGACATCAAACCCGGAGCTGCGTGCCACGCTGCTGCACCACCGGATCATCCATGGTGGAATCGCCGGCCCGTTCGAAGCCTGGCTGGCGTTGCGCGGCCTCCGAACGCTTGCGCTGCGGATTGAACGTTCGCAGGCGTCAGCAGCAACCCTGGCCGAACGCCTCAGCACCCACCCCCGAGTGGAAACCATCCGTTACCCGGGCCTCCCCACCGATCCCGGACACGAGCGCGCAAAGGCACAGATGAAGGGCTTCGGCTCCATCCTGTGCATCCAGATTGCCGGAGACGAACACCGCAAGGGTGCCGACGCCGCCGATGAACTGGTCCGTGCGCTGCAGCTCTGGCTGCCCGCAACGTCGCTGGGTGGCGTCGAATCACTGATTGAACGCCGACGCCGGCACACAGCCGAGCCGCTGAGCGTTCCGGAAAACCTGGTCCGCTTGAGCGTCGGAATCGAAAACGTGGAAGACCTCTGGTCCGACCTCGAGCAAGCGCTGAAGTCGCTGGAAGGCTAGGCTAAAGGGCGTGGACGGAAAACTCTTGATTGCCTTTGTCACCAGCGGGGTCTACTTGATTCTTGGCCTGGTGGCCCTTGCCCTGGAATTGTGGGCCTTCGCGGACTGCCTGCGCCACCGCCCGACGCTCTTCGTGGCCGCCTCCAAACGGACCAAGACGTTCTGGACTGCGCTCACTGGCATTGCTTTTGCCATCGGCGCACTGACGGTCTTCACCGGCGGAAGCGGCGTGGGCCTCTTCGGCATCGCTGCAGTCACCGCGGCCTGCGTGTACCTTGCCGATGTCCGTCCCGCCCTGCGCGAGGCCGGCAGCGGAGGCAACCGCAACGTCGGCCCATACGGTCCCTGGTAAGCGCTGCAGGAAAGCGTTACCGGGGCGCCACAGCGTCCCACGCCACTGTCACTTCACCGAGGCGCCACCGCGCCGGTCCGTCCTGAAGCGGCCATCCGGCGTCGCGCAATGAACGGCACATGCCAGTCCACCGCTGCCGGTTTCCGAACGACGCCAAAGGTGCCGCCTCCAGCCAGGCCTTGTCCATCGCCTGCAGGAACGCATGAATCGGTTCGCCGGGAACGTTCCGGTGAATCAGGGCTTTTGGCAGCCGCTCGGCGATGTCCGACGGCAGCTCGAAACTGCCGAACCGTACCGAAAAACTGAGGCTCAACGGGCGCTCGGAATCCAAGGCCACCCACGTCACCCGGCGGCCGATCTCATCACACGTGCCGTCAATGAACAGGCCACCCGGCGCCAGCCGCGACTGCACCAGCCGCCAAATCCCGGCAACGTCGGCTTCCTCGTATTGGCGCAGCACGTTGAAGGCGCGGACCAGCACCGGATTTCCGGGCACGGGAACCTCGAAGCCCCCAACGTGGAAGCTCAGCCCGGGCCGCTCCAGTGCTTTGGCTGTCCTGACGCGCTCCGGTTCAATCTCGATCCCACAAACGCGTATATCCGGCCGTACGGCCTGCAGGCGTTCGAAGAGCTCGACGGCGGTGGTCGGCGAAGCGCCATACCCCAGGTCCACCACCAGGGGCTCGACGGCGGCGCGGAGCCGCCACGCCTGAGGCCCGGCAAGCCAACGGTCCAGGCGGCGCATGCGGTTGGGATTCGTGGTGCCCCGGGTAATGTTGCCAACCGGCTTCCCGCTCCGACTGCGGGGAGAGCCCACCCGTTCCGCTTTTTGCACCACGGCCTCCACTTTATCTCGCGCGGACGTAATGCCGGGCAGGCAATGGAGCCCCTCGGCTAGGATGAAAACCATGACTTACAAGCTGATTCTGCTGCGCCATGGCCACAGCGACTGGAACGCCAAGAACCTGTTCACCGGTTGGGTGGACGTAGACCTGAACGATCAAGGCCGCGAAGAAGCAGTCCGCGGTGGAGAGCTCCTGGTGGAGAACGACATCCTGCCGGACGTCCTCTACACCTCGCTCCTGAAGCGTGCCATCAACACCGCCAACATGGCACTGGACAAAGCCAACCGCGGCTGGATCCCGGTCAAGCGCGACTGGCGCCTGAACGAACGTCACTACGGCGCATTGCAGGGCAAGGACAAGGCCCAGACCCTGGCCGAGTTCGGTGAAGAGCAGTTCATGGAATGGCGCCGCAGCTACGACACCCCGCCGCCGCCCCTGTCCGACGACAGCGAATTCTCCCAGGCACACGACGTCCGCTACAAGGATCTTGGTGACGCACTGCCGCGCACCGAGTGCCTCAAGGACGTCTTGGTACGTCTGCTCCCTTACTGGGAATCGGACATCAAGGAAGACCTCAAAGCCGGCAAGACCGTCCTGGTCACCGCGCACGGCAACTCCCTGCGTGCCCTCGTGAAGCACCTGGACGGCATCAGCGACGACGCCATCGCCGGGCTGAACATCCCCACGGGCATCCCGCTGGTCTATGAACTGGATGAGGACTTCCAGCCCATCAACCCCGGCGGAACCTACTTGGATCCCGACGCCGCAGCCCAAGCCATCCTCGCGGTAGCCAACCAGGGCAAAAAGTAGCGCTTGAGCAGTACACGACGGCGGCCGGTCACCTGAGGTGACCGGCCGCCGTCGTCGTTAATGCTGGGAAGGCTAGAAGCCTTCAGGCTGCCATTCGCCCGTCACCAGGTAGGTGACCTTGCGGGCTACGGAGACGCCGTGATCGGCGAAGCGCTCGAAGTAACGGCTGGCCAGGGCAACGTCCACGGTGGTGGACGGGCTCTCACTCCACTCGGGGGAGGCGATGGCCTTGAAGACGCTGAGGTGGAGGTCGTCCACGGCGATGTTGATCTTAAGGATGTCGCGGGCTACCTCGAGGTCGCGGGTCTCAAGGAGCTCGATGACCTTGGCGGTGATCTCGATGTCGTGCTGCGCCATGGCCTTGAAGGTCTGGGTCAGCGAAGCGGGGATCACGGTGGCCGGGTAGCGCAGGCGCGCCAGCTGGGCTACGTGCCGGGCGAGGTCGCCCATGCGTTCCAGCGACGCACTCATACGCAGCGAACCCACGATCATGCGGAGGTCGCTGGCCACGGGGCCCTGCAAGGCAAGGATGTCGATGGCGCGCTCGTCGAGGCTGTTTTGCAGGAAGTCGATCCGTGCATCCGCCGCGATGACGTCCTGGGCAAGGTCCACGTCGGCGCCTTCGAAGGACGTTGTGGCCTTCGTGATTGCTTCGTGAACCAGCTTGGAGATCTCGATGAGGTCGTCACCTACCTGGGTGAGCTCCTCCTGAAAAACCTTGCGCACTAAGGCGTCCTTTCCTTGGAAATCCGGTTCCCATGATCCGGGCCGGACTTCAAAACCATTGGCAGTCCAACCAGTAACTGTGTCAGGAGCCAGTGAACTGTTCGGCACCTTTAGATGAACGTTAGTTGAACCGTCCGCGTTTGGCGCCGGATCAATGCTTGTCCGTCTTTCCACAGCATAAGCTGGAGCCGTGGATCCATTGCTCATAGGTGTCGTCGCCGGCCTCGTTGGCCTGTCGTTGGGCGTCTTTGGCATGCTCGCGTTCAGGATCAGCGAGCGGCAGCGGAGCATCGTGGACCTGGACGTTACTGAGCCCCGCCTTCCTGACGGAGCCGCGGAGGTCCTTGCCGTCGTCGGGCGAGCGTTTGTTGTGGTTGACGTGATCGACGGCGTGGTGCGCGCGAGTCCCGCTGCGTATGCCTACGGCCTGGTCCGAGGTCACACAGTGGTGCACAAGCAGCTCCTGGACATGACTGCCAAAGTCCGCCGCGACGGCGTGATCCTGGAGGAGCAGTACGAGCTTCCCCGTGGTCCTTTGGGCAAGGGAACCATCGTGGTGCAGGTGCGGGCGGCCATGCTGGGCCAGGAATACATCGTGCTCCTCGCGGACGACCGCACAGAAATCACCCGCACCGAAGAGATCCGCAACGACTTCGTGGCCAACGTGTCCCACGAGCTCAAGACTCCCGTCGGCGCCATCTCCCTCCTGGCTGAGGCCCTGGAAGCCTCGCCGGATGACGAGGAAGCCGTACGCCGCTTCGCCAAACGCATGCACAAGGAATCCGGCCGGCTCGCAGCCCTGGTGCAGGACATTATCGAACTGTCCCGCCTGCAGGGTGCCAACGTCGCCCAGCAAGGGCACGCGGTGGATATCAACACCGTGATCACCGAGGCAGTGGACCGCTCGCAGCTGCCGGCGGAGAGCAAGAACATCCAGATCGTGGTGGGCGGCCATTCAGACTCACTGGTCTTCGGCGACCGTGACCTGCTGGTGACTGCCCTGCGTAACCTGATCGACAACGCCATCCGCTACTCACCAGAAAACACCCGGGTGGGAGTGGGCATCCGAACCCGGGAAGGTGTCGTCGCCATCTCCGTGACGGACCAGGGCGAGGGCCTGACACCCGAGGACCAGGAGCGTGTTTTTGAACGCTTCTACCGCGTTGACGCCGCACGTTCGCGGCACACAGGCGGCACCGGTCTTGGCCTGAGCATCGTCAAGCACGTGGTCTCCAACCATGGCGGCGAGGTGACCGTCTGGTCCCAGCCGGGCCAAGGGTCTACGTTCACCATCCGCCTGCCGGAGATGGAAGGCCAGGAGGACGACGGCGCCCTGCCGGCTCACGCTGCCACGGCGGACGCGTCCGGGGAACGTAAGGCGCCGGCTGCCGCCGTCGAACCCCACCGGGCGGCAAACCAAGCCAACAATGCGATTCAACAAACCCCTATCGCGGGTCAACAGCCCCAAATCGCGGGTCAACAAGGGGGCGCCAGCGGCGCCCAAGAACAAGGAGCCAGCGCTTGAGCCGGATTTTGATTGTGGAGGACGAAGAGTCCTTCAGCGACCCTCTGTCCTATCTCCTGGGCAAAGAGGGCTTTGACGTCGAGGTAGTGGACAACGGCAGCGATGCCTTGGTGGAGTTCGACCGGAACGGTGCGGACCTGGTCCTCCTTGACCTGCAACTGCCAGGAACTCCGGGAACGGAGGTGTGCCGTCAGTTGCGCCAGCGTTCCAGCGTGCCCGTCATTATGCTCACGGCCAAGGACTCGGAGATCGACAAGGTGGTTGGCCTGGAACTCGGTGCCGACGACTACGTCACCAAGCCCTACTCCTCCCGTGAGCTGGTGGCCCGTGTCCGTGCAGTCCTGCGCCGTCAGGGCGAGCCGGAGGAGCTCATCACATCGACCGTGCAGGCTGGTCCTGTCCGCATGGACATTGAACGGCACGTCGTCAGCGTCAACGGCGAACAAGTATCACTGCCGTTGAAGGAGTTCGAACTGTTGGAGATGCTGCTCCGCAACTCGGGCCGGGTGCTGACGCGCGGCCAGTTGATTGATCGTGTGTGGGGTTCGGATTACGTTGGCGACACCAAGACGCTGGACGTTCACGTGAAACGCCTCCGCAGCAAGATCGAGCCCGATCCCTCCGCACCCCGCTACTTGGTGACGGTGCGTGGACTCGGCTACAAGTTCGAGCCGTAAAGGCTCTGCTGCAAGTAACAAGGAAGGGTCCCGCCGCGGCGGGACCCTTCCTTGTTGTATGGCTTGCGGCGTGCTGCCTGCTAGTGGCCGGCTGCTGCGGACTCGGTGGACGTCGACGTCGATGTCGGCGTTGCCGTGGGAGTCGGTGTGGTGGGCAGGTACTTGGTGTACTCAGCCAGCGTGCCGTCGACCACCGGAACGTTGATCGTGGCGGAGTCCGACCCGCTGCGGATCGTGACCGGAGTCAGCCCGCCGGGGATCACGCCTGCGGAGCTCAAGATGGCGGCGTCCGTGGTGTCGTTCAACAACGTTTCCGAGTTGGCCTTGACCGGGATCTCCGTCTGGGAGCCGTTCGCGCCGCTGACGGTGAGCGTCGCATCAGTGCTGGACTGGTTGAAGACGGCGCCGATCACGCGGCCGGGCTCGTTCTCACCGGAGGCAACAATCAGGATGTTGCGCAACTGCAACTGACCGAGATCAGCTTTGATCCCGTCCGATGCCGAGTACTGGTGGGTAGTCTGCTGGGCGTTGACGAATCCGCAGCCGGTGACGGACAGAAGACCGACGCCGATTGCAGCCGCCGCAATTGCCAGCTTGCCGCGCTGGACAGGGTTCATCGCAGTATTGCGCACGACACCTACTCCTCAAGAGTCATTGGAACACTTTTCAGCCATAGCCTATCGGCAAACCCGCCAAAATAAGGATTCGGGAGGCCATTATGGCGCCGGCGTCGAAGGAGATCTTGGTCGCACGTTGCTTGCTCGAAGCATCTTTCCCGGATTACGTCAAGACCTTGGAGGAAGTCGTTTAAGGCCTTTTTCCCTGTATTGGCGCGGTAGAACGGGCTGCTGGGTGCCAGTCGTATGCCTTAATCGTGATAGACTAATCTGCGGGAAAGGGGAAAGTCCACATGGTTTTTGAGGTCGGCGAGACAGTAGTTTACCCTCACCACGGTGCAGCAAAAATTGAGGAAATCAAGATGCGCACCATCAAGGGCGAAGAGAAGATGTATCTCAAGCTCAAGGTGGCTCAGGGTGATCTGACCATTGAAGTTCCAGCAGAGAACGTTGACCTTGTTGGGGTCCGGGACGTAGTGGGCAAAGAAGGCTTGGAGCACGTTTTTGACGTTCTCCGCGCCGAGTTCACTGAAGAGCCTACCAACTGGTCACGTCGTTACAAGGCGAACCTGGAGAAGCTTGCTTCAGGCGATGTCATCAAGGTGGCGGAGGTCGTTCGCGATCTCTGGCGTCGTGATCACGATCGCGGCCTCTCCGCAGGCGAGAAGCGGATGCTGGCCAAGGCACGGCAGATTCTGATTTCAGAACTGGCCCTGGCTGAGAAGACAGACGAAGAGAAGGCTGCAAGCGTTCTTGACGAAGTCTTGGCTTCCTAAGAATTGAGCCCCGGTGGTGCGAAAGCGCCGCCGGGTTTCTTTTTGCCACAAGCCGGTCGCAGCATCGCGGAATTGCCCGGAATGTGGGTTTTCCCTGCACATTCCGCATAACCTTGGGCGCATGAGTAATCCTTCCAAGCGCGCCGTCACGGCCGTGATCGTGGTTGCCGCCGGTTCCGGTGAGCGCCTCGGTTACGGCATGCCCAAAGCCCAGGTTCCGTTGGGTGGCGAAACCATCCTGATGCATGCCCTTCGTGGCGTAGTTGCGTCTGATGTAGCGCGCCAGATCTGCATCGCCGTGCCCAAAGGGGACATGGCCCTGCGCGAGTCGATCTCCGAGTTCACCATTGACCTTGTGGACGGCGGCCCCGAGATTTCAGTTGTCGACGGCGGCTCCTCCCGCGCGGATTCCGTCCGCGCCGCCATGGCTGCCCTGGAGGACGGAACGGAACTGGTCCTGGTCCACGACGCTGCGCGGGCCCTGACTCCCGAAAGGGTTTTCCAGCGCGTCTCCGACGCCTTGGCTTCTGGTGCGAAGGCCGTGATTCCGACCATGCCGGTGGTGGACACCATTAAGACTGTTGCCGAGACAAACGGCCAAGACTCCTCCATCGCCCCGGAAGTTGTTACAGGTACGGCTCCCCGTGAACAGCTACGGGCCGTGCAGACGCCGCAGGGTTTCGAACTGGGCGTGCTGCGCAGGGCACACGAAGCTGCCGGGCTCTTCGACGACAAGCAGTCCGCAGCTGTCACCGACGACGCCATGCTGGTGGAACTCCTCGGCGTTCCGGTCCACGCTGTCCGCGGCGCCAGCCAGTCGCTCAAAATCACCACGCCGCTGGACCTCATCATCGCTGAAGGCCTCCTGGAAGGTCCGCTCGGGATCCGCTGGGTGGAGGGCTGATGACGTTGAGCCAGGACATGATCCTGCCCCGCACCGGTGTCGGCATCGACGTCCACGCGTTCGCCCCGGACGGCGACCCCCAGCCGCTTTGGTTGGGTGGGCTCTTCTGGGAAGGCGAGCAAGGACTCTCGGGGCATTCGGATGGCGATTGCGTGGCCCATGCGGCGGCCGACGCGCTCTTCTCCGCCTGCGGGATTGGCGATCTCGGCACGCACTTCGGTACGGACCGGCCAGAGTTCGCTGGCGCGTCCGGGGTCAAACTCCTGGGTGAAGCGGCCCGTATCGTTCGCGCAGCTGGCTTCGAGATCGGCAACGTTGCAGTGCAGTTCGTGGCCAACCGGCCCAAGTTCGGCCCCCGCCGGGAAGAATCCCAGAAGGTCCTGACCGAGGCCGCTGGCGCGCCAGTCAGCGTCACAGCCACTACCAGCGACGGCCTCGGATTCACCGGCCGTGGCGAAGGAATTTCCGCTGTTGCCACCGCCCTCGTGTACCCGGTCACCGGGCATAAGGTACCGGCGACCGGGCCGGGTCCCGCGAAAGGTGCGCCGCATGCCTAAGCCAGGCGCCGGCGTCGTGCGTTCCGCAGTGGCACTGTCCGCTGGCCTTGCCGCGATCCTCCTGCTCGGCGGTTGCGCGGGGGCGCCGAAGATGGACGTGGCGGCCAGCTGCGAGTTCCTGAACAACGACACCTTCAAGCCCGATGGCAACCAACAGCAGCAGTCCAAACAGATCGCCGCGCACTATCACGAAATCGCTGACAGGCTGGCTCCGGAGATCGGCAACCCGATCAAGGACATGGCGGCGATCATGGATGAAGCGGCCGCTTCATCCCTCGGCGCAGCCACCAAGGACCAGCAGGAGAAGCTCACCGTCCAATTCAATAAAATCGGCGAATACTGCAAGTAGGCAGGTCGTGGCACGTCATCGGCTAATCTGGAGCGGTGACCCTGCGCTTCTATGACACCGCCTCCGCCGAAGTCCGCGACTTCGTTCCCCTCGAAGACGGCAAGGCCAGCGTCTACTACTGCGGGGCCACTGTCCAAGGAATGCCGCACGTGGGCCACGTCAGGTCGGCCATTGCCTTCGACCAACTGACCCGCTGGCTCGAGTTCCGCGGCCTCCGCGTCACCGTGGTGCGTAACGTCACTGACATTGATGACAAGATCCTGGCCAAGTCCGCGCAGTCATTCGGGCCGGACTGGGATGCTGAACCCTCGGCACGCCAAGCCGAGGAGTGGTGGGCCCTGGCGTACCGCTACGAACAGGAGTTCGAGGACGCCTACGACTCCCTCGGCGTTCAGCGGCCCACATACGAGCCCCGCGCAACGGGCCACATCCCTGAGATGCACTCGCTCATCCAGCGCCTCATCGACCGCGGACACGCCTACCCTGCCCTGGATGATTCCGGCGACGTCTACTTTGACGTCCGCTCCTGGAGCAAGTACGGCTCGCTGACACGGCAAAATATCGATGACATGCAGGGAGCGCCCGACGCCGACCCTCGCGGCAAGCGCGATCCCCGCGACTTCGCGCTGTGGAAGGGTTTCAAAGACGGCGAGCCTGTTACCGCCAAGTGGGACTCCCCGTGGGGTGCCGGACGTCCCGGCTGGCACCTTGAATGCTCCGCCATGGTCACCAAATACCTTGGACCGCGGTTCGACATCCACGGTGGGGGACTGGATCTTCGTTTCCCGCACCACGAGAACGAGATGGCCCAGTCCCAGGCGGCCGGCGACGAGTTCGCCAACTTCTGGATGCACAACGGCATGGTCACTTTCGAAGGTGAAAAGATGTCCAAGTCCATCGGCAACACGGTGAGCCCGGCCGAAATGCTGGAGCTCGCATCACCCCGCGTGGTCCGCTACTACCTGGGTCAGGCGCATTATCGTTCCATCCTGGATTACCGGCCCACATCGCTGCAGGAGGCCGCCGCCGCCGTCGAACGTATTGACGGTTTCGTTGCCAAAGCGTCGGCCAGGATCAGCGGCGGCTCCGCCGCTGAGGTGGCACCCCAGGCCAACATGCCGGCAGCCTTTATTGCTGCCATGGACGACGACCTGAATGTTCCGCAGGCGCTGGGTGTGCTCCACGAGACCGTCCGCGCGGGCAACACCGCGTTGGCGTCCGGCGACCTCGATGCCGCCAAGGCTGCCCTCTACAGCGTGCTCTCCATGACCGAAGTTCTTGGCCTGGATGCGGTCAAGCGTCCGGAAGCCGTGCAGGGACGCGAGCACGCCGCATTGGGAGTGCTGATCGACGCTCAACTTGCAGCCCGGGCTGCCGCCAGGGCCAATAAGGACTGGGCAGCATCCGACGCCATCCGCGACACCCTGGCCGAAGCCGGCGTCGTCGTCGAAGATGGTGCGGACGGGGCCACCTGGAGCCTTAAACGCGACTGACAAACCGGCGCGGCGGCCGAATTGCATCGGGTCAGTAGACTTGATTCCAGACTTACTCACAAAATCAAGGATGGAATCTCATGGCCAACAATGGTCGCCGGTCGGTCAAGCAGAAGAAGGGCCCCACCACCGGAACCGGTGGCCACGGCCGCAAGGCCCTGGAGGGCAAAGGTCCCACGCCCAAGGCGGAGGAACGCACCTACCACAAGGCATACAAGAACAAGCAGCTGGCTGAACGCTCAGCTGCCAAGCGCGGACCGGGCACCCGCCCCGGTGGCGCCGGTGCGCGCTCCGGCCCCAAGGGACGTGCCACCGAAGAGCTGGTCACCGGCCGTAACTCGGTGGTCGAAGCCCTCCGCGCTGGCATCCCGGCCAAGGCATTGCACGTCGCCATCCGCATCGAGATGGACGACCGCGTCAAGGAATCCCTCAAGCTCGCGGCCGAGCGTGGCATCCCCTTGCTTGAAACCGGCAAGGTTGAGCTGGACCGCATGACCGAGGACGCTGTCCACCAGGGCCTCGTCCTGCAGATCCCGCCGTACGAGTACGAGGACGCCTACGACCTCGCAGAGACAACCCTGGCCAAGTGGAAGAAGGGGCACATCTCCAACGCCCCCATCTTCGTTGCACTGGACGGGATCACCGACCCCCGTAACCTCGGTGCGATCATCCGCTCCGTATCCGCGTTCAGCGGGCACGGCGTGATCGTTCCTGAACGTCGCTCCGTGGGCGTCACGGCGTCCGCATGGAAGACCAGCGCCGGTGCCGCTGTCCGCGTACCTGTGGCCCGCGCGTCGAACCTCAACAACGCGCTCAAGCAGTTCAAGAACATGGGCATCTACGTCCTGGGCCTGGACGGCGATGGCGACGTCTCGCTGCCCGACCTCACCGTTGCCACCGAGCCTGTCTGCATCGTGGTCGGCTCCGAAGGCAAGGGCCTTAGCCGGCTCGTCCGCGAAAACTGCGACCAGATTGTCTCGATCCCGATCGACTCCGCCATGGAGTCGCTCAACGCTTCCATGGCCGTCGGCATCTCGCTGTACGAAGTGTCGAGGCAGCGCGCCGCCAAGTAGTCCTCGCTGAGGCGCCGCAAGCGCCATCCTCCGCATGCTCGCTCGTTCTTCGCTGAGATGCATGCTTCCGGATGGCCCCTGCGGCGCCTTTTTTGTGTGTCCGCAGCACCAGCCGCACTGTCAGCGGTTACCAACCCTCTCTCATATCCCTCGGGTTTGGGGGGGCACGCTCTCGCATATCCCGCGGGTTTGGAGGACATGCTCTCGCATATCCCTCGGGTTTGGGGGGCACGCTCTCGCATATCCCGCGGGTTTGGGGGGCACGCTCTCTCATATCCCGCGGGTTTGGGGGGCACGCTCTCGCATATCCCGCGGGTTTGGGCGGCACGCTCTCGCATATCCCGCGGGTTTGGGCCGAACGGTCTGAACTCTTCGGGTCACCTACTTTGCTCAACGGTAAGGAATGCGATGACTTTTTCCCAGGAACTCTGACTCGCCTTCACCGCTCATCTCCGGCCAAGGCCTTTGGCGGTCGTTCAATGACACCGGGTCCCGTTTCCTCAGGCTGATCCGGCGCAAAAGCCCGGTACCCCAGCGTCCTTCCTTCACTACGAGTCCGAGGGATGTGAGAGAGGGTCGGCCGGAAGGGGTAGGGATGTGAGAGAGGGTCGGCTGGAAGGGGTAGGGATGTGAGAGAGGGTCGGCTGGAAGGGGTAGGGATGTGAGAGAGGGTCGGCCGGAAGGGGTAGGGATGTGAGAGAGGGTCGGCTCGAAGGGGTAGGGATGTGAGAGAGGGTCGGTGGGGGGAGTTAGAAGTCGCGGCGGTTGGCCAACACCGGGAGTTTTTGGCGGGCTTCCTCCACCACGGCGGGGTCCAGGTCGTGGAAGATCAGGCCGGGTTCGCCGTCGAGGGCCTCCAGAACCTGGCCGAACGGGGATACGACGGCGGAGTACCCCACCCCTGTGGGCGCAGCACCTTTGGGCTCAACGCCCTGCGTGGCCGGATCCCCTTGGCCGCACGCGAGCACGAACGTGGTGGTGTCCACGGCGCGGGCGCGGGCAAGAAGTTGCCACTGCTCGGCTTTGCCAGGCCCGGAGCCCCAGGACGCCGAGACGATGTTTACCACGGCGCCGCGATCGGCGTTGGCCGTGAACAAGGCAGGGAAACGGATGTCGTAGCAAGTGGCCAAACCAAAGGTGAGGCCGCCGGCGTCGAACGTCACGGGGTCTGTACCCGCCTCAACGGTGTCCGACTCAGCGAAGCCGAATGCGTCAAAGAGGTGGATCTTGTCGTAGCTCGTCTCGACGCCGGGACCAGTGGCAAGCAGCGTGTTCCGCACGCGGCGTGCTCCTGAATCCGAAGGAGCGCCGGGGGTGAACATGCCGGCCACGATGACCAGCTGCAGTTCGTCGGCGAGGGCGCGCACCCGGCCGGCCCAAGGACCATCCAGAGGTTCGGCGATGTCCAGCAGCGAGTTCCCGAACGCGCGCATCATGGCCTCGGGGAAGACCACCAGTTCGGCGCCGCCGCCTTTCGCCAGACGGGCGTACTCCTCGAGGAGCCGCAGATTGTCGGCCAGATCCCGGCCGGTGATGACTTGGGCGAGTGCCACGCGCACGATAGAACCTCCAGTTGTCTCCGTCCCAGTATGCCAAGCGGGTGGGACAACAGCCGGTCCATGCGACTTATTCACGTAGCCTCCCCGCAGCGCGGGTGGCACCGGGACAGCGTTCCAGCACGTGAGCGGCCCAAGTAATCCGGCCCTCAGCAGGCAAGTAATCAAATCGCGACGTGGAACGTCGTCACATGCGCGGCCGGCGCGGCACATACTTGGCGTGGAACTAAACTTGCAAGCAATGGTTATGCCTATTTTTGACACAGAAGCCGCCGTCGACGCCTCGCGGCCACGGCCCCTCGGACTGAGCACCCCTCAGCCCGGCCTTGACGATGCCGAAATGACGCAGGACCATCAGGTGAACGTGGCAGTTTTCGCGCCCGACCTGAAAGAGGTGGAGATCGCCTTCCAGGCTCCCGGAGAGCCGTGGCGTGCCCACATCCTTCCCAACATTGAGGATGGAGTGCACTTCGGGCTGGTCAGCGGGATGCCGCCGGGCACCCGGTACGGTTTCCGCGAGGCACCGTCCGAGCGCGGCTTCCCCTTGTCCTTGCCGGCTGTGGACCTGGACGACGACGGCGAACATCGCCTGTTGCTCGACCCCTACGGCCGCGCTGTGGACCAGCGGGGAGAGTTCCTCACCAGCGTGCACGTGGAAACAGGTTTTGACTGGGGCGATGACCGTCCGCCCCGCATTCCTCTGCGGACTTCCGTCATCTACGAAGCGCACGTCCGTGGACAGACGATGCTGCACCCGGACATTCCGGAGCACCTAAGAGGTACCTACGCCGGCATGGCACATCCGGTGATGATCCAGCACCTTACCGAGCTGGGCATCACGGCCGTCCAGCTTTTGCCCATCCATTTCCACCTGGATGAGTCCCACCTCCAGGACCTGGGCATGACCAACTACTGGGGCTACAACACGGCTGCCTTCTTTGCACCGCATTCGGACTATGCCACGGAGGCAGCGCGCAAGGCCGGTCCCCATGCAGTGCAGGATGAGCTCAAGGGCATGATCAAGTTGCTGCATGCGGCAGGCATCGAGGTCATCCTGGACGTGGTGTACAACCACACCGCCGAAGCTGGTCCGGATGGACCGCCCCTGAGCTTCCGTGGACTCGCAGAGGAGCGCTACTACCGGCACGATGCCCATGGGCGCTACCTGGACACCACCGGCTGTGGAAACACCTTGGACTTCAGCGATCCCGTGGTGGTGGACCTGGCTTTGGATTCCCTGCGGTACTGGGTGAACGACTTCCACGTGGATGGCTTCCGCTTTGACCTTGCCGTGACCTTGTGCCGGGACGCGGGCAACTCCTTTGACCCCCAGCATCCCTTCCTGCAGGCCATCGCAGAGGACCCGGTATTGTCCGAGGTGAAGCTGATCGCCGAGCCGTGGGACGTCGGGTACGGTGGCTGGCAGACAGGCCGGTTCCCCCACGGTTGGTCGGATTGGAACGACCATTTCCGCGATGGCGTCCGCAGCTTTTGGCTGTCCGACCGCGCCGCAATCGAAGCAGGTGGACAGGGCGGTTCCGTGGCATCGTTGGCTGAACTCATGGCCGGTTCCGCGAACCTCTTCGCATCCTCCGGGCGCACCCGGCTTGCATCGGTCAACTTCATCACGGCCCACGACGGCTTCACGTTGAAGGACCTGGTGAGCTATGACCGTAAGCACAACGAGGCCAACGGTGAGCAGAACCGCGACGGCCATGGCGATAACCGCAGCTACAACCACGGTGTGGAGGGGCGGAGCGAGAACGAGGCCATTGTGGCCGCCCGCGCCCTGTCCATCCGCAACCTGATGGCAACCCTGCTGTTGTCCTTCGGCGTCCCCATGATCACGGCAGGCGACGAAATTGGCCGGACCCAGCAGGGCAACAACAACGCCTACTGCCAGGACAACCCCACGGCATGGCTGGATTGGAGCCGCACCCAGGAAGCCAACGCCATGTTCCGGACCACGCGTGAGCTGGTCCGGCTCCGCCGCTGGTTCCTGCGTCACCAGCCTGAGAGCTTCCCCGGCAACGCGAACAATTCCAGCCTGCAATGGTTCGACGACAAAGGTCAGCGGATGACTCCCGCACGTTGGAACGATCCCAATGTGCGCTCCGTCCAGCTCCTGATGGGGCACGAGGACAGCGAAATCCGTGGCTTGATCGTAGTGAACGGAAGCAACCAGGATGTGAAGATGGTGCTGCCGGAGATCCTGAGTGAAACGGGCATCGGCAAGCGCATGTTTGAGCTCCGCTTCACAACGTCGGTGCTGCATGAACGGCGGAAGGGCGCGTTGGTGGCCTCGGGCGAGCGGGATATCCTGCAAGCCAACACCATCAACATCTACCGCACGTAGTCACACCCCCTCAGGAGCTCTTCGCATGAACCGCAGCCGCAGCAAACTGGTGGCGTTTGCGGGGTTGGTGATCGCCGTCGTCGTCCTGGTAGTCGCCATGGTGGGCGGTGGCTCGCTCACGGCGACACCCACAGCGCCAAGCACGACGCCGGCACCTGGCTCCGCGTCGTCGTCGGCCGCTGCGGTGGCCAACCCCTCAACGCTGCCCACCATCAATGCCTCCCAGTTGCCCAAGGAAGCCCGTCAAACTCTGGCGCTGATCGCCAAGGGCGGCCCTTATCCGTATAGGGAAGACAACGGAAATTTCGGCAACTTTGAAGGCCTCCTGCCCAAGAAGACCAGCGGCTTCTACAAGGAGTACACGGTGAGCACGCCAGGAGAATCGCACCGGGGTGCCCGCAGAATCGTCGTGGGCAAGGACTCTGCCAAGTACTACACCCCGGACCATTACCAGTCGTTCAAGTTCATCGTCGAAGGCAAGTAGGAGCCCCATGAAGATCTATTCCGCAGACACCTGGACCCTGGAAGAACTACAGGAACAGATTTCCGACGCCGGCCGCAGGACCGTGATGGTACCCCCGGCAAACACCAAGCAGGCGGTCCTGGAAGTCTTCGCCCAGGTCCTGGACTTCCCTGAGTACTACGGTGTGAACCTGGACGCCCTGAACGACTCCCTGCACGACTACGCCGACGCCCTCTCAGAGGACGACGGCGGCCCCGTCACCATGATCTGGCAGGTCCCGGCCGCCTACCGCACAGACCGTTCGTTCGGGGTGGTCTGCGAAGTCCTCCAGGACGCCGAGCGCTACGCTGGCCGCGACCTGGCAGTCATCGCCGTCTTCGAGAACTAGTCGCGCCAACGGGTCCCAACCGTAGCCAGCCATGAGTCGCCAATTGGGCTACGGCGGACTACGCGTTGGCGATCAATCCCAGTTCAGCCTTGGAAGCCAACGCCGAGTGCTTCGGGAACACCCGGACGGTGTAGCCGAAGGAGCCGGACCGGTTGATGACCAGGGAGCCGTGGAAGAGGTGACGTCCGCCGCCGAGGTCTTCCAGGGAGTCCAGTTCGGCCACCACGATGTCCTCGAGTTCGTCGGACTCCTCGGCCCGCCCAAAAGCTACCTCGACGGACACGTCGTCCGGGGTGAGGCTGTTGAGGGCCACGTAGGCGTTGACCTGGAGGCTGTCGCCTACCTGGGGTTCCTCGGAGACCCCCACGGAGTCAACGTGCTCCACCATTACCTGGGGCCACGCGTTCCGGACCTTGGTGGTCCAGGCGGCGAGTTCCTTTGCTTCCTTGAAGGATTCGGCAACAGCCCTGCGCCCGGAAACAGCGGCCGGGCAGTAGAGGTTGTTAACGTAGTCGTGGAGCATACGTTCCGCGGAAACGGCGGGGCCGAGGTTTGCCAAGGTGTGCTTGATCATGGACACCCAGTGGGTGGGAACGGTCTCGCGGCTGGACTCGGACGGTCCCGCAGCTCCAGCGCCTTGGGCAACGGTGGTGCCGTAGAAGCGCGGAGCTACCTGGTTTTCGAGGAGCTCGTACAGTGCGGACGCTTCGATGTCGTCACGTTCATCCGCTGAGGCGCCGTTGTTGGCGGTGGGAATCGCCCAGCCGTTTTCGCCGTCGTACATTTCGTCCCACCAGCCATCCAGGACGGACAGGTTGAGCGAGCCGTTGATGGCGGCCTTCATCCCGGAGGTGCCGCAGGCTTCCAACGGGCGGAGCGGGTTGTTGAGCCACACGTCGCAGCCCGGGAACAGGGTCCGTGCCATGGCGATGTCGTAGTTGGGCAGGAAGACGATCCTGTGCCGGACTTCGGGATCGTCGGTGAAGCGCACCAGGTCCTGGATCATCTTCTTGCCGGCGTCGTCTGCGGGGTGCGACTTGCCGGCGATGACCAGCTGGATGGGGTGTTTCGGATCCAGCAACAGGGCCTTCAAGCGTGCGGGGTCGCGCAGCATGAGGGTAAGTCGCTTGTAGGTGGGCACGCGCCGGGCAAAGCCGATGGTGAGCACGTCCGGGTCCAGCACGGAGTCGGTCCAGCCGAGCTCGGCGTCGGCGGCGCCGCGCTTCTTCCAGGAGGCCCGGAGCCGGCGTCGGACGTCGTCGATGAGTTGGGCGCGGAGCTCCCGGCGTAGTGCCCAGACGTCTTCGTCGCTGACGTTGTAGGCAAGGTCCCAGCGGCCCAGCGCTTCAGCCTCGGCACCGAACTGGTTCCGGGCCAGGGTGGAGATGCGGGGGTCCACCCAGGTGGGGACATGGACACCGTTGGTGACGGAAGTGATGGGGATCTCGGAGTGGTCGAATCCCGGCCACAGGCCCGCGAACATTTCGCGGGACACCACGCCGTGCAGCTTGGCCACGCCGTTGGCACGCTGCGCCAGGCGCAGGCCCATTACCGCCATGTTGAAAACGGAAGGGTTTCCGCCGTCGAAGTTTTCCCGGCCGAGTTCCAGGATGCGGTCCGTGGGCACCGCAGGTGCCAGGCCGGCTTCGAAGAAGTGCTTGATCTGGACGGTCTCGAAGCGGTCGATGCCGGCGGGGACGGGCGTGTGCGTCGTGAAGACGGTGGACGCGCGTCCGGCAGCGAGGGCCTCGTCCCAGCTGAGGGGCACGGCGGGATCGGACATGGCTTCCTGGATGCGTTCGATGCCCAGGAACCCTGCATGGCCTTCGTTGGTGTGGAAAACTTCCGGCGCGGGGGTGCCGGTGAGTTCCTGGTAGACGCGGAGGGCTTTGACGCCACCCATGCCCAGGAGGAGTTCCTGCTGAAGCCGGTGGTCGCCCCCGCCGCCGTACAGGCGGTCCGTGATGCCGCGGGCGGCTTCATCGTTGGAGGGAACGTTGGAGTCCAGCAGCAGCAGCGGAACGCGTCCGACGTCGGCACGCCAGACGTGCGCGTGGAGCTCCCTGCCGTTGGGCAACGGCAGGGAGATGTGGACGGGCTTGCCGGGCATGCCGTCCTTGCCGGGGTGGCGAAGAAGCGTGAGGGGCAGGCCGTCGGGATCCAGTACCGGGTAGGTTTCCTGCTGCCAGGCGTCCCGGGACAGGGACTGCTTGAAGTAGCCGGCCTGGTAGAGGAGCCCGACGCCGATCAGCGGCACGCCGAGGTCTGAGGCGGCCTTGAGGTGGTCTCCGGCCAGGATACCGAGGCCGCCGGAATACTGCGGGAGGACCTCAGTGATGCCGAATTCGGGGGAGAAGTACGCAATGCAGGCGGGAGCGTCCTCGCCGAGGCCCTGGTACCAGCGCGGTTCGCTGAGGTACCGGTCCAGGTCGGAAGCAGCGGCCTGAACGCGCTCCACCACGTCGCCGTTGTTGGCGAGGTCCTGCAGTTGTTCGCGGCTGATGGACCCCAGAAGGGCAATGGGGTCGTGCTGCGACGCCTCCCAGAGAGCCGGGTTGAGGCTCCCGAAAAGTTCCCGTGTGGGCCGGTGCCAGGACCAGCGCAGATTGGTCGCCAATCGGGCCAGGGGCCGGATGGGCTCGGGGAGGACGGTACGGACTGTAAACCTTCGAATAGCCTTCACGAGCGCCACACTAACGGACGGACATGGCAGTCGGAACTGGATTGGGTTTCTTTTAGGTAAAAGTCATCTTGCGTCGAGTAGATAGGTCGTGTGCTTAGCATTCTGTGATTTTTGTCGCTAACGTCGTGTTTGTGACGAAAACCGCGCGAACCATCACCGCTCTGAAATCCAAGACGACTACGGACATCACCCAGGGACTGCGCTTCGGCCGGTTCCCCATCACTGCCGTGCAGCCGGTGGTTGAGGGTGGCCGTTTCCCGGCGAAGGCCTTGCCAGGCGAGGACCTCGTTGTCGGCGCCACGGTCTTCCGTGAGGGCCATGACCAGCTCGGCGTGTCCGCTGTGGTGCTCGATCCCCGGGGCAAGGAACGTCAGCGCGTCCGCCTGACCCCTGCAGAGGGCGAGCAGTGGAAAGGCCTGGACCGCTGGGAGGGCCTGATTACGCCCACCGGCACCGGAGCTTGGTCTTTCGTTATTGAGGCTTGGCATGACCGTTACGGCACCTGGCACCACAACGCCGAGGTCAAGGTGGGCGCAGGCATCGACGTTGAGTTGATGCTCGCCGAAGGCGCTGCCCTCCTCGCGGAAGCAGCCGACGACGCCGGACGCAGCGCTGTGGAGAAGCGCACCTTGCGCGCCGCTTCCGTCGCGCTGGCCGATACCACCAAGACTGCCGAGGAGCGCCTTGGCGCCGGTTTCAGCCCCGAGGTGCTGGCCGCCGTCGGACGTGTTCCCATCCGCGAACTGGTGACCGTTTCCGAACGATTCCCGCTGCAGGTGGAACGCGACCTCGCAGGTCGCGGTTCCTGGTACGAGTTCTTCCCCCGCTCAGAGGGCGCTGTGCTGGATCACTCCACCGGTGTGTGGACTTCCGGCAACTTCCGCACGGCAGCCGAGAGGCTCGACGCCGTGGCGGAGATGGGCTTCGATGTCATTTACCTTCCGCCCATCCACCCGATCGGTTTCCAGCACCGCAAGGGCCGCAACAACACGTTGACGCCGGGACCGCAGGACCCGGGTTCGCCGTGGGCCATCGGTTCCAAGGACGGTGGCCACGACGCCATCCACCCTGAGCTGGGCACCTTTGAAGATTTTGACGCCTTTGTGGCGCGCGCCAACGAATTGGGGCTTGAGGTCGCCTTGGACCTTGCCCTGCAGGCAGCCCCGGACCACCCGTGGGTGACGTCCAACCCCGAGTGGTTCACCACGCGGGTGGACGGTTCCATCGCCTACGCGGAAAACCCGCCGAAGAAGTACCAGGATATTTATCCCCTGAACTTTGACAATGACCCGACGGGACTGTCCAAGGAAATCCTGCGGATCGTGCAGTTGTGGATCAGCCACGGCGTAAAGATTTTCCGCGTGGACAACCCGCACACCAAGCCAGTGTGGTTCTGGGAATGGCTGATCGGCAAGATCAACAAGAAGAACCCCGAGGTTGTCTTCCTCGCGGAAGCCTTCACCCGCCCGCCGATGATGCACGCCTTGGGGCGCGCGGGCTTCCAGCAGTCCTACTCCTACTTCACGTGGCGGAACACCAAGACCGAGCTGGAGGAGTACTTCCACGAAGTCAGCCATGAGAGCCCGGCGTTCTTCCGCCCGAACTTCTTTGTGAACACCCCGGACATCCTCACCGAGTACCTGCAGTACGGCGGTCCGGCGGCCTTCCGCATCCGGGCTGCACTGGCTGCAACGGCCAGCCCGCTCTGGGGCGTCTACGCTGGGTACGAGCTCTACGAACACGTGGCCCGTCCGGGTGCCGAGGAATACATCGACAACGAAAAGTACGAGTTCAAGGCGAGGGACTGGGAAGGCGCAGCCGAATCCGGACGCACGCTGGCGCCCTACATCACCAGGCTCAACACCATCCGCAAGAAGCACGTGGCGTTGGGCGACCTGCAAAACCTGACACTGCACAGCAGCACGGATGATGCCACGATCGTGTACTCCAAGCACAAGACGCTGCCGGATGGCACCAAGGACACCTTGATCATTGTGGTCAACGTGGATCCGCACAGCACTCGCGAAAGCACGGTCTCCCTGGACCTCGCGGCCTTGCAACTGGACCCACGGGACCTTAACGACGACGGCCGGTTCCGGGTGGATGACCTCATCAGCGGTGAGAGCTGGGAATGGGGCGAGCACAATTACGTCCGGCTGGATGCGCATGTCGAACCGGCACACATCCTGAGCATCCGGAGGCAGCTTTAGTGAGTTTTTCTCCGCAGAACCCCAGCCAGTACTTCACTCCGAAGAACACCTTCGAGTTGAACGCCCCCGGTCTCCAGCATGATCCACACTGGTACCGCAAGGCAGTCTTCTACGAGGTACTGGTGCGGGCCTTTGCGGATGCCAACGGGGATGGCTCCGGCGATTTCCATGGCTTGATCGAGAAACTGGACTACCTCCAGTGGCTGGGCGTTGACTGCCTCTGGTTGCCACCGTTCTTCCATTCGCCGCTGCGGGATGGCGGCTACGACATTGCGGACTACACGTCCGTTTTGGATGAGTTCGGCACCATCAGCGACTTCAAGCGGCTGGTTGCCGAGGCACATGCCCGGGGCGTCCGCGTGATTATCGACCTTCCGTTGAACCACACCTCGGACCAGCACCCGTGGTTCCAGGAGTCGCGAAAGGACCCTACGGGACCCTACGGCGATTTCTACGTATGGAGCGATACGGATGAGAAATACCAGGACGCCCGCATCATCTTCGTTGACACCGAAGAATCCAACTGGACGTTCGATCCGATCCGCCGGCAGTTCTTCTGGCACCGCTTCTTCAGCCACCAGCCGGACCTGAACTTTGAGAACCCCAAAGTCATCGAGGCCCTGTACGACGTAATCCGGTTCTGGCTGGATCAGGGGATTGACGGGTTCCGTGCGGACGCCATTCCCTACCTTTTTGAGGAAGATGGCACCAACTGCGAGAACCTGCCGGCCACGCACACCTTCCTGCAGGATCTTCGGCGCATGGTGGACGCGAACTATCCCGGCAGGGTGATCATTGCGGAGGCCAACCAGCCGCCGCACGAAGTAGTGGAATACTTCGGCACCGAGGAGGCGCCCGAATGCCATATGGCGTTCCACTTCCCCATCATGCCGCGGCTCTATTACGCACTGCGGGACCAGAAGGCCGCACCCATCATCGAGACCCTGCGGGAGACCCCGGAAATTCCCAAAGGTGCCCAGTGGGGAACTTTCCTGCGCAACCATGATGAACTCACCCTCGAGATGGTGCCGGCCGAGGAACGCGCCGCGATGCTGGGCTGGTATGCCCCTGATCCCCGGATGAGGGCAAACATCGGCATTCGCCGCCGGCTCGCGCCGCTGCTGGACAACTCCCGGTCCGAGATTGAGCTCATCAATGCGCTGCTCCTTTCACTGCCGGGCAGCCCTTTTCTGTATTACGGGGATGAGATCGGGATGGGCGACAACATTTGGCTCGATGACCGTGATGCCGTCCGCACCCCCATGCAGTGGAATCCGGACCGCAACGCTGGTTTCTCCGGGGCAGATCCGGGCAAGCTGTACCTACCGGTCATCCAGTCGCTGGTTTACAACTACGGCATGGCCAATGTTGAGGCACAGGCCGCACACTCCGGTTCGCTGCTGCGCTGGACCCGTCAGATCCTCAGCGTCCGCAAGAACCATCCGGTGTTTGGTTTGGGCGGCTTCCGGCACATCGAAGCCGATCATGAAGTGGTGTTGGCCTATGTACGGGAATTGCCGCCAGGCAACCCCGAGGGCGAGGACGCCGAAACCATTTTGTGCGTCTTCAACCTCTCGCAGCACCCTGTGGCGGCAACGTTGGACATCCCCGAATTCGCGGGCCGCGGCCTGCGCGATATTTTCGGCGGCCAGCCATTCCCGGCCGTCGGCGACAACGGTCACCTGACCGTGATGCTGGGCAGCCACAGCTTCTATTGGCTGCGGGTGCGCTCGGCCTTTTCCAATCCCTCGTCGCCTTTTACCCAGGCGATTCCCGTGGTGACCTCCAAAGGATGAGATGAGCAAGGCAAACTTGAACCCCTCCGTTGAAGGACTTCTCCGTCACTGGCTTCCAGGCAAGCGCTGGTTCCCGGTCAAGAGCCCCGACTTTGCGCTGGAGCAGGTGGGTGCCGTCAGTCTCCCTGGCACTAACGGCGACACTGCCTTTGAGGTGGTGCTGCTGGCGGTGACCCACCGGACGGCCGACGGCGGTCCCCGGACTGACGTGGTGCAGGTTCCGTTGAGCTACCGGAGCCAACCACTGGTGGACGCCCCGGCGGCATTGTTGGGCGAGTTTATGGACGACTCGGGCCTCCGCTTGGTGTACGACGCCGTCTACGATTCCGATTTCGTCACCGCATGGCTGGAGCTGATGCGAAACGAAGGCAGCGTGGGAGGTGCACGCGGACACCTCACGCGTGGCCGCGTCGCGCTTCCGAAAAATCCCACTTCCGTACGGGTCCTGTCCGGCGAGCAGTCCAACACGTCCGTCATCATCGACGACGGTGATTCGGCCGCGATCGTGAAGATCTTCCGTGTGCTCGCGGCAGGGAGGAATCCCGAAGTTGAGCTTGGCGCGGCACTGACCGCCGCCGGGACCACCGAGGTTCCGGCGACGCTTGGCTGGATCACCGGCTCGTGGGAGGGGCCGGCATCGAACGGATCCGCGCTGGCCACCGGCGAACTGACCGTGGCACATGAATTCCTGATCGGTGGGTTGGACGCCTGGCGGTTGGCCGTCGAAGCAGCCGCAGCCGGTAAGGATTTCACAGCTGAGGCCCGCGGGCTCGGGGCAGCGACGGCCTCGGTTCACGCAAGGCTGGCCGAAACGTTTGGCACCCAGGACGGACAGGAGCAGGGCTCCGACATCATCGCGACGGTAGCCCGGCGCGTCCGCCAGTCGTGGGCAGAGGCCGCATCCGCCGTCGGGCCCTATGACGACAACCTCGAACAGCTGCTGGCAGCGCTGGATCCCGGAGACGTGGGGCAGTTGCAGCGCGTCCACGGAGACCTCCACTTGGGGCAGATTCTGTTGGTGCCCCGCGATGAATCGGTGCCCGGCACCGCCGGGCAGCCGGGGCGTTGGGCCATTCTCGACTTCGAAGGCGAGCCGCTGCGGACCATTGACGAGCGCAATAATCCTGATCTTCCCCTGCGCGATGTCACGGGCATGCTGCGCTCCTTCGACTATGCGGCGGGTGCCGCCACGCGCGAGAATTCCCACGCCAAAGTGCCCGAAACCTGGGTAGATGACTGTGCTGCAGCGTTCCTTGAGGGGTACAGCGACGTCACCCCCGGAACCATAGACCGCCGCTCGCCGCTCTTTGTGGCATTGTGGCTGGACAAGGCCTTATACGAGGTGGTGTACGAGTTGCGGAACCGGCCCGACTGGCTGTCGATTCCGGTCAACGCATCACGACGAATCCTCGACAATACAAGCCGCGGCAAGCATGCGGCAGCTACAGCGGAAGGTAATGACATGACTGGCTCTGCACGCACCGAACGGCCCCGAGTTCCCTTGCACGTGGACTCCGAGACCTTGGAACGCGTGGCAGCCGGCGCCTATCACGCGCCGCACTCGGTCCTCGGTGCACACTTGGACGACCACGGCCACGTCACCGTCCGCACGGTGAAGCACCTCGCGAAGTCCGTGGCGGTGGTGACCGAAAATGGCCGCACCGAGATGGAGCATGAAGCCCACGGCGTGTGGGCAGCCGTCCTGGAACCGCTGCAGGCCGGCCACGTGCCGGACTACCGTTTGGAAGTGGTGTACGACGTCGAACCCGTCACCATCGATGACCCGTACCATTACCTGCCTACCGTCGGTGAAGTGGACCTGCACTTGATCGGTGAAGGCCGCCATGAGCGCCTTTGGGATGTGCTCGGCGCCCACGTGCAGCACTACCGTTCCGCGCTCAGCGAGGTGGACGGTGTCTCGTTCGCAGTGTGGGCCCCGAACGCCCAGGCAGTTCGCGTCAAGGGCGACTTCAACGGCTGGGATGGCCGTCAGCACGGCATGCGTTCCCTTGGTTCCTCCGGGGTCTGGGAACTCTTCATTCCGGGGGTTGTAGCAGGCGCGTGCTACAAATACGAGATCCTGACCAAGTCCGGTCACTGGATAGAAAAAGCCGACCCGTTGGCTTTCGGTACAGAGGTTCCGCCACTGACGGCGTCGCGTGTTGTGGACGCCAGCTACCGGTTCAAGGATGCGGAGTGGATGGCAGCCCGCGCCCGGAAAGATCCGCACAACTCGCCCATGAGCGTTTACGAAGTCCACTTGGGTTCCTGGCGGCTGGGTCTTGGCTACAAGGAACTTGCCAAGGAGCTCGTGGAATACGTGAAATGGCTCGGGTTCTCCCATGTCGAGTTTATGCCAGTGGCCGAGCACCCCTTCGGCGGTTCATGGGGATACCAGGTGACGTCCTACTTTGCGCCGACTTCCCGCTTTGGCCACCCGGACGAGTTCCGTTTCCTGGTGGATTCACTCCACCAGGCCGGCATCGGAGTCCTCCTTGACTGGGTACCTGCCCACTTCCCCAAGGACTCCTGGGCTCTGGCACAGTTCGACGGTCAGCCGCTGTACGAGCACTCGGACCCTGCCTTGGGCGAACACCCGGACTGGGGAACCCTGATCTTCGATTTCGGGCGCAGCGAGGTCCGCAACTTCCTGGTGTCCAATGCGCTGTACTGGCTGGAAGAATTCCATATCGATGGCCTGCGCGTGGACGCTGTTGCCTCGATGATCTATCTGGACTACTCCCGCGAAGAAGGACAGTGGAAGCCCAACAAGTTCGGCGGCCGCGAGAATCTCGAAGCCATTTCCTTCATGCAGGAAGTCAACGCCACCGTCTACAAGTCCCACCCCGGGGCCATCATCATTGCCGAGGAGTCCACTGCCTTCCCGGGCGTCACGGCGCCCACCAACCACGGCGGCCTGGGCTTCGGGCTCAAATGGAACATGGGCTGGATGCATGACTCGCTCAAGTACATCTCTGAAGACCCCATCAACCGCAAGTGGCACCACGGCACCATCACGTTCTCCCTGGTCTACGCGTTCACCGAGAACTTCCTGCTGCCCATCAGCCACGACGAAGTTGTTCACGGCAAGGGCTCCATGCTGCGGAAGATGCCCGGCGACCGTTGGCAGCAACTGGCTAACCTCCGTGCCTTCTTTGCCTATCAGTGGGCCCACCCCGGCAAGCAGCTCATTTTCATGGGCACAGAGTTCGGACAGGAAGCTGAATGGTCCGAGCAATACGGGCTGGACTGGTTCCTCGCCGATATCCCAGCGCACCGTGGGCTGCAGCTTCTAGTCAAGGACCTCAACGAGCTCTACACCGCGACGCCTGCCCTGTACCAGCGTGACAACGAGGCCGGCGGTTTCCAGTGGATCAACGGCGGGGATGCCGATCACAATGTCCTGACCTTCATTCGCTGGGATCAGGACGGCAAACCGTTGGTCTGCGCCGTGAACTTCTCCGGAGGTCCGCACAAGGACTACATCCTGGGAGTGCCCGCCGCAGGGGAGTGGACTGAAGTCCTGAACACCGACTCGGAAACGTACGGCGGCTCGGGCGTGCTTAACGCAGGGTCCCTGAAAGCCTCGGCGCCCGGCACCGATGGCCAGCCAGCAGCGTTGACCGTCACTCTTCCTCCGCTCGGTGCCTCATGGTTCGCGCCGGCTGAGTAACTCTCGCGCTGCTCACGTGGGGCAGTAGTCCTCAGGCTGAGAGGGTCCGGAGCCATGCTTCCGGGCCCTCTTCCCTTTATTCCCGCGGATTTTGCTTGGCCAAGAAGCCGTGTCGTTGAGGGGTTTTGCCATCACGGGGAAGTAGGGGTATAGTTAGTACCCGCGCTGCTCCCCAGTGGAGGACGGTGAAGCTGACAAGAAACCGCAAGGAAAATCAAGTCAAGTTCGCCGATTTGACCCGGAGGCAGGCAGCGTGTAAGTTTGAAAAGTTGCTCCGGAGCGATCCTGGACCCTTTGGTGGGTGTGGTGGTGCCGGTAGTGTCTGTTGTTTGAGAACTCAATAGTGTGCCAAGTTTGTTGATACCGATTGTTTTATTGATTGGTTGAAATTATGGCTGGA
>NZ_JBEPOP010000010.1:0-185053 GCF_040546855.1 Paenarthrobacter sp. 4246
CAGGTCGCCACCGCATTCGAAACAGCAGGCAACGGCTCTATCGCGGACAGCATGCTCAACGGGCTCTTCATCCAGTACGCAGCACCAAACCAAGTCGGCTTGAACGACATCGGAACCATGAGTGCAGCGCAACTGAAGGTTTGGCTCGGTAGCGGTGGCACGGCCCGGCTGCGGAAACTCCTGACCCAACCAGGACTGGACCCCGTAGCCACAGCCACGTGGTGGTCTGGCCTCGGCCACACCGTCGAGCCTGCCACCGGGAAAGTCACCGTCGGTGAAGAACAGCAGCTCCTGATCGATGCACTGCCCGAAGTTATTGGAAACCTGAACGGTGTCACCGCGACCGCCCGAGACCTTGCCAACCGCAAAAAGTTACTGCAGATGCACGACTACTGGAAGAAGTACCGCGACGAGCACGGCGGAGAAGTTGATGAAGGCTCCCAGGAAGGCATGGTCAACAAGATCTGGGAAACGCTCTACGACACCGAGGGCAAAGAAAAGGGCGTCGATATTGATGACAAGTCTTCGACTTTTCAACTCGTAAGCTTCGTGCCCTTCGACCGGGGGCAAGGATCGGAGACCGGGTTCGGTGCATCTATTTCCGTGGGAGACCTCGATGCCGCCAAGCACGTCACCTACCAGCTCCCCGGGCTGGACACCACCGTCGGCAAGGACATGGCATCCAAAACCAAACAGGCCAATGATCAAAGAGTTGAGCAACGTGACCTCGCTCGTCTGAATGGGATTGACCGGGACCGTCTTGCCGTTGTTGCTTGGATTGGCGTTGAGCCGGCCAAAGGTATGGGCGTCTTCAGTAATGACCAGGCAAAGGTCGTGGGGCCGGCCCTACGCAGCGATGTGGTCGGGTTCAACGCAGTTCATCAGAACCTCGACAACGCAGCGATGACAACGGCTGTCGGGCACTCCATGGGTTCCCTCGGGGTCATGGAGGCGGCAAAAACCGGGCTGCCTGTCGATAACCTCGTTCTCGTCGGTGACGTTGGTGCCCCTGATAACGTGACCTCCGTGAACGATCTCCATCTGAACCCTGGCGGAACTGTTTACCGGGGAAGCTACGACTGGGACCACGTAGCCGAGGTCGGGCATGGAGTCGGCTGGCAGCGTAAAAGCACTGACGACTCCGGATTCGGCGCTGTCACCTTTGGCACGGACGGCACCACAGGACCGGATGGTGCCAAAGACCTGCCAACGAAAACCCACGACGGGCAAACCGGTGGCAAGGACGGCATCTACGGTTACTTCGACAAGTCAACAGAGTCTAGCTACAACCAGGCCAGGATCGCCCTCGGCTTGAATGACCAGCTCACGAATGCGAAACGATGACATCCACACGTAGCCGCCGATACTGGCATATGCTTCCCGCCGCGGCGATCCTTCTACTCACCCTTGCAGGGTGCGGGACAACGCCAAGCACCAACCCACCTACCAGCGCCGCGGAGCAGACAATGGACCCGGAAGAAGCCCGAACAGAGTACCTTGACCTCTTCAACAAGATTCAAGCTCTCGCCCCCGGCGACTGGACGAAAGTCACACCAGACAAAGCAGGGTGGGTCTGTGATCGTCCCCTCGGCACGGAAGGCACCCAGGTCTCCTTCAATACCAGTCGGAGTCCACTGAGCCGGGAAGAAATGGATGTTCTCCACGACAAGGTCAAGGCCTTGTTCGAGGCCACCCGGTTTAATCTCAGGCAGGAAATCGATGATGGCCCGAACTTTGTCCGACACACCGTGGTCCTCGGGCCCGACAAGTTCTCTATGGGGCTCGGTACCAGCAAGTACGGCATCACCCTCAGCGGGAATACCCGCTGCTTTGCCGATCCGGAAGGTAAATTTCGCTAGGAATCCCCAGGCGGACGATCAATTCACGAATGCGACACGATGACCACCAAACTCCGCCGCCGGCACAGGCGTGCCCTTCCCGCCGCAGCGGTTCTTCTTCTCGCTCTGGCGGGGTGTGAGCCCAGCCCTGGCACCAACCCAACTACCAGCACCGCGGAGCAGACCATGGGATCAGAACAAGCCCGCACGGAATACCTCAACATCTTCACACAAATTCAAGCTCTCGCCCCGGGCGATTGGACGAAAATTACACCCTATAAACCCGGTATGGCGTGCCCCCTCCCGGACGGGACCGAGGGCACTCGGTTCAATTACGACAGTACGCAGGGCGCGATCTCAGAAGATCAGGCTGAAGCGATACATAAGACGGTAAAGGAAGTCTTTGAAAGCAATGGGCTAAGAGTTGTTCAAACCCAGCCTTCGGGGGGGGGGGAACCGAGACCAGACGACCACTGGCTTTGTCGATGGCATGTTCTCCATGCAGCTTGGAACGAGCAGCTTGGGCACCACGCTCGGCGGCAACACCCGATGCACACCGGACTCCTCGATGAGATTTAGGCCTTGTCACCAGGCGACTGGGTGAACGAGGACGTACCGGCCGGTGGCTACTGCAACTTCCAGGGAAGGCTGCAGCAGCCTCACAACGCTGGGAAACGGCAGACGCCCCACTGAAAGGGACGGCTCAACAGCCCCTTGAAGAGTTCCTTTCGGGAGAGTTGAACGACTACATTCGGTTCCAACTCCTCGCCGGGATAGAGCAGCTAAAGAGCGGAAGACGCTACTCCGAGTACAACACCTTCAACATACTGCTCGACGCTGACACGTCTACTGTGACCGTTGAGGACGAACCCGACGTGCATCGGGAAAGCACGCTGTCTTTCGCCGACTTTCAGGTGCCCCTCCGCTCGTCCACTGGGCTACAACTCTAAATGCCAACAACGTGACTGGGATCCCAACGTCGCGCCGTACGCGGTGCTGCTGCAATTGCTGGCCCGGAACCGCATCAGCGCAGATGAATTTGAAGTGCTCTTCCTGCCGCTCTACAAGAACGACTCCACCAAGTGGCCTCAGGAAACCTACAGGGTTCTCGATCAGCTGTTCTACGCGGTCCATGACTACAACCGGGATCCGCTTCTTCGCGACAACGACGTCGACGAAAACGAGCTACACAACAGAGCAGCACTGGCGTTCAGCGAACTCAGGCAACTGGCTGCGAAATGAACTCCTACAACGCCAAGGTTGTGGCCCGTGTTTCCAAGGCGATCCAGGACGTCGAAGACGGTCTGGTCTCCTTGGACGAGGTCCAAACCATGCTGGGTTCAGCAGCCTCGCTGTTTGAGAACGACGGCACAGGCCTGTCTGAGCTGGCCCGAACGGCAGAGGCAGACATCGAGCTGATCCAATTCACGATGCTGCAGGAAGAACACCGTCCTGCAGCAATCTGGATGTTGGATGGATTACGCACAGCCATGGAGAGCCGAGGATCCACACTGTGAGCATGCCGTCACCGGAGAATCTGCAACGAGCACCCCAATGGGAGACCTACATCATCACCCAGACTGTGCGTGCAACTCTCGGCCTCATCCCCGAACATGCAGGCTTCTACTCCAACGGTGGGATTCACGAATTCCTGAGCAACTTCTACTTCTGGTCATTCACGCTCGCCTGGGATGCAGCAACGCATCCAGACTCGCTGTTGGCTGAACATCTGGGCGCACGCTGATGGCGTTGCGCGCTGAGGAAGCTTTACCTCAGCCATCCTCATGGAGTCCCAGCAATCAGCGTTTCCGAGACCAATCCGTGTGGAGGCTTCATCGACGGTCACAAATGGCAGCCCACTGACTTTTCAGACCCGATAAGTTCTTCCACACACCATCGGCCATCAGACTACGTACACCAGCGGCAAAGTGATCGCGGAGCGTCTGCTCGCTTACGCGAACGGTCCGACCCTTACGGTAGGGGTGGAAGGTCTCTAGCCCACCGGAATCCACCATCCGGCGGACGGTCTTCAGGCTGACGCCCAGGCGCTCAGCAACATCGGGAAGGGAATAAGCGCGGAGAACATCATCGGCACGTGCAGGACGAGAAATTGTTTTGGTCGACAAGAAAAATTCCTAGGCAGCAGAGGCCACCCGCACCCTGCGACTTATCTGCGCTTCACGGCTTCCTATCGGGACCTTTCGATTCTGAGATTCGATGCTCAGTGGATCCCGAGGGCCATCTTGTATGTCCTTAAAGGACCCCAGTGTCATCTCCTGACACAAACGTATTCGTCGTGGTACCCACCGTAGTACCGGTGTGGTGTCCCCGTGGTACTTGGGACAGTAGGTAGCCATCATCCTGCCGAGCAGGATTCAAGGACCTCGTTCGAGTCCCAAGCAGGTACCACGGAGTGGAGGAAAATGCCTCAGAAACCCAAAAGCCCCCGGAATTCCGGGGGCTTCTCTTGGTGGGCGATACTGGGTTCGAACCAGTGACCTCTTCGGTGTGAACGAAGCGCGCTACCACTGCGCCAATCGCCCGGGTGCATAGAAAACACTAACCGACCACGGCCTGATTGCAAAACCGATCAGCGCCTTCATTGACAACCGAACTACAGCGGTGGAATTACATGGGTGAAACTCAGGGGATTCCGCGCAGATTCAAGGATCCAGCCACCTGCGGAGCCAAATCCCCACCCTCGATTTGGAGTTTGCAACAACCTCCTATAGAGTTTTTACTCGTCGGAAAGCGACGGAAAGCCTGAAGGGTTGTCCGTCAAAACGACACTGCGGACGTAGCTCAGCTGGTAGAGCACCACCTTGCCAAGGTGGATGTCGCGAGTTCGAATCTCGTCGTCCGCTCGCAAGGCACTGTCAAAGCAGGAATTCCCCGGAATTCGGCTTACACGGTGGGTTGGCCGAGAGGCGAGGCAGCGGCCTGCAAAGCCGTATACACGGGTTCGAATCCCGTACCCACCTCGGTGAAAACCATGTCTTCCAGCAGTTGGCTGGATGCATGGGCGATTGGCGCAGCGGTAGCGCGCTTCCCTGACACGGAAGAGGTCACTGGTTCGATCCCAGTATCGCCCACCAGAACAAGGCAACTTGTTTGTTGTTGACGGCCAGGCATCAGCCCGGCAGACAACATGTGCGGACGTAGCTCAGCTGGTAGAGCACCACCTTGCCAAGGTGGATGTCGCGAGTTCGAATCTCGTCGTCCGCTCCAGAAAGAAAAGCAGCTCCCCGGAGCTGCTTTTTTTGTGCCCAACTTCAGCAAACAATCGATTCATTACTTGAAGTAACCGATACCCCTCAGAAGAAGTCGCTTTATCTAATGTGATTAGGCTCGCATAATGTACTGCGAGCTCATCACCGTTCCACGCCAACTGGCAGGAGTACCCCCATGAATCAACAGACGGCTTCCAAGTCCGTCCTGAGGCGCAAGCCGATCGACGACATTGAGGAAGAAAACAAGCACAGCGGACTATTCAAAAGTCTGGGCCTCTGGCAGCTGACGGCCATCGGCGTCGGCGGAATTATCGGCGTCGGGATCTTCTCCCTCGCCGGCCTTGTAGCCCACGGGAGCGAGGGAACTCCGGGCGTAGGCCCCGCAGTTCTGATTTCCTTCCTGATCGCCGGCCTGGCTTCCGGCGCCGCCGCGCTGTCCTACGCCGAATTCGCTGGAATGATCCCCCGCGCCGGCTCGGCTTACACCTACGGCTACGTGGCCCTCGGCGAGATCATTGGCTGGTTCATCGGCTGGGATCTGCTGCTGGAATACATCGCGATCGTGGCTGTGGTGGCCATCGGCATCTCCGGCTACTTCGATGCGTTCCTCTCCGGCATCGGAATCCACATGCCAACCTGGATGACGTCCACTGCCGACGAGGGCAAGGGCGGCATCATCAACCTCCCGGCGATCCTGGTCTGCCTGTTGGTCACGTGGATCCTGAGCCGTGGAACCAAGGCCTTTGGCCGGTTCGAACTTGTAGCCGTGGCCATCAAGGTCATCCTGATCCTGTTCATCATCGGACTCGGCATTTTCTACGTCAACGCCGAGAACTACAACCCGTTCATGCCCAGCGGCTTCGGTCCGGTCATCGCCGGCGCCGCAACCGTCTTCTTCGCAGTCTTCGGCTACGACGCCATGAGCACAGCGGCCGAAGAGGCGAAGGACGGCAAGAAGCACATGCCCAAGGCCATCATCTTGTCCTTGATCATCGCCATGCTCCTGTACGTAGCTGCCACGCTGGTCCTGACTGGCATGCAGAACTACAAGGACATCAACCCCACGGCCGGCTTCGCGTCGGCGTTCCAGGGGGTTGGACTGCCCGTCATTGCCACCATCATCTCGGTGTTCGCGGTGCTTTCCATCCTGACCGTCATGCTGACCTTCCTGTTGGGCGTCACGCGCGTGTGGTTCTCCATGAGCCGCGACGGCCTGCTGCCCGGTTGGTTCGCCAAGACGGACCGGCACGGCACGCCACAGCGCGTGACGTGGATCGCCGGCGTTGCTTCGGCCTTCCTCGCCGGCGTTTTCCCCATCAAGGAAGTAGCCGACCTCACCAACATCGGCATCCTGGCCGCCTTCGTGGTGGTCTGCGTTTCAGTAATTGTTTTCCGATACACCAAGCCAAATGCTCCGAGGACGTTCCGGTTGCCGCTCATGCCGATCGTCCCTGCCTTCGGCGTCTTGGCCTCCGCGTTCCTGATGTTCCAACTGCATTGGGAAACCTGGGCCCGGTTTGGAGTGTGGCTGGTCATCGGCCTGGTGATCTACTTCGCGTACGGTCGCAGGCACTCACTGATGAACCCGGACAGCCCGCGCCACACGGTGGAAAGTAAGCCATTGGCGTAGTTTGTCCACAGCCCCGTCCGCAACCCTTGGCACCCCTGTCAAGTGGTGTTAGGGTCGGACGCGGAGGAGCGAACTGGCTCCGCGATGGAAGGGAGGTGCCCGTGGGTTTAATTGACGACCTGAAGGGCAAGGCTCAGGGTCTCATTCAAGGCAACGAAGAAGCCATCAAGAATGGCATCGAAAAGGCCGGGGATTTTGTGGACAATAAGACGGGCGGCAAGTATGCCGGCCACGTCGACAAGGTCCAGAATGCCGCTTCCGACTTCGTGGCCAAGAACGACGGTCAGCCTGGACAGGCTCCCGTCACGGATGAGCCGAAGCAGCCGTAGCTGCCTGAGCCGCCGTACCAGATACGTCAAGGGGGCACCGGTCCCGCCGAGAGGCGCCACCGGTGCCCTTGGCGTTTAACCGACAGGGCGTCCGCCCGCCGTTCGGGTACGTTGGACTTCATGCGTTCTGTCTCCCCGCCCACCACTCATAACCATGTCAGCCGGGACACACTGGGCCCGCCGATCACCGCCGGCATTGTGACAGCGTTGGTTGGCTTTACTTCATCGTTCGCAGTGGTCCTGGCGGGTCTTCAAGCTGTGGGGGCCAATCAAGCCCAGGCATCCAGCGGTTTACTGGCGCTCACCCTGACCTTCGGCCTCGGGATCCTGTGGCTGTCCTGGCGGTCCAGGATGCCGGTCACGCTCGCGTGGTCAACACCCGGGGCAGCGTTGCTCGCCTCCGCTGGAATGGTCGACGGCGGCTGGCCGGCTGCCGTGGGCGCGTTCCTGATGGTCGGGGTACTGATCGTCCTGACGGGATTGTTGCCGGTGTTGGGCCGCCTCATGGCCAGGATCCCTACGGCGCTGGCGCAAGCCATGCTCGCCGGGGTCCTGCTCCCCCTGTGCCTGGCGCCCTTCAAGTCGTTGGGCTCGGCCCCGCTCCTCGTTGCTCCGGTGATCTTGTGCTGGGTTGTGCTGATGAAGTTCGCACCGCGTTGGTCTGTCCCGGCATCGTTGCTGGTTGCCCTCGCCGTCATCGGGATCCACATAGTCTCCAACGGACTCCAGGTACCCCTTCACAGCCTCGTGCCAAGGCTTGAGTGGACAACTCCGGCCTTCTCCCTGGAGGCTGCCGTAGGGCTGGCATTGCCCTTGTTCATCGTCACCATGGCGTCGCAAAACATTCCAGGCGTCGCAGTCCTGAAGTCGTTCGGGTACACCACTCCATGGCGCCCCTCGATGCTGGTCACCGGCGCGGGCACTCTTGCCGGTGCACCCTTCGGCGGACACGCGATAAACCTCGCAGCGCTCAGCGCAGCGCTGGCGGCGGGAGAGGAAGCAGGCAAGGACCATGGCAGGCGTTGGATCGCAGCGTTCGTTTCCGGACTGGCCTACCTTGTCCTGGCCGCGGCTTCCGCAGCGCTGGTGACGTTGGTGGCCGCAGCCCCGCCAGGACTCCTGGAAGCCGTCGCTGGCCTGGCACTCCTGGGGACCCTGGCCGCCTCCATTTCCTCAGCGCTGGCTGTAGCGGAGGAACGCATTCCGGCTTGCATCACTTTCCTGTTGGCAGCGTCAGGCCTCAGCTTTGCCGGGGTTGGCGCTGCGTTCTGGGCGCTGGCCGGAGGCATCCTGGTGCGCTGGATGCTCCAGAGCCGCGAGCCTGTTCAGAAAGCGTGAATCAGGCGGGTTCGTGGTTTTGCGCCTCACGGGCAAGGGCGGTCAGCCTGGAGACAGCCCGGAAGTACTTCTTGGTGTAACCGCCGGTCATCATCTCTTCGGTGAAGAGTTTGTCGAAGGGGACACCGCTGGCCAGGATGGGCACATCCTTGTCATAAAGCCTGTCCGCCAGCACTACGAAGCGAAGGGCTACTGCCTGCTCCGTTATGGTTTCGACGTCGCTCCACACCACGGCTTCAACGCCGGAGATGAGTTGACGGTAACGGCTGGGGTGAACCGCAGCCAGGTGACTGACCAGCGTGCGGAAGTCATCCACCGCCACGGTCCTGCCGGCGAATTCGGCCTTCATACGGTGCTTGAGCTCTTCGGTCTTCAGCGGCGCCGGAGCAGCGGGCAATCCACGGTGCCGGAAGTCCTCGCCGTCGATCCTGACAACATCGAACTGGTCCGCGAGAACCTGGATCTCGCGTTGGAAATCGACGGCGGCAAAGCGGCCCTCGCCCAGCGAGCCGGGCAGGGTGTTGGACGTGGCAGCGAGCTTGACGCCGGCGTCGGCCAGTTCACGCATCAGGCGGGACATCAACACGGTATCGCCGGGGTCATCCAGTTCAAATTCGTCGATGCAGACCAGCTTGTAGCTGCTCAGCGCCTCCACGGTTTTGCGGAATGAAAGCGCACCCACCAGGTTGGTGTATTCAACGAACGTACCGAAGGCCTTGGGTCCGGGCGACCTGTGCCACAACGAGGCCAGGAGGTGGGTCTTGCCGACGCCAAAGCCGCCGTCAAGGTAGATTCCTGCTCTGGTGGCTGGCGCCTTCTTGGCGAAGAGCTTCTTGAACAAGCCGCCGTTGTCTTCGGATCCCACTCCGTCGGCGAAGGCCGAGAGGAGCTTCACGGCATTGGCCTGGCTCGGCTGCGAGGGGTCGGGACGGTAGCTGTCGAACGATACCTCTCCGAATCGTGGAGAGGGGTAGAAACCCTTGAGGAGTTCCTCCACGGAGACTGCCGGCGTGCGGGCAGCCAGTTGTTCGATCTGTACCACGGTGGTCCGTTCCTTCGGTATTAGGTCCCCAGCAAGAATACCGGCTTCCGGCGGCCCCGGCGGGACACGTGACCAAGCCCATGTTTCACCGTGTGACCGCAGGGAAGCATTCCTGGCGCCCCGTGGTTAGTGTTGGAAGCAGCCGGGCCGGCACCTGCACCACTCCCCACGGCCAGGCTTCCGTCCGTTGTCAGTGAAAGGCCATCACCATGTCCTACCCCGTTGAACAGAACGAAAAGTTCGCGTCGTACGCGAACCCCGAACGCCTTGTCTCCACCGAATGGCTCGCATCCGCGCTTGCCGACGGCGCTGTTGCCGACGGCAAACTGGTAGTGGTTGAGTCCGATGAGGACGTCCTGCTGTACGAGACCGGCCACATCCCGGGAGCCGTAAAGATCGACTGGCACACCGATTTGAACGATGAAGTCACCCGCGACTACGTCGACGGCGCCGCGTTCGCCGCCCTCGCATCATCAAAGGGAATCTCCCGCGACAGCACGGTTGTCATCTACGGCGACAAGTCCAACTGGTGGGCCGCCTACGCCCTCTGGGTTTTCACTCTCTTCGGCCATGAAGACGTCCGCCTCCTGGATGGCGGCCGCGACAAGTGGATCGCCGAAGGCCGCGAGCTGACCACCGAGACTTCACAGCCCGTCGTCGGCGAGTACCCGGAAGTAGAGCGCAACGACGCTCCCATCCGCGCTTTCAAGGAAGATGTCCTGGCGCACCTGGGAAACCCCCTGATCGACGTCCGCTCCCCGGAGGAATACACGGGACAGCGCACCCACATGCCTGCCTACCCCGAAGAAGGCGCACTCCGTGGCGGCCACATCCCCACGGCCGCATCCATTCCGTGGGCCCGGGCCGCTGCAGAAGACGGCACCTACCGCAGCCGCGAAGAACTCGAAGCCCTCTACCTGGGTGAGGCCGGGCTCGCAGCCGGCGACGACGTCGTGGCCTACTGCCGGATCGGCGAACGCTCAAGCCACACCTGGTTTGCGCTCAAGTACCTGCTGGGCTTCGATACCGTGCGCAACTACGACGGCTCTTGGACAGAGTGGGGCAATGCCGTGCGCGTTCCCATCGTCAAGGGTGCAGAGCGCGGTTCCGTACCGGCCGCCTTCGCACGCAACTAGTCTTTGCGTGAATCCACCACCGTCCGGAGGGCCCCGTAGTGTTGCGGCATACAGAGCGCAATCGCCGCGGTTATGCGTAAGCTGGAAGAGATGAGTACGTACACTTTGCCCACCGCACTGGCGGAAATCGTCGATGACTTCCAGGCACTGACGGAGCCTGACCGTCTGCAGCTCCTGCTTGAGTTCTCCAGGGGCCTTCCGGAGCTTCCAGAGCGCCTGAAGGACCACCCCGAGTTGCTGGAGCAGGTTGTGGAATGCCAGTCCCCGCTGTTCCTCACGATCGAGTCAGAGAAAAATCCTGACGGTGCCCGCAAGTACCGGCTCTTCTTCAAGGCTCCCCAGGAGGCGCCGACCACCCGCGGCTTCGCCGGCGTCCTGCACGAGGGCCTCGACGGACTTACCGCCGAGGAGATCCTTGCTGTTCCGGACGACATGCCCGAACTGCTGGGCCTGACGCGGGCCATCACTCCCCTGCGAATGCGCGGAATGACTGCCATGCTGGGCCGCATCAAGCGCAAAGTCGCAGCCGCAAGCCGGCTGGAGCACTGAGCCCGCCAGGACACAGAAAGGCGCCACCAGACGGTATGGCCAAGAAAATGGCTTCACAGGGAACGCCGGCAACTGCAGCTCTTGCTGCGGCCGGCGTTCCTTTTGTGCTTCACCCGTACTCGCATGATCCAGCCGCGGCCAGCTACGGCATGGAAGCCGCGGAGGTCCTGGGCATCGAGCCGGAGAGGGTCTTCAAGACACTCATGGTGGAGGTTGAAGGCCGCCTGGCGGTAGCCGTTGTCCCTGTGTCAGGAAACCTGGACCTGAAGTCCGTTGCTGCGGCGTTGGGAGCCAAGAAAGCAGCCATGGCCGATCCCAAGGCCGCTGAGCGCCGCACCGGTTATGTGCTGGGCGGCATATCGCCCGTGGGACAGCGCCAGCCCTCCCCCACGGTCCTGGACGAATCAGCGCTGGGCTTTGACACCATCCTGGTCTCCGGTGGCCGCCGCGGACTGGACATCGAACTTGCTCCGGCGGACCTTATCCGGTTGACACAGGCTGCCGTGGCGGCCATCGGCACCTCCTTGCCAGCCAAATCTGACACGAGGCGCCGACCCTAGCCGTTAAGGCCAGACGCTCCCGCCGCTCCTGCACCCGCTGAGCCTGCACCATCCACCGGCCCTGCAGCCGCAGCCTGTCCCGGGTTGTTCCGGGGAGCCAGCTGTCGCTGCAGCCATGCGTGCACCACGCGTTCCCACCGCTCCGGGTCCACGTTCCATTCCTTGGTGTGCCGCGCCCCGTTGAAGGGCTCGAAGGTCACCATTTCCGGGTTCTTCTCGGCGAGGCTGGCGGACGGTCCGAACGGAACGTAGTCGTCGTCGACGCTGTGGATCAACAGCGTGGGAGTCCGCAGCTCAATGGCGCGGGCTTCCCAATCCATTGTCTTGAGGTCAACAGGAGCCGCGAGGCCGGTCAGCCTGCGCCCCAGCGGATGACCAAGCATCAGCTGCCCGTAACGCCCCACAGTGTAGGGAATCCTGTTCATTTGGGCATGATGGGCCATGACATTGACCCAGTTGATGACGGGGGCATCCAGCACCAAGGCCCGGATGAGGTGGCGGTGCCTGGAGAGATCGGCTGTCTGAAGGCTGATCGCTCCGCCCATGGACCACCCGAAAAGCACGATCTCCTCGGCCCCATGCTCCAAGGCGTAATCAATGGCAGCCTCTACGTCCCGCCATTCAGTGGATCCCAGGCCGTAGCGCCCATCGAGGGCTGAAGGGGCGAGGCCGTCGTTGCGGTAGGAGATGAGCAGGCTGTCCAGCTCCAGGCTCCGCGCCGTACGCACAGCCCGGAGGCCCTCGAGCCGTGTGGCACCACGCCCGTGCACCATGATTGCCCAGACCGGAGCTGGAGCGGAAGCATCGGCGCGGATCAACCACGCCGGCGCCAGCCCGCCGTCGACCTCTATCTCCACATCCTCGGCCGCAAGGCCGATCGACGCCGGGTCCGGGTAGGTAGCGCCGCTCCACCAGCCACGGCGGGCCTCTGCCAGATTGCCGCTATAGACCTCTTCAACCTCGCGGAGGACAGTCTGCTCAGCCGGGGAATAGGACACGATCCGGCCAATCCGCGCGTGTCCTTGACCGCCGGCGAAGAACAGGCTGAACACGCCGTCGATGGTGGCGTCCGGGGTAGCCGCGAGGATGACCTGGAGCCCCTTGTCGTCCCGGATCACGGCAAGGACCTCCTGGTCCTCGTGGCGGGCTGCCGGGGTGATGACTCGCCGGGCAAAATAGACGGCGAGCGCAGAGGACCCGGCGCCCAGCAGGCCGGCGAGGGTGCCTCCCGCAAGGAAGCCACCAATGGCCCATTTGGTGCGGAGGGACATTTTGTTCTCTGCAGCGTCGCTCGCTGACCGGTGTGTCGATGCCATACTTCCATTGTTGCCGCTCCCTGGCTTTGCCTGGCGCAGGTGCGGACCGCGCGGCGCACCCGTGCCCGGATTCGGTGCGAAAAGCCTGCGGACCCAGGTTATGCGGGACTACGCTGTAGCCATGAGTGATCCCATAGTCATCTTGACTGAAGAGCCCCTTGGCCCCGACGACCGCGTTAACATCGCCAAACTGGTGGACGGCGGCGACGCGCCACTCGTTGTCCTGGTTCCCGCCAATACAGAGCGACATCTCCTGGTGGACTTCCTGGAGAATCTTTCGTTGCTGGATATTGCCAAGGCGTTCCGCGAACTGACAGCGCAGTCACCGGATCCGGCGGCGGAGCGTGCTGAAGCGGCCGAGACGTTGTCTGCCTCTTTGGCGGCGTTGGCCGGCTTGGGTGGCGGCGTCACGGGTGAAGTCGTCGACGGCGATGCCGTGGCCGGCTTGGTGTCCAAGGTGCGCGCGCTCGATGCCGCGCAGGCCGTAGTGGTCACTCGCCCCCATGCCATCGCCGATACGTTCCACACCGACTGGGCCAACAAAGCCCAGGATCAATTGGGACTTCCGGTACTCCACCTGTACGCGGGTTCGGGATTTATCGGCGACTCGTGAGCGTTGCACAAGACATGAACACTCCTGAGAACACCAGCAAGACAACTTCTGCGTCTGTGGAGAAGAGCGATGCCCAGTGGCGCGAGGAGTTGACCCCCGAGGAATACCGCGTTCTGCGGCAGGCAGGAACTGAGCGGCCGTACACCGGCGAGTACTGGGACACCCACACGGAGGGCGTCTATCAGTGCCGTGCTTGTGGCAGCCAGCTGTTTACCAGCAAGGAGAAGTTCGATTCCCATTGCGGCTGGCCGTCGTTCTGGGCTCCCTTGGCTGAAGGCACGGTCCGCTATCTTCATGACCGCTCCATGGGGATGGAGCGCGTGGAGGTCCGTTGCGCCGCCTGTGATTCGCATTTGGGGCACCTCTTCGAGGGCGAGGGCTACGGCACTCCCACGGACCAGCGGTTCTGCATTAACTCCATTTCGCTCCGACTGGTCAACGCGGAAGAGAGCTGACAGGTCCGGACGGATCGGCCGAAGGTTCGGTCCGTCCGGAGCTGTTCTCCGGCAGAAGTGTGGGGCGCTGGATCTCGAACTATGCAGGAATGCCCGAAGGGCAAGAGTTGCTTATCCTCAAGGCTTTTTTCAATTAGCAATGCTTTTTGCTTGCTACGCTCGGCCCAGAAGCAATCACTACTTCGGAAAGGGCCGAGCTCCATGACAACCATCGCCACCTCCACCCTCCCGCGTGTCACCGCCGACAACGCCGAGTGGACATCGCTGAAGGCCGCGGCCACAGCGCTCCAAGCACACCAGGAACAGGACGGCTCCATCGCGGACCCCTCCGTGCACGGCGAGGCAACAACGCTCGTAGCAACAATCTGCGACGCCATCACAGCATTGGCTCCCCAGTTCCCGCACGACGCCCGCTACCTGGAGTTGCTGGTGGAGGACTTTGGCCGGTGGGTACAGGGCGGCTTTGGCGTACCGGATTTCCTGGATTCCCTGCAGGCGTTCCAGCCCCAGGAACTGCGCGTTGACGGCCTCCAACACCTGGTGGTCTTCCCCATGTACACGCAGAACGGCAGCACCAACAGGCTGGTCGAAGCCGTATTGATCGAGGTCATCTGGCCGGAGTTCATTGGCGGCCTCGAAGCAGGCGAATACTCCAACAAGCTCTTCGTCCCCATCCGCTTCATCGATTTCACTCCCGGGTACGACACCAACTCCGCGGTGCTCTTCCCCGAAACCGTTGCTGTGCGTGAGACTCCCACCTTCACCTGGGGCGCCATCTTCGCCGACCGTGAAGCCGCACGCTTCCGCCGCGTCCTCAAAGCAGCAGCAGCGACCACGTCTTTGGAACTTCCCGCAGATGCGGCCCAGTTGATCGAGGATCAGGAACTCACCCAGCGCACGTTCGTCATGTGGGACCTCATCCATGACCGCACCCACATGCGTGGCGATCTGCCTTTTGATCCGTTCATGATCAAACAGCGCATGCCGTTCTTCCTCTACTCGCTGGAAGAGTTGCGCTGCGATTTGACCGCCTTCCGCGAGTCCGTCCTCATCGAAAAGGACGAGAACGCCGATCCTGACGCCAGGAAGCACGCAAAGCTCGTTCAGTATGCGGTGATTTTTGACCGGATCTTCCGGTTCGCGATCACCGGCAGCCGCGTCCGCAACTATGACGGACTTGGCGGCCAACTGTTGTTCGCGTGGATGCACCAGCACCACGTCCTTCACTGGACGGACAGCAAGCTCTCCATTGACTGGGAAGATGCCGCTGCAGTGGTGGTTGAACTCGGTGCCCGGATCGAAGAACTCTACTGGCGCTCCATTGACCGCCCGAAGGCCGCCCACTGGTTGGCCGCGTACGAGCTCATTTCCGGCACGGTGACCGCCCACCCGGCGTCTGTGTGGGCCAAGGGTCCGGATGCCCTGCCACTGGACGGCCCTCCCCGCGGGCTCACCGACCAGGTCCTTGACGACGAATTCCCGCTGTCCATGTTCTACGAAGCACTGGAGAAGAAAATGCGCCCGGTCATCGAATCCACCACAGGCATCACCGGCGCGACGGCGGCCTGATGCCAACGCTGACCATCCTTGTGACCGGCGGCAGCAGCGCGTCCGGCATTGCTGCGGCGCGGGCTTTGGGGGCCGCCGGTCACCGGGTTTTCACTGTGGGCTCGGACGACGTCCGGATCCGGGCAGCGGCAAATGAAGCCGGCAACGGAGTGGTCCCCCTTGTGTGTGACCTCGCCTCGTATGACGCTGTTCGCGACCTCGCCGACGGGCTCTCCGGCCGCGGCGTGGAAACAGTGGACGGAGTCATCCACTTGGTGGGCGGTTGGCGCGGTGCGAAAGGCATCGAAGACCAATCCGATGAGGATTGGGATGCCATGGAACGGGGCGCGATCACTACCCTGCGCAACGTTTCCCGCGTGTTCTACAGCCAGCTCGAGGCATCCCCGCAGGGCCGCCTCGCGATGATCTCCTCAACCACCGCGTCAGCCCCCACTGCTGCTGCCGCCAGTTACGCCGCGGCAAAGGCCGCCGCTGAAGCCTGGACCCTTGCAGTGGCCGATGGGTTCCGCCGTGCGCAGGCGGACGGTCGGCCGGACCAACAGAATCAGTCAGAAGACCAACACAGCGCAGCCGTCATCTTCGTGGTCAAGGCCCTGGTGGACTCTGCCATGCGTGCCGCACATCCGGACAGGCGGTTTCCCGGCTACACGGACGTCGAGGACCTGGCGGCCGCCGTCGTCGGGTTGTTCGAAGAACCGGCTGCAAACCTCAACGGCCAGCGCATCCTGCTTGCCAAATAGACTTGAAAGCGTGAATGAACAAGTGACGAGCACAACAGAGGCCATCCACCGCGTCAACAGCGCCAACGGGATGGCTGGGAACAGCCAACTCCATGACCCATCGGTTCGTGGATTTGCCTCCGACAACTACTCCGGCGTGCACCCGGAGATCCTTGCAGCACTGGCAACCGCCAATGGGGGGCACCAGGTCTCCTACGGCGAGGATGTGTACACCGCACGGCTGCAGGAGGTGCTGGAGGCGCAGTTCGGCCCGGGCATCGAGACTTTCCCGGTCTTCAACGGCACAGGAGCCAACGTCCTTGCCCTGCAATCTCTCCTTCCCCGGTGGGGAGCGGTGATCTGCGCCTCCACCGCGCACATCAACATGGATGAGAACGGTGCACCCGAACGGGTGGGCGGGATCAAGCTCCTCCAGGTTCCCACCGCGGACGGCAAACTCACTCCTGAACTGATTGATCGCGAAGCATGGGGCTGGGGTGACGAGCACCGGGCCCAGCCCTTGGCGGTCTCCATCACCCAGACCACTGAACTTGGTACCTGCTACACCCCGGAAGAAGTGCGGGCCATCGCTGACCACGCCCATTCCAAGGGCATGAAGCTTCACATGGATGGCGCCAGGCTGGCGAACGCTGCCGCGCACCTGGATGTCCCCCTCCGGGCTTTCACCCGCGACGCCGGCGTGGACATCCTGTCCTTCGGCGGCACCAAAAACGGCCTTCTTTTTGGCGAAGTCGTAGTGGCACTGAACCCGGAGGCGGCTGATGGCCTGAAATTCCTTCGCAAGATGAACATGCAGCTCGCCTCGAAGATGCGCTTCATCTCAGCCCAGTTCATCGCTCTTTTGGAGGGCGGCCTATGGTTGCGGTCCGCCGCCCACGCCAACGCCATGGCAGCCCGCCTGCGGACGGCCGTTGAAGCGATCGACGGCGTGGAGCCCACCCAGGCGACGCAGTCCAACGGCGTCTTCGCCATCCTCCCGGCCGGCGTTGCCGACCGCCTGCGCAAGAGCTTCGCCTTCTACGATTGGGACGCCGCCAGGGGCGAGGTCCGGTGGATGTGTTCCTTCGACACCACCGAGGAAGACATCGACGCCTTCGTTGCGGGTATCAAGCGGGAGCTGGCCTCCCTGTAACCCCGGGCATCCGGGGCGGCGAGCCTGCTGGGAATCGCCGCCCCGGAAGCATAACCTGCGAGGGTGAACGCCCTCGCACAGGTTCCCTCGGACTTTCTCGTCGCTTTGGGAACACTACGAAAAGCCCAATGCCGCAGTGAATTGCGGCTTGACGAGATCCCTGCACCCGCCCGGCTGGCCCCGTACGCGGTAGCTTTGGGTGCGGAAGTCTTTAGCCCCACGGCGGCTACCCGCCGCGTGCCCGTCCACGGGCCGGCGGCCAAAGCCTTCGCAGCGAGCCAGGCAAACACGCCGGCCAGCGAGGACGACGACGAACTGGCCACGGGCCGGTTCATCCTCCTCTACGATCCCGATGGTTCGCCGGTGTGGGAAGGTGAGTTCCGGATTGTCACCTACATCCGGGCCCAAATGGACGCAGAGATGGGCAACGACTCCATGCTGGGCTCCGTCGCTTGGACGTGGTTGGTGGACGCCTTGGAGAACCACGCAGCACCCCATCGCGCGGCGGGCGGCACGGCAACAAGGATCCTCTCCGAGAGCTTCGGCACACTGGCCGAACGCCCGGACACGATAGACATTGAACTTCGAGCTTCATGGACCCCTGCCAGCGCTGACGTCCAGGCGCACTTGGAGGCCTGGTCAGACATGGTCTGCACTTTCGCCGGGCTTCCTCCCCTTCCACCGGGCGTTACTGGACTTCCCAACAGGAGGCTTAATTGACCACTGATGACACGTCGCCCGCGGCGGCCAATACACGGTCAGTACTGCGTCCCGGCGAGAACCCCGCGTGAATCGGTAAGCTTAAGCCACCATGACCCCTGAAAATCTGGATAAAACCACAGCCGGCGATCCGGTTGCTGATCCCACCACCCACATCAAGGTAGACGGCTTTGACAGCCACGTCCCCGAAGTCATCGATCTCGACACGCCACGCGAAGGCGTTCCCCTGGTCATAGATACTCCCGCCGGACTTGAACGGTGCGCCGCCGCCATCGCCGCCGGAACAGGACCGGCCGGGGTGGACGCAGAGCGCGCCTCCGGCTTCCGTTACGGCCAGCGCGCCTTCCTGGTGCAGATCCGCCGCGACGGAGCGGGAACCTGGCTGATCGACCCCGAGCCTTTTGACAACCTGAACATCATCAACGAGGCACTCCGAGGCGTCGAATGGATCCTGCATGCAGCCACCCAGGACCTTCCCTGCCTGTCCGAACTCGGCATGTGGCCTGACAAACTGTTCGACACCGAACTTGCCGCCCGCCTTGCCGGCCTTCCCCGGGTGGGCCTGGCGGCCGTCATCGAACAACTCCTCGGATTCGGCCTGGCAAAGGAACACTCGGCAGCCGACTGGTCCACCCGCCCACTCCCCGAGCCTTGGCTCCGGTACGCAGCACTCGACGTCGAAGTTCTTGCGGAATTGCGCGAAGAGCTTATCGAACTGCTGGAGGCCGACGGCAAGCTGGAGTACGCCGAGCAGGAATTCGCCGGCATCCTTGCCGCCGGTATTTCCCCGCCCCGCGTGGATCCCTGGCGGAAGACGTCCGGTCTGCACCAGATCCGGGACCGCCGTCAGTTGGCAGCAGTCCGCGAACTCTGGCAGGAGCGCGATCAGTTGGCACGTAAACGCGATGTGGCGCCGGGGCGCCTGATTCCTGATTCGGCCCTGGTGGCAGCCGCCAAAGCAATGCCCACCACTGTCCCCCAGCTACTGGCCACCAAGGGATTCCACGGCCGCTCTGCCCAACGCGAGGCACCGCGATGGCTACGATGCATCACCAGCGCCCGCACCCTGACTGATGTTCCCCCCTTGCATCTGCCCACCAATGCTCCACCACCGCCGCGGGTGTGGGTGGACCGAGACCCGGAGGCTGCAGCACGCCTGGCCACCGCACGGCCCGCACTGCAGGCCAAGGCTGACGAACTCAACCTGCCGGTGGAGAACCTGCTGACACCGGACTTCCTGAGGCGCATTACCTGGCGGCCACCAGCGGACATATCACTGGAAGCGGTAGCTGCTGAATTGCGGGCGCTGGGTGCCCGCGAATGGCAGGTCTCCTTCGCCGCACCGATCCTCACCGACGCCTGCTTGAACCCCAAACCCCTGCCGGCCAAAGAGTCCAAAGCGAAGGACGGCAGGCAGCCCCAGGAAACCCAACAGCCAACGGACCTCGCCTGAGCCTGTCCAAGCTGCCGGGCCCGTCACCCGAACTACGGTTCGCGGCGGCGGGCCTTTCGCGTCTCCGGGCTCATTCGGCTGGCGGTCGACACACCTTGCACCGTAAGTTACCCACGAGTAACATTGCGTTAATGCCAACCGGAGCACCCGCGACGCGGGCCGGCACCATGTCTCAACGAGGAGTTAATACATGAGTCCAACACGCAGTGCCCAAAGGAATGTCCGCGATGTGGTTTTCGTGGACGGAGTCCGCACCCCCTTCGGCAAAGCCGGCGACAAGGGAATCTACGCGGGCACCAGGGCCGATGACCTCGTGGTGAAGTGCATCCGCGAACTGATGCGGCGCAACCCGTCACTGCCCGCGGACCGCGTGGACGAGGTAGCCATTGCCGCCACCACACAGACCGGCGACCAAGGCCTGACCATCGGGCGCACCGCCGCATTGCTGGCCGGTCTTCCGCGCACCGTTCCCGGCTTCGCCATCGACCGTATGTGCGCAGGCGCCATGACGGCCGTAACCACCACGGCGAGCGGCATCGGCTTCGGCGCCTACGACGTCGTTATTGCCGGCGGAGTGGAACACATGGGCAACCACCCCATGGGAGCCGGAGCCGACCCGAATCCGCGGTTTATGTCCGAGCGGCTGGTGGACCCGGCTGCCCTGAACATGGGCAACACGGCAGAAAACCTGCACGACCGTTTCCCGGCCATCACCAAGGACCGCACTGATGCTTACGCCGCGGCTTCACAAGCCAAGCTCGCCGCAGCGTACTCCAACGAGCAAATTCAGCACGACCTCGTCCCCGTGGCCACCATGAAGCCGGGCCAGGGCTGGGCGCTCCACACCACGGACGAACCCCCGCGCCCCGGAACTACGGTGGCCGACCTCGCCGAACTGCGCACCCCTTTCCGTGCCCACGGCCGCGTCACTGCCGGAAATGCCGCCGGCCTGAATGACGGCGCCACCGCCGCTGTTCTCGCTTCGGCCGAAGCCGCTGAAGAGCTGGGACTCTCAGTCAAGATGCGCCTTGTCTCCTACGCCTTTGCCGGGGTAGAACCGGAGGTTATGGGCATCGGCCCCGTTCCGGCGACGGAAAAGGCGCTCAAGAACGCCGGACTGGGAATCGAGGACATCGGCCTCTTCGAGATCAACGAGGCCTTTGCGGTCCAGGTACTGAGCTTCCTGGACCACTTCGGCATCGCAGACGACGACTCCCGCGTCAACCGCTACGGTGGGGCGATCGCCGTCGGACATCCGCTTGCATCCTCCGGCGTCCGACTGATGAACCAGCTGGCCCGACAATTCGAGGAAGATCCCTCAGTGCGCTATGGCATCACCACTATGTGCATCGGCCTGGGCATGGGTGCCACAGTGATCTGGGAAAACCCGCACCACGCCGACTACGTTTCCTCCACTGCTGAGACCGCCACCACCGAAGGAGCCGCCGCATGAGCGCCGCAGAATTCCAGAAGCTCGCCGCCCTTTTCCCTGACGAAGTGGTCACCCACTCCTACGTGCAGGACGTTCAGCTGCCCGGTGGCGCAGGAACCTTCGCGCTGATCACCTTGGACAATGGCCTGGACCACTCCAAGCCCACCACCTTGGGCCCCAATACGCTCGTTGAACTGGGCGGCGTCCTGGACCAGCTCAAGGAACGCGCTTCACGGGGTGAAATCGTGGGCGTCGGTGTTACTGGCAAGCCGTACTTCCTGGTGGCCGGCGCCGACCTGTCAGCCGTCAAAACGCTCAAGGAGCGCGAGCACGGCCTCTGGATGGCACAGCTTGGCCACGCCGTCTACAGCACCCTGGCAAACCTTGGCGTGCCAAGCTTTGCCTTCATCAACGGCCTTGCCTTGGGCGGCGGACTCGAAATCGCGCTGCAGTCCACGTACCGGACCGTTTCCACCGGTGCCGGCGCCTTGGCCCTCCCCGAAGCTTTCATCGGCCTCGTGCCGGGGTGGGGCGGCGTCTATATCCTGCCGCGCCTCATAGGTCCCGAGAACGCCGTCAAGGTTATGATCGAGAATCCACTGAGCAACAACCGGACACTCACTGGACCGCAGGCATTCGAGCTGGGAGTGGCCGATGCCATCTTCGAGCCCGCCGACTTCGTGGAACAGTCGCTCGCATGGGCGGCAAGCGTCATTTCAGGCGACGTCACGCCTGAGCGGAAGAATTCCGTAGATGCCGCCGACGACGCAGTCGCTGGGCGGTGGGCAGCCGCAGTCACCGCTGGACGGACTTTTGTGGAGTCCAAGACCTCCAACGCCTCCCCTGCCCCGGCGAAGGTCCTGGAGGTCATGGAAGCCAACCGCACCATGACTCAGTCGGAGTCGGCGGAACTCGAGTGTGAGACCCTCGCAGGGCTCATGCAGACCGACGAGTTCCGCTCCACCGTGTACGCTTTCCTGGACCTCGTCCAGAAACGCTCAAAGCGTCCTGCGGGTGCTCCTGACCGCAAGCTCGCCCGTCCGGTCACCAAGATCGGTGTGGTGGGCGCAGGGCTGATGGCAAGCCAGCTGGCCCTGCTGTTCGCCCGACAGTTGAAAGTTCCGGTCGTCATGACGGACATCGATCAGGCACGGGTGGACAAGGGCGTTGCCTACGTCCACGCCGAAGTGGACAAGATGCTGGCGAAGAAGCGGATCAAGCCCGACGCCGCCAACAGGACCAAAGCGCTCATCACGGGATCGGTCTCCAAAGAAGCCTTTGCCGACGCCGACTTCGTCATCGAGGCCGTTTTCGAAGAACTGCACATCAAGAAGCAAGTCTTCGCGGAGGTGGAAGCAATTGTTTCTCCTGAATGCATCCTGGCCACCAACACGTCTTCACTGTCTGTCACTGCCATGGCCGAAGACTTGAAGCACCCGGAACGCCTGGTGGGCTTCCACTTCTTCAACCCGGTGGCTGTCATGCCGCTCCTGGAGATTGTGCGGGCACCCAAGACGGACGACGCCGTGCTGGCCACCGCGTTCGAACTCGCCAAGGGACTCAAGAAGACCGCCGTGCTGGTCAAGGATGCCGCTGCCTTTGTGGTCAACCGCATCCTGCTCCGCCTCATGGGTGAAGTCATCGCAGCGTTCGACGAAGGAACACCTGCCGACGTCGCTGACAATGCCCTGCGTCCCATGGGGTTGCCGATGTCACCGTTCACCCTGGCTGCCATGGTGGGCCTGCCGGTCGCCCAGCATGTGCAGGAGTCCCTGCACACAGCGTTCGGCGACCGGTTCCCCGTCTCACAGAACCTGCAGAAGCTCATCGACAACGGAGTAAAGTCATTGTGGGTCCCAGGCCCCGATGGGACTCCTGTTATCCCGGCTGAGACCTTGGCCATCATGTCCTTCGGCGACACCCCGTCCACCGGCGACGACGTCCTTCGACGCACGCAGGATGCCTTGGCGGAGGAAATCGGGCTCATGCTCGCCGAGGGCGTGGTCGCCGGACCGGAAGACATCGACCTTTGCGTCATCATGGGCGCCGGCTGGCCGATGTTCCTCGGAGGCATCACACCGTACCTGGATCGCGTGGGCGCTTCGGAACGAGTCAACGGCAAGAGGTTCCTGGCACCGGGGATTGCCTCGGCACCGGCCTGATCCGTCCCTCTCTCACATCCCGCGCCCTTAAGCCGATCCCTCTCTCACATCCCGCGGCCCAAACCCGAACGCTCTCTCACCGAGGTGAGAGAGCGTTCCGTTTAAAGTCTGTTTTGTGAGAGAGGGGCGCCTGAAGGTGGGCGGGATATGATAGCGGGCTAGAACAGTGCCACTTTAGGAGCCCGCGGGAAGATCTCATCCAGTTCAGCCCGGTCTTCCGGTGTAGGAACCCAACAAACGGCTTCGGCGTTCTGGCGGATCTGCTCCGGACGGGTGGCGCCCGCGATGACGCTGCCGACGCCGGGCTGCGCGGCAAGCCAGGAGAAGGCCAACTGCAATTCAGTGATGCCCCGCTCCTTGGCGAACTGGCCGAAGCGACCCAGTTGATCCCAGTCGGCGTCGTGGACCAGGTTGGTGCGCGTGTGGCTCAGGCGGGTACCCTCAGGCGCGTTGCCGGCAGAGTACTTTCCGGTGAGCAGCCCGTTGGCAAGCGGAAAATACGGGAGCACACCCAAGGAGAAAGCCCCGGCGGCCGGCAGGACTTCGAGTTCAGCCCGGCGATCCAGCAGGTTGTAATGATTTTGCGTCGAGATGAAGCGGGCACCCCCAAGCTGGCGCCCGACGAACTCCGCTTCGGCGATCTGCCAGCCCGCGAAATTCGAATGTCCGATGTAGCGGACCTTGCCGCTTGACACCACATCATCCAACGCTGCTAGCGTCTCTTCGATCGGTGTCAGGGGATCAGGAGTGTGGAACTGGTAGAGATCAATCCACTCCGTATCCAGTCGGCGGAGCGATGCTTCGACTGCCTTCACAATGTAGCGGCGCGAACCGCGGGCGCCGAAATCGTTGCCGTTCACTCCCTTCATGTCCATGCCGAACTTGGTGCCAATGACAACGTCGTCACGCCGGCCCTTGAGCGCCTTGCCAAGCATGGCCTCGCTCAGGCCCGGCTCGCGTCCGTAGACATCGGCAACGTCAAAGAAGGTCACTCCGGCATCAAGGGCGGCATGGACAACGCCGTCCGTGCCCTCCTGGGACTCGGTGGGCGTATTGGCGCGCCCCAGGTTATTGCAGCCCAGCCCAACGGCTGAGACGGTCAATCCGGAATGGCCAAGGCGTCGGTATTCAGTCATGAAATCAGCCTAGCCGCCGCTGTAGGAGATTCCCGATTCCTCCATGGCGTCCTCAAGCTGGGCGATGGCCACCGGCCCCATGCCGTGGAGCTTGGAGATTTTCACCTCTCCGAATTCCGCCAACTGCTCCAGGGTCTCAATCCCCTCGTGCGCCAAAGCCCGTCTCGCTGGTGCAGCGAGCCCCTTGGGCAATGGTGTGTGTCCGGGCCAGTTGCTCTTGGACGCCATGGAAGTCCCTCCTGGTGCTTTGGGGTGCTACTTAGAGAGTAAAGCCCACGCCCTGCTTGGGCGAGTGCTTCAGGCGGAAGGCGTCGGGCTCGCTGTGGGGCGCCGCGGCAATGGTGAGTTTGGTAAAGTCCAGGTCCTCACCACGAACACAGATCTTGATGGCGTTCACGGCCTTGTTGACGTCCGGGCAGAGGCAGAAGATGTTCAGGTGGCCGTTCCCTATTTCGGACCGGTCCACGATGCCCAACCCACGCCATGCCAGTTCCCCTGTCAGGGCGGCCTTGGCTTTCCGTTCGAGATGGCGGTCACGCTCGGTGCCGTCCTTGGTCTTGAGGGCAATTTGGGCAACAACCCAGAACTGCTCCGACTCTGGAATCTCCGCGTATCCGTCTTCCTCGCACTGCGCAGCGAATGCCGACATCAGGCCCTCCACCGAGGATTCATCCTCCACGCCGGTTTCGTCGGTTTTGCTCTGATGACCCACTACGCCGTGATTGATGACAAACTGCTGGTCCTCGTCGTCGTACCAGGCTTCCCGAAAGTGAAGCACTCCCTCATCGTCCCGCTTGTACGTGCGAATAATGCCGCTCATGCCCGTCCTTTCCTGAACCATTCGGCGCTGGTGCTGGCACCAGTGACATCGAACGGTGCTTTCATGGCCGCCACAGCCTCAAAGAGGGCTGCGCATTCCGTGCGCATAGCGGCCACTGTTTCGTCCGGATAGCCCATGGCCACCCGGTGCTGCTCAAACTCGTCTTCATCATCAACAAACACACCATGCCGGGTGGAGCGGATCACGTCCAGGTCCATGTCGATCATATGGAACTCCGTGACACCGGGCCTGATGACGTTCCAGCCGTGGGACGTGGCGAGGTCAACGTAGATCCTGAAGTCACCCGGATAAGTATCGTCGTAAAAGGTCGCGACGAACTCGCCGGTCCTCGGGACCAGCAGGACCGCGTCCGATGCTGTGTAGAAGGCTGCCCCGGGACGGGAACAGAACTCCCCGGCGCCCTGGAAAATCCACCAGCCGTGAATGTCTTCGCCAAGATACCTGCCTGGCACCACCCAATGGGCTTTGCCGTTCCATTTCCTGTTCCTCGACACAACGAGGTCGCCGGGCTGCAGTGCGCCCGGTCCGCGGTTGTCCATCACAACGTGGGCAGACTGCCGGTGGTGGGGTGTTCCTGACCTGGGAGGGGCCTCGCGAAGGGGACCTTGGTCCCCAAAACCTGGGCTACGACGTCGTGCGTTATCTTCTGGGCGGTGAGTCCAACGCGCTCCAGGACCTGGCTCCGGGAGCCGTGGACCAGGAACTCCACCGGCAAACCGACTTCATTGAGGGCCGTGTCCACCCCCGCAGCACGCATCTCCTGCCGGATGCGGGAGCCAACGCCACCAGCTCGCACACCGTCTTCAATGCAGATGACCAGGCGATGGCGGGCAGCGAGGGCAATGATCGATTTACGGACAGGAAGGACCCAGCGGGGGTCCACCACAGTGGAACTGATCCCTTGGGCGCCCAGCCGGCCGGCCACATCCAGCGCGAGTTCAGACATGGCACCCACACTGACGATGAGGACGTCGTTTTCGGTGGAACCCTCGGGTCGGCGGGCAAGGATGTCAACGCCGTCGTGAAGCCGTTCAATCGCTTCAACCTCGGAACCGACGCTGCCCTTGGAGAACCGCACCACTGTGGGAGCGTCGTCAATCGCGACGGCCTCCCGCAGTTCTTCCCGGAGCCTGGTGGCATCGCGGGGTGCGGCCAAATGGAGTCCCGGCACGATCTGGACCATGGCCATATCCCACATGCCGTGGTGGCTGGGCCCGTCCGGGCCGGTGACGCCGGCCCGGTCCAGGACAATCGTTACCCCGGCCTTATGCAGGGCCACATCCATGAGGAGCTGGTCAAAGGCCCGGTTGAGGAAGGTGGCATACACCGCCACGACGGGATGAAGGCCCCCGAAGGCCATGCCTGCAGCCGACGTGAGGGCGTGCTGCTCAGCGATGCCGACGTCGATGACGCGTTCCGGGTGCCGCTCGGCAAACTTGTGCAGGCCCACGGGAATCAGCATGGCGCCTGTAATGCCCACGATGTCCTCGCGCTCATCGGCGATGTCCGCGATCTCCTCAGCAAACACCGAGGTCCATGACCTGGCGCCAGGCATCTCTGTGGACTCGCCCGTTTCGGGGTCGATGATCCCCACGGCGTGGAATTGGTCTGCCTCGTTGGCCAGGGCCGGGGCGTATCCGTGGCCCTTCTCGGTCATCGCGTGCACGATCACCGGGCCTCCGTAGGCCTTGGCAGTGTTCAGCGCATTCTCCATGGCCTGGAGACTGTGCCCGTCCACCGGACCGATATATTTCATGCCCAGGTCTTCGAACATGCCCTGGGGAGCCCACCAGTCCTTGATGCCCTTCTTCATGGCGTGCAGGCTCTTGTAGGTGAACTGCCCGGCGGGTCCGCCGTTCTGGAGCTTTTTCTTCCACCAGTCCAGCATGCGCTCGTACGCCGGGGTGGTGCGCAGGGAGTCGATGGTGGGGCGCAGCGAAGCGAGGTAGTCGGCAAAACCGCCAACAGTGGGTGCATAGGAACGCCCGTTGTCATTGACCACTATGACAACGCGCCGCCGTTTGTCAGCGGCAATGTTGTTGATGGCTTCCCACGTCATGCCACCGGTGAGTGCGCCGTCGCCCACCACCGCGACGACGAACCGGTCACCTTCGCCGGTCAGCTGGCGGGCCCGCGAAATGCCGTCGGCCCAGGACAGGGAGGACGAGGCGTGGGAGCTCTCCACAATGTCATGCTCTGACTCAGCGCGCTCCGGATATCCGGAGAGCCCACCCTGCTGGCGGAGGGTGCTGAAATCCTGGCGGCCGGTGAGCAGCTTGTGCACGTAGGACTGATGCCCGGTGTCGAAGACAATGCTGTCCCGAGGGGACTCGAAAATCCGGTGGACGGCCAGGGTGAGTTCAACGACGCCAAGGTTGGGGCCCAGGTGTCCGCCTGTCGCGGCTACGTTGGTGATCAGGAATTCCCTGATTTCGCCAGCCAGTTGTTCCAGCTCGGTGCCGGACAGTTTGGCCAGGTCCTGTGGATCCTTGACGGTTTCCAAAAGTCCCAACGGCCCTCCTTAGGGTGAATGACGTGCTTGTTAACTTTAGCGCGTGCCCGGGACCCGCGTGTTTCCCCACGCTGGCGCACTGTGTGAGATCGATACCGGGACGGCAACAGCCCCGGCTGGTCAGGCGACCGGCCGGGGCTGTCTGGCGTCGGATTCAGCTGGAAACCAGCTGGTCCACTAGGCGCTGATTTGGCGCAGAACGTACTGCAGGATGCCGCCGTTGCGGTAGTAGTCCGCTTCACCCGGGGTATCGATGCGCAGGACGGCGTCGAAGGACTTGCTGGTGCCATCCTCAGCCGTGGCTGTCACCTTGAGCGTCTTCGGCGTGGTGCCGTTGTTCAGCTCGGTGACGCCTTCCACTGCGAAGGTTTCCGTACCGGTCAGGCCCAGGGTTGCTGCGGACTCTCCAGCCGGGTACTGCAGCGGAAGAACGCCCATGCCGATCAGGTTGGAACGGTGGATGCGCTCGTAGCTCTCAGCAACGACGGCCTTGACGCCCAGGAGCGCCGTGCCCTTTGCTGCCCAGTCACGTGATGAACCGGAGCCGTATTCCTTGCCTGCCAGGACCACCAGCGGCGTTCCCGCAGCCTGGTAGTTCTGGGCAGCATCGTAGACGTAGGCCTGCGGTGCACCTTCCTGGCTGAAGTCGCGGGTGAAGCCACCCTCAACGCCGTCCAGGAGCTGGTTCTTGATGCGGATGTTGGCGAAGGTGCCACGGATCATGACTTCGTGATTGCCACGGCGTGAACCGTAGGAGTTGAAGTCCTTGCGCTCCACACCGTTGGCCAGCAGGTACTGGCCTGCCGGGGTGTCCGATTTGAACGAACCGGCCGGGGAGATGTGGTCCGTGGTGACCGAATCGCCAAGCTTCAGGAGCACGCGGGCACCGGAAATATCCTGGACAGGATCCGGCTGGGCCTTCATGCCCTCGAAGTATGGGGGCTTCCGTACGTAGGTGGAGTCTTCCGCCCAGGCGAAGGTGTCGCCGGCCGGGGTGTCCAGTGCCTTCCAACGGTCGTCGCCGTCGAAGACGCCCTCGTAACCCTTGGCGAACATTGCCTCGTCGATGGAGGAGTCAATGACTTCCTGCACCTCGGTGGGGTTCGGCCAGATGTCCTTCAGGAAGACCTCGTTGCCTTCGGAGTCGGTGCCCAGGGCATCGGTCTCGAAGTCGAAGTCCATGGAACCGGCCAGTGCGTAAGCGATGACCAACGGCGGAGAGGCCAGGTAGTTCATCTTCACGTCCGGGTTGATGCGGCCTTCGAAGTTGCGGTTACCGGAGAGGACTGCAGTAACGGAGAGGTCGTTGGCCTGGATGGCCTCGGAGATTTCCGGCTCAAGCGGGCCGGAGTTGCCGATGCAGGTGGCGCAGCCGTAACCCACAATGTAGAAGCCGAGCTTCTCAAGGTACGGGGTGAGGCCGGACTTCTCGTAGTAGTCAGTGACTACCTTGGAGCCGGGGGCAACAGAGGTCTTGACCCACGGCTTGGACGTCAGGCCCTTGTCCACGGCGTTGCGTGCCAGGAGGGCGGCAGCCAGCATGACGGACGGGTTGGACGTGTTGGTGCAGGACGTGATCGACGCGATCGACACTGCCCCGTGGTCCAGCTCGAACTCGCGTCCGTCGGCCGTCTTGACCTTGACCGGGGACGACGGGCGGCCGTGCGCACCGTTGGCGGCGGAGTAAACGCGCTCCGTCTCGGTGGTGTGCGAGTCAGCGTGAGTAAAGGACGGCGCATCCGAAGCCGGGAACGACTCGTCCAGTGACTCGTCGACGCTGCCGTCTTCGATGGCCACGTAGTTGTGGATGTCCTTACGGAACTGCTCCTTGGCGTCCGTGAGCTCAATGCGGTCCTGGGGACGCTTGGGGCCGGAAATGGACGGAACAACCGTGGACAGGTCCAGCTCAAGGAACTCGGAGAAGCGCAGTTCGCGGGAGGGATCGTGCCAGAGGCCCTGTTCCTTGCTGTACGCCTCCACGAGGGCGACATTCGCTTCGGAACGGCCGGTCAGGCGCAGGTACTCCAGGGTGACGTCGTCGATGGGGAACATGGCAGCCGTGGAACCGAATTCCGGGCTCATGTTGCCGATGGTGGCGCGGTTGGCCAACGGCACAGCGGCAACGCCTTCACCGTAGAACTCAACGAACTTGCCAACAACGCCGTGCTTGCGCAGCATTTCGGTGATGGTCAGGACGACGTCGGTGGCGGTAGCGCCGGCCGGGATGCTGCCCTTGAGCTTGAAGCCCACAACTCGGGGGATCAGCATGGAGACGGGCTGGCCGAGCATTGCTGCCTCGGCTTCGATGCCGCCGACGCCCCAACCCAGGATGCCAAGGCCGTTGACCATGGTGGTGTGCGAGTCAGTGCCCACACAGGTGTCGGGGTAGGCACGAAGAACGCCGTCTACCTCGCGGGTCATCACGGTGCGTGCCAGGTACTCGATGTTGACCTGGTGGACAATGCCGGTTCCCGGGGGGACAACTTTGAAGTCGTCGAACGCGGTCTGGCCCCAGCGAAGGAACTGGTAGCGCTCACCATTGCGCTGGTACTCGATCTCCATGTTGCGCTCCAGTGCGCCGGAGTTACCAAAGGCGTCGATCTGGACGGAGTGGTCGATGACCATTTCTGCAGGCGCCAAGGGGTTGACGCGCTTGGGATCGCCGCCAAGTTCCTTGACTGCTTCGCGCATGGTGGCGAGGTCAACGACGCAGGGAACACCAGTGAAGTCCTGCATGATGACGCGGGCCGGGGTGAACTGGATTTCCGTATCGGGCTCCGCATTGGGATCCCAACCGGCCAGGGCGCGGACATGGTCCGCCGTAATATTGGCGCCATCCTCAGTCCGCAGGAGGTTTTCAAGCAATACCTTAAGGCTGAACGGAAGGCTGTCTGCGCCCTCTACGGAGTTCAACCGGAAAATTTCATAATCGGTGCCGGCTACATTCAGTACGCCTTTGGAACCGAAGCTGTCCACAGTGCTCATGGCAGGACTCCTCTCGCAACAGTTTCATCTTTGTCGCGTGGTTGGCCGCTAGCCAGTTAGGCGGACCTTACTTAGCCGGGCGGCATCTCTCGTGGCCACCCCGGTCCGCGGGGATGATTCCAGCGAAGCGGGGCTACTACGCCCATCGTAGTGGCATCCGTCCCAAGAGTGGCATGTCGCCGCCCAAACCTGGTGCCGCCCGCCGCACTCCGGTGGGCGGGCGACACTCCGGCTATGCGGAAGGGACGATCAGGCCCACTGTTTCGAGGTGGTGGGTATGGGGGTAAAGATCAAAGGCCCGCAGTGACTCGAGGCGCCAACCCCCCTGATGGAAGTAACCCAGATCACGCGCAAAGGAAGCGGGATCGCAGGACACATAGGCGATGGCGCGGGGACCGGTGGCCATCAATTGCTTGACCACAGCCTTACCGGCTCCGGCCCGCGGCGGATCCAGCACCACGGAATCGAAGCTCCGGGCACTCTGGTGCAGCACGCGTTCCACCCGCCCCTGGACGATTTCCACCTGTGGTTCGCCGTGCAGGTTCTTGCGCGCGTCGCGGCTTGCGCCGGGGGCACCCTCCACGGACAGCACCGAGCCAGTGACACCTACCGCGTCGGCCAGCGGTGCCGTGAACAGCCCGGCACCGGCGTACAGATCGGCAACTGCGGCGCCAGGCTGCAAGTACCCGCCACCCGAAAGATAGTCCGTCACAGCGCCCACCAGCGTTTCCGGTGCGTCTTTGTGGATCTGCCAAAACCCCTCGCCAGTGACCCGGTACTCATGGCCGGCCGCGGTCTCCTGCACCCAGGTCCTCCCCCGCAGCTGCAGGACCTCTCCCTTGCTGGGGTCGAAACTGGCAACGGACACATCATGCGGCAACTGCGACAGAATGCTGTGCACCCTCTTGGGGTTCGTCCCCTCCTCCGGCGCCAGGAGTATCAGGGGCCTGGAACCATTGGCCGGGACGGCGACCTCTACGCGGGCAATGCCCGAGAGGTCGAGGTCCCACAGCTTCAGGCCGTTCAGTCCCGGGAGAGCCAACGGCATCTCCTTGATGGGAAGCACAACGTCCGAGCGGTGGGCATGCATGCCCAACCGCCCTTTGGAGGTCACGGCAAAGCCGGCGCGTGTGCGCCAGCCGAGGCCGTCGTCGTGATGGTTCCCCACGGCTTCCACTTCGGTGGCGAGGTCAAGCCCTGCAAGCCGTTTGAGTTGTTCAGCCAGCACCTCGGCTTTCAGGGCACGCTGGCGCTCCAGCGAGATATGCCCGAGCTCGGCGCCGCCAACCGGCGGGCCGCCACGGCGCCAGGAGGCCTGGGAATCCGCTGCCTTCCAGAAGTGCGGGACCCGGTGGGGGGAAGCTTCAAGGACTTCGACGACGTCGGCCCGCCAGAAGCGCGACGAGTCACCGGAGTCAGTCAACCGGACACGGACCTTCTCCCCCGGAATGGCGTGCCGGACGAAGATGACGCGCCCTTCGTGCCGCGCGACGAAGTGCCCTCCGTGCGCGATGGGACCAATGTCGACGACCAGTTCGGAACCGGGCGCGTCTTGGTGGTCATCGACGGGGTGATCGGTGTGGGGGGAATTGCTGTGGGAGGTCATTTAGGTATCCTGCAGTGCCTTTGCTTCTTCGGAGGATTTCAGCTGCCACGGAACGCTGGCAACCATGACTCCAGGTTCAAAATGGAGCCTCGTCTTGATTCTGAGTGCTGTCTGGTTATGGACCAGTTGTTCCCACCATTTGCCCACGACATATTCGGGGATGTAAACCACGATCAGGTCCCGCGGCGAGTCACGGCGCATGTTCTTGATGTAATCCATGATGGGCGTCACGGTCTCGCGGTAAGGGCTGGCCAGGACGGTCAGGGGCACCGGAATTTCCAGCTTCTCCCAATCCCGGACGGTGTGCTCGGTCTCCTCGGTGTTGATGTCCACGGTAATTGCGTCAAGACGTGAAGGCCTGGACGCCCTGGCATAGGCCAACGCCCTCAGCACAGGCTTGCGGACGTGCGAGACAAGCAGTACGGCGTGGACACGGGTGGGCAATGCGCGCGGGGACGAGTCCTCGTCCACGGCCAGTTCCCTGGCCACATTGTCATAGTGGGCACGGATGCTCCACATGATCAGGAACAGGACAAACATGGCCAGCAAAGCGATCCAGGCACCTTGCTCGAACTTGGTGATCAAGACGATCACCAAGACCAATGCGGTCATGCCAAAGCCCAGCATGTTGATGGTGCGCGACTTGAAGATGCGCCGGCGGACAGCCTTGTCCCTGGCAAGCTTCAGCTCGCGGCCCCAGTGGCGGATCATCCCGAGCTGGCTGGCTGTGAACGAGATGAAGACGCCAACAATATACAGCTGGATCAACTTGGTGACATCGGCATTGAACGCGAGGATCAGCACCAGGGCACCGGCCGCCAGGGCGAGGACACCGTTGCTGAAGGCAAGGCGGTCACCCCTGGTACGGAGCTGGCGGGGAAGGTATCCGTCCTGGGCAAGGATGGAGCCAAGCACGGGAAATCCGTTGAAGGCGGTGTTGGAGGCGAACACCAGGATCACACCCGTGGCAGCCACCACGACATAGAAAAGGATGGAGCCCGAGCCGAAGATGGTGTCCGCGATCTGGCTGATGGCAGGCGTCTGGATGTAGCCCTCCGGCAGGGGTTTGCCATCCACCAGGAACTCGCGCGCGGGGTCCAGGACAATGTGCACCTTGGTGGCGTTGGCAAGGTAGAGGATTCCGGCCAGCATGGAGGCGGCTATGACGCCCAGTAGCAGCAGGGTGGTGGCCGCATTCTTACTCTTTGGTTTCCTGAAATTGGGGACGCCGTTGCTGATGGCCTCAACACCTGTGAGCGCCGCCGCCCCGGAGGAAAAGGCCCGCAGCAGCAGGAAAGCTCCGGCAAGGCCCACCAGTCCCTCGTCGAAGCCTGGCTCAGGGACGATGGTGAAGTTGGCGGATGGTGCCTCACCCAGCGTCCCGGTGGCTGCTTGGAAGATGCCTACCGCGGTCATGCCGAGGATGGATGCCATGAAGATATAGGTGGGGACGGCGAAGAGCGTCCCGGCCTCCCTGACGCCGCGGAGGTTAACCAGTGCAAGGATGACCACGCCGATGGTGGCGATAAGTGCCTGCTGGCCGTGCAGCGACGGAATGGCCGTAGTGAGGTAGGTGGCGGCCGAGGACATGGACACCGCCACTGTCAGCACGTAGTCCACCAGCAGGGCAGATGCCACCGTGAGCCCGGCATACTTGCCCAGGTTGACGCTGGCGATTTCATAGTCGCCGCCGCCGGATGGGTAGGCATGGACGTTTTGCCGGTAGGACGCCACCACTGTGAGCAAAACCACCATGACCGCGAGGCCGACAAGTGGGGAGAAGGCCACTGCGCTGACTCCCGCGAGGGCAAGTGTCAGCAGAATTTCGTCAGGGGCATAGGCTACCGAAGACAGCGCATCCGAGGCGAAGATCGGCAAAGCGATGCGTTTGGGCAACAAGGTGTGGGACAGGCGGTCATTCCTGACTGGCCGGCCCACCAACACCCGCTTCGCAGCATTCAAAATTGTCAGCACCCCGCAAAGCTACTCTGAATCCCCATCGATGTCATGACGGTCGTTCGCAGGCGCAGCCACGCCGCACCGGTAAAGTCATACCGAGCGGGACGGACAGCACAGATAAAGGAGACATGGTGGCTCACTTCGTGATCATGGGTTGCGGCCGTGTTGGCGCAACCCTGGCACACACTTTGGAGGATGCCGGCCATTCGGTCGCCATCATCGACCAGGACGAGCGGGCCTTCCGCCGGTTGCGCAATACCTTTACCGGCCGCAAGGTCACCGGGGTGGGTTTCGACCGGGACACCCTCAAGCAGGCCGGCGTCGAAGAGGCCTACGCCTTCGCCGCCGTCTCCAGTGGCGACAACTCGAACATCCTGGCCACCCGAGTGGCCCGCGAGACCTTCCACGTTGCCCACGTCGTGGCACGGATCTACGATCCCGGCCGCGCCGAAATCTACCAACGACTGGGCATCCCCACGGTGGCGGCCGTCCGCTGGAGCGCTGACCAAGTCCTTCGCCGCATTCTTCCGGAGCAGCATTTGGCCGGAGACTACCGTGAGCCCTCAGGCCGGCTCGTGCTGGCCGAAGTGGACCTGCATGAGGATTGGATTGGCCACAGCCTCGCTTCGATCGAGGCGGCCTCGGGAATCCGCATAGCCTTCCTCACCAGGTTTGGTGAGGGCGTGCTCCCCCAGGCCGGCACGGCTTACCAGGAAGGCGATACGGTCCACGCGATGCTGAGCCTGGACAGAACCTCCGAGATCAGCCGGATCCTCGCCAAAGCACCCGCCAAGGAGTCTTAGTGAAAGTTGTCATTGTTGGCGCAGGAAGCGTCGGCTCGTCCATTGCGCGCGAACTTCTGGCCCACAAGCACCAGATATTGCTGATCGACCTCAAGCCCGAGGTCATTGGCCGCAGCGGACTGCGGGGCGCCCGCTGGTTGGTGGGCGACGCCTGCGAACTCAGCACCCTGCAGGACGCAAAACTTGAGGATGCCGACGTCGTGGTCTCAGCCACGGGGGACGACAAAGTCAACCTTGTGGTGTCGCTGCTGGCCAAGACCGAGTTTGGTGTGGGACGCACCGTGGGCCGGGTGAACAACCCCAAGAACGACTGGATGTTCAATGATTCCTGGGGCGTCGACGTCGCGGTCAATACCCCCCAGCTCATGACGGCATTGGTGGAAGAGGCCGTGGAAATCGGCGACATTGTCCGCCTCCTGACGCTCCAGACCGGTGTGGCCTCGATTGTCGAATTCACCGTCCCCCACGACTCCCACGTCATCGGCAGCACTGTCGGAGGGATCGACTGGCCGGAGGACGCAACACTGGTAGCCATCCTGCGCGACCAAGCGCCGATCACGCCTACCCGGGACGATGTCCTGGATGGCGGCGATGAGCTGTTCTTCGTCACCACCATCGCAGCCGAAGACGGCCTCCGGTCACTTTTGTCGCCTGGTTCCGACGACGACGGCGAACCACGTGAGGAAACGTCCCCAGCCGCGGATCAGTCCCCCGAGGACGACGGCTTCGACGGCTGAGGTGCAGGCTTGGTGAGCAGCCAGGCTACCCAGAGACCCAGGATGTACAGCGGTGCGCCCATCAGGAGCCTGGTGGTCGCCAACGCTGTCAGGCCGTCCTCACCCATGAAGTACAACGGCACCTGCACTACCAGGCGCAGTGCGAGAACCGCCACCACAATCCAGGTTCCCAGTTTGTAAGCCCGGAGCCGTTCGGGATCCTTGCGCCACTCGAGTCCCTCATTGCGGACGAAACCAAAAAGAAGGCCCGCCACCGGCCATTTGAGGACAATCGAGAGCACCATGGCGGCGATGTAGGCAATATTGGTGAAAAAGCCCAGGACGTAGAAGTCCTCTGCCTTGCCCGTGGTGTTGGCCAACCACGCCGAAATACCGACGCCCACCACTCCGGCCAGTGCCTGGGTCAAGGGACGCCGCTGGATCAACCGGACCACGGTGAAGACCGCGGCGGCAGCCAAAGCCGCCACCAACGCGGGGGTCAGATCACGGGTCACGGTGAAGACCACCAGGAAAACCAGACCCGGAAGAATGCTCTCAGCGATCCCCTGCCACCCGCCGGCGGATTTCAGCATGTCCACATGCCCGGCGCTGTTCCGGTGAAGGCCGGCTTTTTCGGCGTAGCCGGCAGCGAGATCGGACACGCTGGGGGCTTCCACCGACGGCTTGAGGGAATCATCCGGCGGCGAAGTCCTTTGATCGGGAACAGCGCCCCCGGTGTCCTTGGGTTCTGATCCGTTGGACACGGTCATAGATGCTCCTGACGGGAAAGTATTTCGTAGCGTGGATTGAACATGGCCGGCAAACCGTCAAGTTGGGTCACCATGCCGTTAAGGCGAAGCTGCACACCGGCCTCTATACCGGGGACGCGTGTCCTGCCGAGCCAAATGACGCGAAGACGGTCGTAGGGCTTCCGGACTCCGCCTGCGCTGATGGCCTGATGTGGTCCGGGACCCAAGGCATCGACCACAACAGCGGAGAAAAATGGCTGGTCGCTGGGCGGCTGATGCGTCACCGACTCGATGAAGCCGGTGCACACCGCCCTTCCCCGGGCAGGAAGATCACGGACTCCCTGCGTCCGAGGACGCTGGCCGGCTATTCCTCCCCCGCCCGAAGTGTCAGCCAATCTGGGTGATCTCCGGCCCTCGTTCGGGCTGTTCCATGGTCGGGGCAGCCTGCGGAGCGCCGGCCTGTCCCGGCACGGCAGCGTCCTTGGGCAGGCGCAGCTGCAGCAGTTCGCGCGGAGGCATCGGGTTGTCGCCGCGCACCACCACTACCCTGCGGAAAAGCTCTTCCAGCCCTGCGGCGGCGTCACGCTCCAAGGCAGCCTGCCCACCAATAACTCCACGGAGGAACCAGCGCGGTCCGTCCACGCCCATGAACCGCGCGGCACGGAAACCGCGGCTCCCATCAGTCGCTTCAGCGGGCAACTTGGCTACCAGCTCGGTGCCAAAGGTTCCGGAAACCTCTTCGGTTTCCCCGCCCTGACTGGCCACGGACTGGGTGATCTGTTCCCGGATCTCGTCCCACAGACCTTCTGAACGCGGAGCCGCAAACGCCTGGAGCTGAAGGCTGGAACCGTCCAGGTCCATGGTCACAGCCACCACGCGCTGTGTGGCTTCTTCAACCTCAAGCCTCAACTGGAGACCTTCGGCAGGAGCGATCAGTAGCGCCCCGAGGTCCACGTAACCGTCACGGTCCTCGATCTCGTCTATATCCAAGGGGCCCTTGGCAAGCCGGAAATCACCGGGGGTGCCAAGCTGGCCTGATTCAGGACTTTGTGCCTCAGCACCGGATTCCTCGACGGTGCCGGCGGTGTCCGACCGCTCGACCTTGGACTTCTTGCCGCGCCCAAAAAGCATTGGGTTTTCTCCTTAGTAGTGGTCTATCCCCAAGTAAACCGCACCCACGTTGAACCATGTAAAACCACGCCAAGGCGATGCCTGCGACGTAGGCAGGTCAGTGGTTTGCTGAGGGCTTCGGTGCGTTGAAGCCGCCTGTGGAACCGAAGCCGCCGGTTCCACGAACGGAATCGGTCAGCTGGTCAACGGCCACGAACCGCGCGTACTCAACGCGCTGAATCACCATCTGTGCAATTCTATCGCCGCGCTTGAGGTCGATGGCGTGGTCTTGGTCGGTGTTCAGGAGAGTCACCGCGATCTCGCCCCGGTAGCCTGCGTCCACAGTGCCTGGAGCATTGACGACAGTCAGTCCATGCTTGGTGGCGAGTCCCGACCGCGGGTGGATAAGAGCTACGAATCCATCCGGCAGCGCGATCGAAACGCCCGTGGGAACAAGTTTCCGCTGGCCTGGGGCGAGGTGTACGTCCTCGCGGGCGCGGAGATCGGCTCCGGCGTCTCCCGGGTGCGCGTAGGACGGCGCTTCCAACCCGGCGTCGAGCATTTTCAGCTGGACTTCCAAGGTGGGGGCTCCGTAGGCCGCGGGGGTCTCACTGCCGTTGGCGATTCCCGGGGCGCTGTCTGTGCTGAATACTGCGGTCTCATTGCTCACAGTGGTCCATTCTACTGGGAGCAGGAACCTGCGCACCCGGCCCACCGGCCAATGCCCCCTGATGGTGGACGCAGCAGCAGCGCATCGCCGGATAAGCTGGAGGCATGCCTACGCCTGACCAATCCTCCCCCATTCCTGCCCGGAACACCCCGACGTCATCGGAGGTCCTCTACTCGGAGAAACTGTGGCCGTCAGTGTGGATCTGGGTTGTGGTGGTGGGCCTGTCCGGCGCCGGCATCCTGATGTTCGGCCCCATCAGCGCGGCAACGGGGATCATCGCGGCTTTGGTCTTGCTGGCCATCATGACCATCATGTTGGTGCTCTCAACACCCACTATTACGGTCACCCCCACCACGGTCAGGGTAGGCAGGGCCAGCATCGACCGGAAGTTCGTGGGATCCGTCCAGGCCTTCACCAAAGGCGAAGCCACCGCCGAGCGGGGTCCCCGGCTCAACGGACTCGCCTACATGTGCTTCCGTGGCTGGATCGACCCCGTAGTCAAGATTGAGATCACTGACCCCGCGGACCGGACGCCGTACTGGCTTACCTCTTCCCGCAGGCCTGACGAACTGGTGTCGGCGCTCTCCACCCCGCGGGACTGACTCGTCCCTGCAGGAACACCCGGCACGCTGGTGTTCCTAGCCTTCGCACTCCGTGCAGTACAAATGTCCGCCACGCTCCGTGGCGATTTGGGACTTGTGCTTCACCAGGAAGCAATTGAAACAGGTGAACTCGTCCGGTTGGGGTGGCAGGACTTGAATCAGGAGTTCTTCGCCGGATAAATCAGCACCCGGCAACTCGAAGCCGTCGGCAAGGTCCGACTCATCGACGTCCACGGCGGAAGATTGTTTCCCCGACTGGTGCGTCTTGAGCTCCTCCAGGGAATCCTCGCTGACGTCTTCCTCGGTCTTTCGAGGGGCATCGTAATCGGTGGCCATGGTCCTTCCTAGTCCTCCCTGCCTGCAGTGGGTCTCGCCGGTCCGGCGGCCGTCGCCGCCGGGGTAAGGGTGCAACGCCTAACGCCTCAAGTTTGTGCCCGATATCGGCCAGATTGTCCTCTTCCGGCCCACGAAAGTCCATAGCCCCCAATCGTGCCAAGAAGCACCGAAACACTCCTCGCAAGGCCGGTTTCACCGGAATATCACGGCACGCCCTCGCTCCTAGTAGGAAAAGACCCCGGCGGGTGGCAGAGTTTCGAATGTCAGTTATGCCATGTGGTGGAGGGTGTTATGCAGGATCTACGACTGGTAGGCGTCCACGACGACGGCGGGCATCTGCTTTTGAGCGGCCCCGGCGGTGCGATGTTCCAGCTTCCGATCGACGAAGCCTTGAGGGCAGCGGCGAGCCGGACCCCTGCCCAAGTGGCGGCCCGCGCCGCCAACACAGCCATAGCCATGTCCCCGCGAGACATCCAATCCAGGATCCGCAGTGGGGCCACCGCGGCCGAAGTGGCCGAGTTGTCCGGGCTGCCCCTCGCCAACGTCCAACGCTACGAAGGACCCGTCCTCGCAGAGCGTGAGTACGTAGCCAGGCAGGCACGCAACATCGAGGTTGCTGCCCCTGCTCCCGGCCACGACGCCTATCGTTCGGCCTTCGGCGACAACCCGGCCACGCTGGGTGAAATGGTAGACCACAGACTTGCTGCCCATGGCATCGATTCGGCCACGGTGGAATGGGATTCGTGGCGCCGTACGGACGGTTCCTGGACCGTCGTCGCACGCTTCGAAACGGTACCGGGCACCCACGGCAGCATCGGTGAGGAACCTCCTGCCATGTGGACCTTCAGCCCGCAGCGCAAGTCCCTTCAGAACGCCAACCGCTGGGCCCAACAACTGAGCGAGCTCGAGCCGCTGGATGGCCCCGTCCCCGCGCGCAGGCTCGCTGCCGTCTCGGACCGGCCCTTCGATTTCGAAACCGATGCTGAGACAGCCGCCCGCGCGTCTGCCAAGGAATCGGACAGCCTCCTGGAAATGCTCCGTTCACGACGGGGTCAGCGCCTGGGCGTGGACGAAGACGGAGACGACGCCTTGGCGGTGCTGCTGAGCAACGTTCCCGCAGCCCACCCGCGGCCCGGGAGCGAGCACGAAGACCTCGAAGAAAACAACGCCGCAGATCCCGAACCGGCTCCGGCCGTCACGGAGGAACCTGCACGTAAAGACGGGCGCCCCTCCATGCTCTCGCGGCTGAGCCTGGCACCGCGGCACTTCGAACCCCACGACGAAGATGACGACGATTCGCTGACGCTTCACCAGGGCGTCAGTACGGAAACGCGGGAGATCACAGTGGTAGCTGGCCCGCTGCGCCCCGTCACTTCCCTCACAGGGCGCAAACCTGCCGGGCTTGACGAACTCCTGGGTGGCAACAGCGCTGTCCGCAACACGGACTCTCCGCGGGAGGAATCTCCTGAAGATCACCGCGACAGCGAAACCCCTGCCGATGATTCCAAGAACCCCGAGGACTCCGGGGATCGCAAGGACGCCGATGCCCCCGCAGAACGCCAGCCTTCACGGCCAAAGCGGTCCAGCATTCCCAGCTGGGACGAGATCGTCTTCGGAGCCCGCGGAGACTAGTTCCAAAGGCTAGTTGCGGCGGAGCTCCCCGGCCCCCGGCCAGAGGCAGGCGTCAATGTCGAAAGGGAGCGGCTGGTCCGCCCCTGCCATCAGGTTGGCGCCGTGCATCGTGACGCGCCGCATGTAGTGGCGGCGGCATAGGGTCTCGTAACCCACCACAGCCTCACGGCCTTCGACGCCGGCCTCCGGATTGCCCTCGGCATTCTCGCCCCCGGTGGCTGGTGCCACGTCACCCACCATTACCTGCTTGCCTTCCACCACCATGATGCCGTTCACCGTCCGGGCATTCTGAGTTGCCCGGCGCCCACACCAGCACAATGCTTCCACTTGCAGCACTTGGACCTTATCTGCCAGCTCAATGAGGCGCTGTGAGCCGGGGAACAGCCGGGTGCGGAAGTCGGAGGTGATGCCAAAGGCGAAGACATCCACCTCCATCTCGTCCACCACACGTGCCAATTGCTCCACTTGGGCGGGTGTATAGAACTGCGCCTCATCGCAAATAAGGTAGTCCACGCGAAGTCCGCTGGTGCGGCGGACCACCACTTCATCCCAGAAGTCTGTTCCACTCTCAACCTCCACGGCGTCGATGTGGAGCCCCAACCTGCTGGAGATGGTGGAGTATCCGGCGCGGTCGTTGCAGCTGAAGCGAACACCTCCGCGGCCCCTCGCGCGGTGGTTATGGTCCATCTGGAGGGCAAGGGTGGACTTGCCGCAGTCCATGGTGCCTGAGAAGAAGACCAGTTCAGCCACGTTTGCCCTTCTTGCCGGCAGCAGCGAAACACACCAAGGGAACTTCGCGCTCGGCTTTGGTCAGCGAACCGTGCTGGCCCACTACCTCCAGGGAAGCAGGGCGGGCGCGGCGGGTGTCATACAGTGCCAGGGTGTCGCGGGCGGCGATCATGACATCGCCGATGCGCGGCGCAACCTCGGGGCGGACAGCACCGAACAATCCGGCCTCCATGGCCTGGTTCCGGGTGAAAGCCCAGATCCGCTCACCGAAGCGATGACGCCAGGCTGCGAGCAGGGCATCGCGATGACCCACCGTGGCGTCCGGTTCAAGGTACAGGTGCACCATGCGCGGCTCCCCTGCAGTGTGCCTGACCCCTGCCACCAGGGATTCATCGGCGGAGTAGTCGAGTCTCTGGGATTCGGGAACGTCCACCATGCCGTGGTCACCGGTCAACAGGATGGTGGTTCCTGCCGGGAGCGTCGAGGAGAGCCGTTTGACCGCGGAATCCAGTTCTTCGAGTTGATGCTCCCAGCGGTCCGACTGGCAGCCATAGCGGTGGCCGGCTTTGTCCAGCTCATTGAGGTAGAAGTACATCAGCGAACGTCCGCCACCGGACATTGCTTCCGCGGCCGCGGCCGTCCGCGCATGCAGCGTAGTGCCGCCAACAAACCGGCTCCCCCGCAGTGCGGCCTGCGTCATGGGCGAACTGCCGAATTGCGGCAGGCTGACTGTCACCACGTCCAGTTCCCCGGCCAGTCGTTCAAAGACGGTGGCATGGGGCTGCCACTCCACCGGATCCACCTGTGAATCCCAGTTGCCCAGCAGGTTCACTATCTTGTCCTGCGCTGGATCCAGGACGTCGTATCCCACCATGCCATGTTGTCCGGCGGGCAAGCCGGTGCCCAGGCTCGCCAAGGAGGCTGCCGTGGTGCTGGGGAATGCTGAGTCGATCCACTGCGGGACGTTGCCCTGCCCTTCGGCCAGGACTGAGCGGAGGAAGGGTGTGTGAGAGGCCTTCTGTTTGAGCAGGTTGCGCCCCAAGCCATCGGCGAGGACAACGCAGACACGCTGGGATGCCGGCACCTGCAAGTGGTTGGTGAACCCGGGCACACCGAGAGCAGCTGCAGAACTCGTGAAGACTTCGGCGATCGATTTGCTCCCGAACAGTGGGGCGGCGGGAAGATCGGGTGCATCGTGGGTCACCGGGGACGAGGTCTGTGCGGCGTTCCTCAACGCTGGTGTCCGCGGCTCAAGCGGTTGCTGAAGACACCCGAACGCGGCCGTGGAGCCGGGATGCCCGTGTGCTGGACGGGAGCCGGATTTCCTGTGTTAACGGCACGCAGTGCGCGGGCAAAGATCTTGGCATCCTGCACGGCCTGCAGGCCGTCGGCTTCGGCGCTGATGCGCAGCACAATGTCTTCCTGGGCAATGGTTCCGCTGTATCCGTGGTCTGCCTCGCACTGGGGGTCTCCGCAGCTCGCGGGCCCCATGTCCAAGCGCTGGCCTCCGGACCAGGCAATGGAGACAGTGAGCTCCCGCACAGGATCGGAGGGCTTGTAGTCCTGGGGCTGGGAGTACATGTAGCTCAGGACCACAGAGCGGATTTGGGCCACGGGGACGGATTCGGTGGAGATCTGCGCAACAATTTGCTCGCCGGCTTCATCGAGCTGCTGGTCGTCAACATGGGTGATGACCAGCATGTCTTCGGTGAGCACCAGAACAGTGATGTGCCTGCGGACCTCGGCGCGGTCAAAGTGCGTCTCCAAGTGCACCAAATGGGACAGGCACTCCCGGCCGTCCAGGGCGTCGTCGACGACGTCGGCCACCAGCCGCGGATAAAACCCCGCCTGCTGCAGTGCCTGGTCCAGGCTCTGCCCCTGCGAGCTGTGGTTATGCGCGGTGTGGTGCCCGGTGTTGGACGGGCGTGATTGAGGCGTCGGAGACTGGGTGCTCATTCCCCCATTTTCACAGATCGCTTGGTGACTTCCTAACCACGCGGTCAGCCCTGTGGCTAACTTCGCATCGCGCGCCGTGCGCTGTCAGTCCGCTGTGCGGCGTTGCCGATCCAGACGTCGGCACCCAGGATCGTGGCGCCCGAGGGGCCGGCCAGGACGGGGTTGAATTCCACCAGCGCAATACCCGGGTGATCGTCCTTCAGCCTGGCAAGCCTGGCCGCTATGTCCTCCAGGGAAGCCACATCCACCGCAGGCAGTCCCTGATAACCAAAGAGTTTCCTTGAGGCGCGCGGTGAGCGGATGACATCATGCAGGTCCGCAGCCGAGAGCGGCGGTACGCGGTGGGCCCAGTCGTCCAGCAGGTTCACGGCATCGCCCGCCAACCCAAAAGAGAGCACGGGCCCCAGCAACGGATCCTCAATGGCCCGGAAAGTGCAGGCCTGTCCCACCGGAGCCATGGCCTGGACCTCAAGTGACGGCGATCCATACGGTTCCAAAGCCCGGCGCATCTGTACAACGTTCAAGCGCAGCGATTCTGCGTCCTGGATGTCCAGCCGTACGCCGCCCAGGTCCAGCCTATGCCGAAGGGCAGGGTCGGTGGTCTTCAGGACCACAGGCCAACCCACCGCGTCGGCCGCCTGCACGGCTTCGTCCGGTGTACCGAATCCAAGCGTCGGCACCACTTCGATTCCGTAGCCGGCAAGCAGCGCCGCGGCAGCCCCGGCGTCGAGCTTCCTGAGTTTCTCGCCGGTGACACCTGCCAGCATCGCCGCCAGCGTTTCACGGGTGCCCTCCACGTCGCAGCCGTCCGGTTCAACGAACAAGCCCTGGTCCCTGTCGCGCCATTGCGCATAGCCGACAATGGCCGCCAAGGCAGCCACGGCAGCGCCCGCATTGGAATAGCACGGAAGCACAGGCTTCCCTGCAGAACCCACCATGCCCTCCACGTGGACCGAGGGGTCCAAAATTCCCGTGAACGCGGCAACAACGGGCTTCCCGGCCTCCGCAGCACATTCCGCGAGGACACCGGCCAACGCCTCCACCGTGAGTCCCCTCGCGGGAAGGAGTGCGGCAATCACAGCGTGGACGGAGTGATCGGCCAGACTTTCCATGAGGCTGGTCCGCAGTGCCGGGAGCGCAAGCGACATACCGGCGTCGAGGTCAACGTCAGTGACCAGCCGGTTCACCTCCAGTCCGAGCGGACCCGCGGTGTCGGAAACTACTTTGCCCAAGGCCACGGAATTGGAATAGACGGCAACCCCGGGGCCTTGTGGCAGCGCCTGGGATGACACGATCTGGGCGATGTCCATGAGCTGCTCAATGGTGTCCACGCGGATGACGCCTGCTTGGCGCATCATGGCGTCCACTGCCGCAGCGGGGGCTTGGGTGGTCCGCACTTCGTGTCCCGGCGGCAGGCTAAGGCCCGTCACATCGGACTTTGCAACGATCACAGGCTTGCTCCGCGACAACCGCCGGGCCAGGCGGGAGAACTTACGGGGATTGCCGATGGATTCCAGATACAGTCCCACTGCGGAGGTATCGGCGTCGTCCTCCCAGTACTGCATGGCATCGTTGCCGGAAACGTCGGCACGGTTTCCGGCCGAGAGGAAGGAGGACAACCCGAGCCTGCGCCGGCTGGCGGCGGCGTAAACAGCAACACCCACCGCAGCAGATTGGCTGAACAGGCCCAGACTTCCCCGGGGCGGCATGGTGGGCGCCATGGAGGCGTTGAGTGATACGGCCGGGTGGGTGTTCAGTATTCCGAGGGACTCGGGGCCGATCACCCGCATCCCGTTGGCGCGGGCACGACGCACCAGTTCGTGCTGGCGTGCCAGGCCCCTCTCGCCGTCGTCGGCAAATCCTGCAGTTGCCACCACGATGCCCTTGACGCCGGCAGCAGCGCAATCGTCCACCACTTTGGGTACTTCTTCATACGGGACAGCGATGATGGCCAACTGCACAGGTCCAGGTATTTCCGACAACTTGCCGAAGGAGACCATGCCGGCAAGTTCAAAAGCCTCAGGGTTCACGGCATAGACGGGGCCCTTGAACCCGCCTTCAATGATGTGTTCAAGCAATTGGTAGCCAATGGTCCCCCACTTGCGGCTGGCGCCAATAACAGCCACCGACGACGGCGACAACAAGTCGCGTACGCTGCGGGCCTCGGCGCGGTGCTCACGGGATTCCATGACGGCCCGCGACTTCTCCGTGGGGTCGATATTGAACTCGACGCTCACGACGCCGTCGTCGAATTGCCGGGTGAGGTCGTAGCCGGCGTCGGCAAAGACCATCAGCATCTTCCGGTTGTCCGGCAGGACCTCGGCGGTAAAGCGCCGGATGCCGTTTTCGCGGGCAGCAACGGCCAGGTGCTCCAGGAGGATGGAGCCGATCCCGCGGCCCTGATGGGCGTCAGAGATATTGAAGGCGACTTCAGCCTCGTCCGGGTCATCCAGCCGGTCGTACCGGCCAATGCCCATGATCTCGCCGCCAATGGTAATGACGAAGGCCACCCGGTTGATGTGGTCCACCTCGGTGAACCTCCGCACTTCCTTGCCGGAGAGCCGGGGTTTGAAGGAAAAGAACCGCATGTAGATCGACGCCTGCGATTGGCCCGCATGGAAGGCTTGCAAGGCATCGGCGTCCTCGGGCCGGATAGGGCGAAGGTGGGCGGTTCCGCCGTCGCGCAGGACGACATCAGCCTCCCAATATTCCGGATAAATGCCGACGCCGGGCTGATCCACCATAGGCTTAGCCTAGCTAAAACATCCGCAGTTCAACTTCAAGGATTCACCGACCCCATGGCCCGCAGCCAAAAATCAGCACGGACAGCCGAACCCCTCGGCGATTTCACCGAGAACATCGTGGACATCGACGTCACTTCGGAGATGGAAGGCTCCTTCCTGGAGTACGCCTACTCAGTGATTTATTCGCGTGCGCTCCCGGACGCCCGCGACGGACTTAAGCCTGTTCAACGGCGCATCCTGTACATGATGTCCGATATGGGCCTCCGCCCGGATCGCGGACACGTAAAGAGTGCCCGGGTGGTGGGCGAAGTCATGGGCAAGCTCCACCCCCACGGCGACACCGCGATCTATGACGCCATGGTGCGCATGGCGCAGGACTTTTCCCTCCGCCTGCCGCTGATCGATGGCCACGGGAACTTCGGATCGCTCGACGACGGACCGGCAGCACCGCGGTACACCGAGGCGCGCCTGGCCGCCGCCGCGCTGACCATGACGGACCACCTGGACGAAGACGTAGTCGACTTCGTCCCCAACTACGACAACCAACTGACCCAGCCGGATGTCCTCCCAGCCGCTTTCCCCAATCTGCTGGTCAATGGCACTACGGGCATCGCGGTGGGCATGGCAACGAACATGCCTCCACACAACCTCGTTGAGGTCATCGCCGCCGCACGCCACCTGATTGCCAACCCGGACGCCACGCTGGATGACATCATGAGGTTCATCCCGGGTCCCGACCTGCCCACAGGCGGCCGGATTGTTGGGCTGGACGGAATCCGCGACGCCTACGCCACCGGCCGCGGTTCCTTCAAAACCCGTGCCAAGGTTGAGGTGGAACAGTTGTCCGCCCGCCGGACCGGCCTGGTGGTCACTGAGCTCCCCTACATGGTGGGCCCGGAAAAGGTGATCGAGAAGATCAAGGATGCCGTCAACGCCAAGAAGTTGACAGGCATCAGCGATGTGGTGGATCTGACGGACCGCAATCACGGCCTGCGCTTGGTCATCGAGCTCAAGAACGGCTTCAACCCCAACGCCGTCCTCCAGCAGCTGTACCGCTACTCACCCATGGAAGATTCCTTCGGCATCAACAACGTTACGTTGGTGGACGGTCAGCCGCAGACGCTGGGCCTCCTGCAGTTGTTGCAGGTATACGTTGAGCACAGGTTGACTGTGGTGCGCCGCCGTACGTCCTTCCGCCTGGGCAAGAAGAAGGACCGCCTCCACTTGGTGGAGGGCCTGCTGATCGCGATCGTTGACATCGACGAAGTCATCCAGATCATCCGTTCCTCCGACGAAGCGTCCGCCGCCCGCGAGCGGTTGATGTCCATCTACGACCTCACCGAGATCCAGGCCAACTACATCCTGGAACTGCGCCTGCGGCAGTTGACCAAGTATTCCCGTCTTGAACTGGAAAAGGAACAGGACGAGCTCCGCCGCGAAATCGAGGCACTTGAGGCCATCCTGGCCTCCGATGTGCTGCTCCGCGACCTTGTCTCCGGCGAGTTGGGGGTCATCGCCGAAAAATACGGCACACCCCGGCGCACAGTGTTGCTGGAATCCGAAGCAGTCTCCCCCACCGTGGCTGCAGCCCTCGCAGCTTCCGCTCCTGGCCCCAAGGGCAAGGCCGCGGCGTTGCCCTTGGAGATTCCTGATGACCCCTGCTGGGCACTGCTGAGCGTCTCAGGCCAGATCGCCAGGACGTCCAACCAGGAGCCGCTGGCTGAAGCGGGACCCCGGGCCAAGCACGATGTCTTCCGCTCGGTGGTCAAGACCACTGCCCGGGGTGAGATCGGCGCGGTCACGTCGCAAGGCCGCATGCTGCGCCTGCAGGTCATGGACATGCCCGTTCTCCCCCCGATGTCCGGCCTTCCCAACCTTGCCGGCGGCGTCCCGGCGAAGGACTTCATCACGTTGGTCAAGGGCGAGACACTGGTTGCGTTCGTTCCCTTGGATGCCATCCTCGCTATCGGCACTGTCCAGGGAATCGTCAAACGGGTTCAGCCGGACTATCCGTTGAACCGTGAGGACTGGGAGATCATCGCATTGAAGGACAAGGATTCGGTCCTCGCTGTGGAACCGGCACAGGAGGACGACGTCGATCTCGTCTTCGTGACGCGGCAGGCGCAACTGCTCCGGTTCGGTGCGTCCAACGTCCGGCCGCAGGGCCGCACGGCGGGCGGTATGGCCGGTATCAAGCTGGCCGCCGGTGATGAAGTGATCCACTTCGGAACCGTGCGCGCCAATGATCCCGCCGCCGTCGTCGTCACCATTGCCGGTACCAATGGCGCCCTGCCGGGCACGGCCCCCGGCACCGCGAAGGTGACAGCTTTCGAGGAGTACCCTGCCAAGGGCCGTGCCACCGGCGGCGTCCGGGTCCACCGTTTCCTCAAGGGCGAAGACACCCTGCTGCTGGCGTGGGCGGGACATGGCCCCGCCAAAGCGTCCTCGGCAGCCGGCGTCGCGCGGGCCCTCCCGCACGAGCATGGCCGCAGGGATGGTTCCGGCGTGCCGTTGTCGCAGCCTGTTGAGGCGATCGGCCCGAGCATGGCGTGGGTTGAAGCTGCAGAATAGCCGCACCAGCGCAGAACAGCACTGCCGCCAGGCACGGCAAAGGCCGGGGGTATGAACCTCCGGCCTTGGTGATGCCGCGGCCCTGGGGCCACAGCGTGGGTTAGCCGGTTTGGTTGATGCTGAGGATGTTTCCCTCGCTGTCCAGGAACCATGCCGCAGCGCTGCCGTCTGGCATCGTGGCGATGCCGTCCTCAGTTTTCAATCCTGGAAAGTCGTAGTCCTCAAACGTGACACCCTTGCCGCGCAGTTCCTGCACGGTGGCCTTGACGTCATCGACCGTCCAGCCCATCTGGGTGTTCTTCGCGGACCCGGCATTGGGTGTCTGGTAAACGAAGAATCCCGTTCCATCGCCGCACCTGTACTGGAGGTTGTCGTCGGCGTCCGGATTTTCGGGTTCCAGTCCGAGCTTTTCGCTGTAGTACGCGCGGGCCCGGGCTATGTCCTGTGCCGGTAGGACGGCACCAACCTGCTGATCCTTGAGCATGTTTTTCTCTTTCCGGCTCTCCCCCCGCAATGAACTTTACTCTTGGGCGGTGGGCACGTCATGCGAAAACGACACCATATTTCACGGTCCGCAACGGCTCTGGTGCACATCGGCTTAGACTGACGGCATGCCGATCATCCCTGACGAAAAAGACTGGACCTGGGTGCTCTCCCAGCCATGCCCTGAGTGCGGTTTCGACCCCGCCACGGTAACTCCCTCCACAGTGCCGGGGTCGGTCCTGAACATGCTCCCCCGGTGGAGGGCTGTCCTCCGTCGGGAAGATGCGGCCGTCCGGCCTGACGACCACACATGGTCCAACCTGGAGTACGCCTGCCACGTCCGCGATGTGTTCAGCCTGTTCGACCAACGACTGAACCTGATGCTGACCGAGGATGATGCCCGGTTCGACAACTGGGACCAGGACCAGGCCGCCATCGATGGGGAGTACGGTTCGGCCGACCCCCGAACCGTGGCTGACGAACTTGAAGCGGAGGGCAGCGAGATCGCCGAGTCCTTCGCCCGGGTCACCGAGAATGACTGGCAGCGCACCGGCACCCGCAGCAACGGGTCCTCGTTTACTGTGCTGACGTTCTCCCAGTACTTCCTCCACGATGTTGTCCACCATCTGCATGACGTGGACGGCTAAGACGGGCTAGAGCATCTTCTCCCACGTCATGCTGCGGTTCACGGGCGCATAGCCCATCCGAAGGTAAAGCTCCAGCGCACCCGTGGGGTTGGCTGAATCCACGTCCAGCGACGCCACCTGCATCCCGGCATCCGTGTACCGGCGCATGGCGTCCGCCAGCAGCAGTTGTGCAATGCCACGGCCCCTATAGGCGCGCCGTACGCCCAGGAGCTCCGTATAGCCCTCTGTGAAACCGCGGTCGGCTGCGGAATCCGGATCGAAGCTGCTCAGCTGGTATCCAGCCACCTCCCCCGTCCCTGAGTCTAGGACCACTGCGCTGAGATCATGCCGCGCCGTCGGTTCCTCGATGGTGAAGCGCCAGGATTCTTCGTCCCTGGGTTCGCTCCCCCAGTGGTCCCTGAAAGCATCGTTGTGCGCTTGCCGTACGGGTTCAAAGAGCGTCGGATCCAGCGTCCTGAGTTCCAGGCCAGCATCCAGGGGCACGTGGGGCAGTTCGTGGGAAAGGGGCCGGTGCATCTCATTGAACCAGCGGACGGCAGCATACCCATGCCCCATCAGGAGAGTGGCCTGGTGTTCGTGCTGTTCTTCTGTCTGGATGCGGAGCCGCGGCGGCGCGGCGGTGTGCCCGGCAGCCTTATCGCCGGCGAACCGCCTGCGCACCTGCTCTTCCTGCCACACCAGGACCGCGGAGCCGATCCCGCGTTGCTGCCATTCGGGATCAACGCACGCCGCTCCGGTGGCTTTGTCGCCCTCCGGGTTCTTGGAAATACGTCCGTAGGCGCGTGCTGCGCCGTCGGCGTCCAGACCCAGCAGGGTGCTCGTTTGCGGCGGGTTCTTGCTGGACTCCAGAATGTGGGCCAAGTCCCCGCGCTTTTCGTACCAGACGGGATGTTCGACGGCGGCCGTCCGGGCTATCAGGGCCGCCCAGTTATCCAGGTCCTGCATCGTGGCGGGCCGCCACTGCAGGCCGGTGATCCCGGCATCGGGCACGGCAGGGCTTGCGGCGTCGAAAGGCATGCCAACAGGTTACTGAGGGGTAGGCTTTCCCACCAGTTCCGGCGCGCCCATGCTTTGTTTCGTCCCAGGAGCTGCGGGCAGTTCCAGCCGCGCATCCCCCGGATCAATGTCGTCAGGATTGTGCGTCACCAGGACAACCGTGACGTCCTTGAGGCCTTGGCGAAGAATGGCCATCATTTCCCGTGCAGAACCGGCATCCAGATGGGCGGTGGGCTCGTCGAGCAGCAGTACCGAGGCCCCGGTCAAAAGGGTCCTGGCCATTGCCAGCCGCTGCCGTTCGCCTCCGCTGAGGAACGAGCCGCCGGGCCCGATCCTGGCATCGAGCCCGTCCGGCAAGGCGTCCACCACCACATCAAGTCCGACGTCCGCCAGCGCCTTGTGCATCTCGGCCTCGCTGGGCTTCGCCGCGGCCGGACGGCTGAGCAGGAGGTTCCCACGGATGGTGGAGTCAAAAAGGTGCGCTTCCTGCGGGCACCAGGCCGCAGTGCCCGTCAGCTTAGCTGTTCCCCGGGTAAGGGGCAGGAAGCCCAGCAGCACGGACAGCAGCGTAGTCTTTCCTGCGCCCGAGGGCCCTGTCACCGCGAGCCAGCGGCCGGGTCCGGCTTCGGCGGTGATCCCGGCGAAGGCATCGGGGCTCCCGGGCCAGGCGGCCGCCGCACCCTTCAATTCAAGCCCCGCTGCGCCGTCGCGGTCCGGGAGTGGCCGCGGGCCGCCGTCGAGCTCTGTGCGCAGTGCCTCCGAAAGATCGGCGGCAGGAGCGTCCAAAGCCCCGGACGCAGCGACCCGGCCCAGCACGGCCGCGAGCGCCGGAGCCTGGCGCACCGCGGAAACGATACCGCTGAAGGCATCTACCAAGGCCAGCTGCATCAGGACGATCACCGCCACAAGTTCGGGTGGAACCGTGCCGTTGGCGGCCGAGGGAGCGCTGAGGATGCCTGCCCACAAGGCTGCCAGCGAGCAGGCCAGGACGATCACGGCTTGGCCGAGGCCTTCAGCCCATGCCGAGCGCTGGGCAGCGACGGTAGCGGCGCGGTCCTTGGTTCGCAGATCCTTGAGGACCGGCTCGGCTACTGCGTTGGCCGTCAGTTCTGCCCTGGCATCCAGGGCTGCTGCCACGCCGTGAAGTACCACGGAGCGCATCTGCTGTTCGGCCTTGGCAGCGTTCCGGTCAGCCAGAACGGCAAGTAACGGGGCGATTGCAAGTCCCACTACTGACGCCATCACCACAGCGGGCAGGGCGGCGGGCAGGACGACGGCGGTGGCTACGATCGCCGCAGCTCCTACGCCCATTGCGGTGACGGGTGGCAGCACAACCCGTGGCAGGAGGTCCCGGAGGGTATCAACGTCGTCCACGATTGCGCCAAGCACATTGCCGCCCTGGAGAAGGCGCCTCAATGACAGCGCCCTGCGGCTCAGCGTCCCCCACAGTGCCCCACGGAGGCGGGTCATGGCGGCGAATACAGCGTCGTGGGTCAGGAGCCGCTCACAGTAGCGAAGGACTGCCCTGCCGATTCCGAAGAATCTGACGCCCACAATCGCGCCAAGCAAGTAGAGGATAGGCGGTTGCTCGCTCGCCCTGATGATCAGCCACCCGGACAAACCGGACAGTGCCACTGCGAACAGGGCAGCCAGGACTGCCACGGTGCCGGCTGCGACGAACTTCCACTGCACGGGCTTGAGGATCCCCATTAGGCGCTTCAGGCTGCCCGCCTTTGGGGCACGCTGGATACAACCATCGGCCCTGGATGTCTGGCGCTGCCCGCCGGCGGCAGTCTCCAGAGTTTCTCCTGTGCGCACGGACGGAACCATGGGCGCATTATGGAAGCGTTTGCTTCCCACGGGCACCACGTGGTCCGCGAGCGCACGGGTTGCGGCGTCGTGGGCCACCAGGATGACCGTAACGCTGCCCCGCAGTGACTCGATGGCGTCGCGGACCACGCTGGCTGAGAAAGGGTCCAAGTGCGCGGTGGGCTCGTCGAGCAGCAGGACCGTGGCGCCTGCTTCCACCCGTGCCAGTCCGCGGGCGAGCGCAACACGGCGCAGTTCGCCGGGGCTCAGCTCGGCCGGGTTCTTCGCAGCCAGGTGCGCAGCCTTTGCTTTCGACAGAACACGTGCGACTGCTTGGGCAGCATCTCCGTTGTACCCGTCAAGATACAGGGACACTTCTTCCTGGACGGTCTCTGTTGCCATGGCGGGGTGTTGCGGCACCCATGCCACGGCACCCTTCCCGGCTCCAGTGACGGTTCCCGTCACGCCGGCTCCCGGTCCTGGTCCGATCAGTCCGGCAAGGACACCCAGGACGGTGCTCTTTCCGGCGCCGCTGTCGCCATCGAGGGCTGTAATGCTTCCCCGCGGCGCGGTAAAACCAAAGGGCCCGACGGCGGCTGTGGACCTCCCGCGATAAGTCACCGACAACCCGTCCACCACAACGCCGGACGGCGTGCTGGTTGAGGATTCTTTGTCCGGCAGGGGTTGGTGCGCGGGGGCCTCCAGCACGGCATTGGTGGTTTCCAAGGCGGCCCTGCCGTCGTCGCTGGCGTGGTGGGCAGTACCCAACTCCCGCAGCGGCAGGTAGCAGTCCGGGGCCAGGATGAGGGCCAGGAGTCCGGCTTCCAGCGCCATGTCGCCGCCTACAAGCCTGACGCCGATAAACACAGCAACAACGGCAACGGATATCGTGGCAATGAGTTCGAGCGCCAACGCTGACAGGAAGGCTGTACGGAGGGTTCCCATGGTCCGGCTTCGGTACTGCTCCGAAATGTCTTCCAAGGCCGCGCGTTGTTCGGTGGCGCGGCCCAGGCCCACCAGCACCGGAAGGCCCTTGGCCAGTTCCAGGATGTGGCCGGAGAGCTTCCGGAGGGTTGTCTGGGCGACCCTGACGTTGTCCTCCGTGTGCCGGCCAATCAGGACCATGAACAACGGCACCAGCGGAACGGTCAGGACGATCACTACCGCGCTGACCCAGTCAGCAAAGAGAATCCTGGTCCCGATCAACAGCGGTACCGTGGCGCAATTGACCAAGGCGGGCAGGTACTGGGTGTAGTAGTCGTCCAGCGCATCCAGGCCGCGCGTCGTCAGGATCGCCAGGCCGCCGTCGTTCATTCCCTCTACCGGCGATGAAGTACGGTCGGCCAGTGAGCGCCGCAGCAGCTGCGCCCGCAACTCCTCCTTGACACCCAAGGCCGCCCGCCTGGAGGCGATGCCCTGGCCCCAGACCGTGAGTGACCTCAGGACCGCTCCTACAGCACCCCAGACAAGTCCGCTGTTCCAGTCCCCTGCTCCGGAGGCGAGCCCTGCCAGCATCCCCGCCACGGCCTGGGCCATGAGCACCAAGGACAACGCCTTGAGGGCGGACAGGAGCCCAATGAGGTAAAGCGCGGATCTGGTGGCCGGGCCGGAGGGGAACACGGGTTTCATAGGGCGGCTAGCCTTCCTCGGTGCTGGCGGCTGGCCGGCTGTCCTTGGAGATCAGGACCTTGGCGGCAATCGCGGGAAGGAAACCGTGCGCTTCAGGAATGTGCGCCGCGCTGACACGACGGCGGAATACCCAGTAGGTCCAGGACTGGTACGCGATCACCAAAGGCAGCCCTACTGCTGCCACAACGCTCATCAGTCCCAGTGTGTAGTCCGAAGATGAGGCATTGGAAATGGTCAGGTTGAACGCTGGATCAAGGGTGGAAGGAATCACCACGGGGAAGGTTGCCCCGAAGATCGAAGCAGTGGCGCACACAATGAACCCACCCAAGGCACCAAAGGCGCGTCCTTCCGCCCCTGCCCTTGCCAGTGTCCAGGCCAGGCCCACAGCTACGGCTCCGGCCGCCACCAGGGCCCAGGTCCACGGCTTACCGCTAAGGAATTGTACTGACACCATCCAGCCGAACATCGGCAACACCGCAAACGGCACCAACCGAACAAACCAGCGCCGGGCACGGTGCCGCACATCGCCGTCGGTCTTGAGGGCCAGGAAGGCAAGGGCGTGGACCAGGGCGAACGCCACCACACCGAAACCGCCCAGCAGCGCATAGCCACTGAACCAGGACATCGGGCCGCCGCTGCGGTCTCCGTTGGCGTTCAACGGAAGGCCGGTGGTGGTCAGCGCCAGGGCGGCACCGATGCCGAAGGCTGCGACGAAGGATCCGACGGCGATCGCCCAGTCCCAGCGGTTCCGCCAGCGTTCTGAGTCCACTTTGCCGCGGTATTCGAAGGCGACAGCCCGGAAGATCAGCGCGGCCAGGACTGCCAGGAGCGGTAGGTAGAGGGCGGAGAACAGCGAGGCGTACCAGAGCGGGAAGGCTGCGAAAGTGGCTCCGGCCGCAGTGAGCAGCCATACCTCGTTGCCGTCCCACACGGGGCCGATGGTGTTGAGCAGCACACGGCGGTCCGTGTTGTTGCGGGCAAACAGCTTCATGAGCATGCCGACGCCAAGGTCAAAGCCCTCCAGAAAGAGGTACCCGGTCCACAGTACCGCGATGGCCACAAACCAGATGGTTGGCAACAGTTCCATTGTCAGTTTCCCCTGTTTCTAGTAGGCGAACGCCAGGACGTCGTCGCCGGACTTGTCCGGACCGGCGTTGTTCTTGTCGTCGTCTTCCGTGTCCTTGGCCGGGTGGGCCAGCTCCGGCATCGCGGAGGCCACGCCGCCGCGGATGTACTTGACCAGGAGCTTCACTTCGACCACCAGCAATACGGCGTAGATGGCAGTGAGGACCACCAGCGAGGTCAGGAGCTCCCCGGCACTGACCCCCGGCGACACGGCGGCAGCAGTAAACATGAACACTTGGTCGATGCCGTTCATGTCCGGGTTGGGCGCCACCACGAACGGTTGCCGGCCCATTTCAGTGAAGATCCAGCCCGCGGCGTTGGCACCGAAGGGTGCGAGGATGCCGAAGACGGCCAGGCGCATGAGCCACTTCGATTGCGGTACTACGCCCTTGCGGGTCACCCAGAGAGCCAGCAGTGCGGCAAAGGCTGCGATCCCGCCGAAGCCGATCATCATGCGGAAGCCCCAGTAGGTCACTTCCATCACGGGCACGTACTGGATTTCCTGTCCGGCACGGTCGCCGTACAGCGGGTTGTCCGGGAGATGGGTTCCGTACTTTTCCTTGTACTCGCCCAGCAGGCTGTTGACGCCCTTCACTTCGGTAGTGAAGTCCCCCTTGGCCAGGAAGGAGAGGATGCCGGGTACTTCGATTACGGCAACAATGTCATCGCAGTTGGTGGCGCCGAGGTTGCCAACACTCAGGACCGAGAAGCCCGTGCCGTCATGGCAGGCGGCTTCAGCGGCAGCCATTTTCATGGGCTGTTGTTCAAACATCAGCTTGCCCTGCAGGTCGCCCGTGATGGCGGTTCCGGCGAAGGAGATCATGGCAACAACGGCACCGATCCGGAGGCTCTTCATCCACACGGTGTAGTCGGACGTGTCGCGGCCCGGGATCGGAGCTTCCCCAGGAATCAGCTTGCCGTCCTTGCCCACGACGTCAATGCCGTCATGCCGGCGACGCCACAAGTGATACCAGGCGATGCCCAGGAGGAACGCGCCGGCAACTGCCAACGCACCAAACAGCGTGTGCGGTACAGCCACCAGCGCTGTGTTGTTGGTGAAGACTGCCCAGGCGTCGGTCATCACGGGCCGTCCGTCCACCATCTCCACTCCTACAGGGTGCTGCATCCAGGAGTTCGCCACGATGATGAAGTAGGCAGAGAAGACGGAACCAATCACGGCGATCCACAGGCAAGCCAGGTGCACGCCGCGCTTGAGTTGCTTCCACCCGAAGATCCACAGGCCCAGGAACGTTGATTCAACAAAGAAAGCCAGCAGGGCCTCAAGGGCCAGCGGCGCGCCGAACACATCACCGACGAACCGGCTGTACTCGCTCCACGCCATACCGAATTGGAATTCCTGCACGATACCCGTGGCAACACCCATGATGAAGTTGATGAGGAAGAGCTTTCCCCAGAACTTGGTCATCCGGAGGTATTCGGGCTTGCCCGTGCGGTACCAGATGGTCTGCATAATGGCCACCACCAGTCCCAGACCGATAGTGAGGGGCACCATCATGAAGTGGTAGACGGTAGTGATACCGAATTGCCAGCGTGCGATTTCCAAGGCGTCCATGGCTGTCCTTTGTACGGCGGACCGAAGTACGATGACGTTACTTCTACATTGCGTAGAAAACTTCTCTTCTACACAGTGTAGAACAAATGGCGGGCGACGAAACCCATTCTTCAAGTGGCGTAACCCACGCGCAAGGGCTCCCCAACGGCCGCGGCGCGCCGATAGTTCTACCTCACGTAGAATGAAGAGCTGAAAAGCGGTAGATTTATGGTGGAATGTTGGATCATCGCTCCCGGCAGCAGTCACCCTGCACCGGGAAGCGGAAGGTAGGGACGTATAGATGGCAAGTCTTGGGGAACTGGAACGGGCAGTCATGGATCTGCTCTGGGCAGGCCAGGAGGCTGCAACTGCCAATACCCTGCGCGATCTCCTGGCGCAGGATTCCGAGGCCGGAGACGGCACTGCGGGACATCAAGGCAAGGACTTGGCCGTGACCACGGTGCTTACCGTGCTGTCACGCCTGGAAAAGAAGGGGCTGGTGGAGCGTGAGCGCGGTACGCGTCCGCACCGCTACCAAGCTGTCTCCAGCCGCGCTGACCACACCGCCGAACTGATGCATGAAGTCCTGGGCTCCGCTCCGGACCGCGAGGCCGTTCTGGCCCGCTTCATTGGTTCCGTCACCGAAAGTGAAGCCGCTACCCTGCGCAAACTGCTCGGCTACAATTAGCCACTATGTTCTGGACCTCATACCTGCTTGCGGTCCTGGCATTGATTTTGGCATGGCCGGTGCCCGTCCTCTTGTCCCGCGCCCAGTGGCCGGCCCGCTCACCGTTCACGGCCATGGTCCTTTGGCAGGCGATCGCCCTCGCTGGTGGGCTGTCCATGATCGGCGCCATGCTGGTCTACGGGCTGGAGCCCATCGGCGACAACCTCATCGCCGGTCTCAAGAGCCTGGCCGGCATGGTCTTCAACAACGAACCCACCACAGCCTTGGGCTTTTGGCACCTCTTCGCACTGTCCGCGGCGGCGCTGTTGACCGCGCACCTGGTTTTCACCCTGTTGCTGACCTATTACAAGATTGAGCGCCAGAGACGGCGGCACCGCGAACTGCTGGCGTTGCTCGCCTCTCCGTCCGACGACGGCCCCGGCACTGTGGTCATCAACCACGACTCCCCCGTGGCGTACTGCCTCCCCGGCGGCGCGCGATCCGTCACGGTGCTGTCCGACGGCCTGATGGCAGCCTTGGAACCGGCTGAGCTCAGGGCCGTCCTCATTCACGAGAATGCCCACCTGTCCCAGCGCCACGACCTCCTCCTGTGGGCCTTTGCCGCCTGGCGCCAGGCCCTGCCGTGGTTCCCCACCACACGACTGGCCCAGACGGCGGTGAACTCCCTGATCGAGATGCTGGCCGATGACGTCGCTTTGCGGACCGAAAGCAAAGGCACCCTGATCAAGGCCATCGCGATCGTCGCCAGCGGAACCTCCCAGCCAGCCATTGGAACCGGGGTACTCAACGCCGGCGGGGCCGTGGTGGAGGGCAACGCCGTCAGTGCCACCGGAGGGGCCGACTCACCACGCACGACGGCGTCACGCGTCAGCCGCCTCCTCTCACCCCAGCCGCCACTCACCAAGGGCCTTCGAGTCCTTGTCCTGGTAGTCTCGGCCTTGCTGCTGGCGGTGCCGACCGCGCTGTTGATCGTCCCGGGACTCTTGGGCTGAACGGGAGTGCCGGGTCAGGCTGCGAACACGGAGGCGACTCCGGCAAAGTGGCGTCGTACACCCGGGATGCGTAGCCTTCCAGTGCTGCGTAAAGTCTCCACCCGCCCTCGCGCGGCACAGCGTCGACCAGCGTCCGGGTACATTGTGAAGCGTGAATCCCACAGACGCCGCGTCCCTCCCCATCCAAGCTACTCAGCGCTGGCCGCTCTACGCCGCGGGATTCACCACCGCCTTTGGCGCGCATGCTGTCGCTGCCGGGCTGGGGGCCGAAAGCGCGGACATTGGATTGAGCCTGCTGGCCTTGGGCCTCCTGTTGGCCTTGTACGACATCGCCGAAGTGTTCCTGAAGCCGGTGTTTGGCGCCCTGAGTGACCGCATCGGGCCGAAACCGGTCATCGTGGGTGGGCTCCTGGCCTTCTCCGCGGCCTCACTGATCGGGTTGTGGGCCGACCAGCCTGCCATGCTCGCTGTAGCGAGACTGGGACAGGGCATGGCGGCTTCGGCTTTCTCACCGGCATCATCGGCCAGTGTGGCACGCCTCGCTGGATCGAACACCGGACGGTATTTCGGACGATACGGTTCGTGGAAGGGGCTCGGCTACGCGATAGGACCACTGCTGGGAGCCGTTGCCATCATCAGCGGCGGCTTCCCGCTCCTCTTCGGCGTCCTGTCCGCCTTGGGCCTCCTTGTTGCCGCGTGGGCTGCGGTTGCGGTGCCACATATGGCACCACTGCCCCGCCCCCGGTACACCATTGTGGATGTTTGGCGCCAGAGCACCGAGAGATCATTCCTGGGCCCTACACTGGTCCTGGCTGCAGCCACCGGGGCCCTGGGCGCAGCGGTCGGCTTCCTTCCTGCCATGGCGGCACGCGAAGGCCTTGGCACGGCAGGAAGCGTGGCAGTTGTCACGGTGTTGGCCCTGGCATCGTCGCTGACACAACCAGGCATCGGCCAACTGCGGGACCAAGGCCTCCTCGCCGACAGGCCAGGCATGGTGGCGGGCTTGCTCTGCATCGCGGGTGGCACACTGATGGCAGGGCTCCTCCCCGGAGCGGCGTGGATCTACTTTGCTGCCGTCCTGATCGGCGCAGGAATAGGCATGTCCACCCCCTTGGCTTTTGCGCACCTGGCAGATTCGACCCCCTCCGAACGGCTGGGCAGAACCATGGGTTCAGCCGAGCTGGGACGCGAACTCGGCGATGCCGGTGGTCCGTTGCTGGTGGGCGGCATCGCCATGGCGGTTGGACTTCCTTTGGGCTTGGGAGCCCTGGCACTGCTGGTGGGGCTGACGGCATTCGCCGCGCCTGGAACCAAGGAAACAGCGGTTCCGCCCACCGCCGGCTAAGCGTCGATGCGTTCCCGGTCCAGTGTGGCGGCGCCGGCGATGATGAACTCCTTGCGGGGAGCTACGTCCGAGCCCATGAGAAGGTCAAAGACCTCTTCAGCGCGCTGCGCGCTGTCGATGCCAACCTTCCGCAAGGTCCGGTGCCGTGGATCCATGGTGGTCTCTGCCAGTTGCTGCGCATCCATTTCGCCCAGGCCCTTGTACCGCTGGATGGGCTCTTTATAGCGCTTGCCTTCCTTGGCGAGGTTCGCCAAGAGGACATGAAGCTCCGCCTCAGAGTAGGTGTAGATCATCTCGTTGGCCTTCTGGCCGGGGTTGATCACTTCCACCCGGTGAAGGGGCGGAACTGCTGCAAACACGCGGCCCGCTTCCACCATGGGTCGCATGTAGCGGAAGAACAGGGTCAGCAGCAAGGTCCGGATATGCGCGCCGTCCACATCGGCGTCAGTCATGAGAATGACCTTGCCGTAACGGGCCGCCTCAATGTCAAAGCTGCGACCCGAACCGGCCCCTACTACCTGAATAAGCGCCGCGCACTCGGCGTTGGAGAGCATGTCGCCCACGGAAGCCTTCTGGACGTTCAGGATTTTTCCGCGGATGGGCAGCAGGGCCTGGAAATCGGAAGACCGGGCGAGTTTGGCTGTACCCAGGGCGGAGTCACCTTCAACGATGAACAGCTCTGACCGGTCAACATCGTCCGTGCGGCAATCCGCCAGCTTGGTGGGCATCGAGGAGGTTTCCAACGCATTCTTGCGACGCTGCGTTTCCTTATGAACACGCGCCGAGATGCGCGACTTCATCTCGCTGACCATCTTTTCCAGCAGGAGGGCCGACTGCGCCTTGTCGTTACGGTTGGCCGAGTTCAACCGGCCAGTGATCTCCTTTTCCACCACCTTGGCCACAATGGCCCGTACCGCCGATGTGCCCAGGATCTCCTTGGTCTGGCCTTCAAACTGCGGCTCCGCAAGCCGGACCGTCAAGACAGCAGTGAGCCCGGCGAGAATGTCATCCTTCTCGATTTTGTCGTTGCCCGCCTTGAGCTTGCGGGCATTCGTTTCGACGGCCTTACGGAAAGTCTTCAGCAGCGCCGCCTCGAAGCCCGACTGGTGGGTTCCGCCCTTGGGAGTGGCGATGATGTTGACGAAGCTGCGCATGGTGGTTTCGTAGCCGATTCCCCACCGCAGGGCAATATCGACCTCACAATCGCGTTCGACTTCCGCGATCTTGCTATGCCCGTTGTCGTCCAGCACCGGGACGGTTTCCTTGAACTTTCCGGAGCCGTGGAGTCGCCAAACATCCGTCACCCCGGCATCCGCGGCCAGGAACTCAACGAATTCCGAGATGCCACCGTCATGATGGAACACTTCCTCATGCGCACCGTTCTCACCCGGAGTTCCGGGCAACTTGCGTTCATCGCGGACCGTGATCTTCAGGCCGGGCACAAGGAAGGAGGTCTGGCGGGCCCTCGCGGCGAGGTCATCGTAGGAGAACTTCGCATCAGGCGTGAAAATCTGCCGGTCCGCCCAGTAGCGGACCCGGGTTCCCGTCACGCCCCGCTTGGCCTTGCCCACGACGTCCAGCACGGAATTCTCAACGAACGGCTCAAACGGAGCCTCGGGGCCAGGCTTGGAACCCGAGTCCACGAATCGGCCGGGCTCACCCCGGCGGAAGGACATTTGATAGGTCTTGCTGCCGCGATCCACCTGAACGTCCAAGCGGCTGGACAGCGCATTGACCACAGAAGCGCCAACGCCATGCAGACCGCCGGATGCCGTATAGGAACCGCCGCCGAACTTGCCGCCCGCATGCAGCTTGGTAAAGACGACCTCAACGCCGGAGAGGCCGGTCTTGGGTTCAACGTCCACTGGGATGCCACGGCCGTCGTCGTGGATTTCCACCGAGTTGTCGGCGTGCAGGATGACCTTGATGTCGTGGCCGAAGCCCGCCAGGGCTTCATCCACGGCGTTGTCGATGATTTCCCACAGGCAGTGCATGAGGCCACGGGAGTCGGTGGAACCGATGTACATGCCCGGGCGTTTGCGGACGGCTTCCAAGCCTTCAAGGACAGACAGGTGCCGGGCGTTGTATTCAGAACTCGGTGCCACTCGCAGTGTGCTCCTTCGGGGTATATCTCAAGGTGAATCTTGGGGCGCTTTCCAGCTGTCCAATTGCTGTCTATTGCTGGTTATCGCTGGTTATCGCTGGTTATCGTTGGTTGTCGCTGGTTGCTGCCGGAACTCAGGGCAAACACTGCCCATACTAGGCTAGCCCCGCCGGCCCGGAGGCACTGGTTGCCACTCCCGGCACGGGCCAAACTGCGTGGTTACGTTACGCACATGTGATACGCGGACAGCGAAAGTGACCCATCCTTGCCATGGATCTGCGTCGAATGCTGGTTATATGGATGTACGGAACTACTAAGGAGGCCGACATGACAACAGCAGTTGCCGACCGCACGCTAAACGCAGCTGACCGGTGCGATCGTTGCGGAGCCCAAGCATATGTCCGCGTTGTACTCGAGTCCTCCGGTGGTGAGCTGCTTTTCTGCGGCCACCACGCACGTGCAGTTGAAGCTACGCTCCGGCCCATGACTTCGGACTGGCACGATGAGACCGAGCGCCTCAACGAGAAGGCACCCGTCCCCGTCGACTAGGCAGGGCAGCCCGCACAGCCGGACTCCCCTATTCAGCAAGTATTGCGTTGATCAGATAACGAGGCCCCTCCCACCAGGGAGGGGCCTCGTTGCTCTTGCTTCCCAGGCATGTCCGGGATGTGCAAAGCGGCGATCAACAAAAAGCGGCCCGGTCGGTTATCCGACTGGGCCGCTTTTGCAGTACGGGAAGATTTAGTCCAGGTAGTCCCGGAGGACCTGCGAGCGGGACGGGTGCCGCAGCTTGGACATTGTTTTCGATTCGATCTGGCGGATGCGCTCACGCGTCACTCCGTAGACCTTGCCAATTTCGTCTAAAGTCTTCGGCTGGCCGTCAGTCAGGCCGAATCGCATTGCCACCACGCCGGCTTCGCGCTCGGACAGGGTGTCCAGCACCGAGTGAAGCTGCTCCTGCAAAAGGGTGAAGCTTACGGCGTCGGCCGGAACTACAGCTTCCGAGTCCTCAATCAGGTCACCAAATTCGGAGTCTCCATCCTCCCCGAGCGGGGTGTGGAGCGAGATCGGTTCGCGTCCGTACTTCTGGACCTCCACGACCTTCTCAGGGGTCATATCCAATTCCAGAGCCAGCTCTTCAGGCGTTGGTTCGCGGCCGAGGTCCTGGAGCATCTGGCGCTGGACACGTGCCAGCTTGTTGATGACTTCCACCATATGCACCGGAATACGGATGGTGCGGGCCTGGTCAGCCATAGCGCGGGTGATGGCCTGGCGGATCCACCAAGTGGCGTACGTGGAGAACTTGAAGCCCTTGGTGTAGTCGAACTTCTCCACGGCACGAATAAGGCCAAGGTTGCCTTCCTGGATCAGGTCCAGGAAGAGCATGCCACGCCCTGTGTAACGCTTGGCCAAGGAAACGACGAGACGCAGGTTGGCCTCGAGCAGGTGGTTTTTGGCGCGCTTTCCGTCGTGAATGACGAACTCAAGTTCACGCTTGAGTTTGGGATCCATGGATCCGTCATCAGCGTTGATCTTTTCCTCGGCAAAAAGGCCGGCTTCAATGCGAAGTGCCAGGTCCACTTCCTGCTCTGCGTTCAGCAGGGCGACCTTGCCGATCTGCTTCAGGTAGTCCTTGACGGGGTCGGCGGTTGCGCCCGCCGACATGACCTGCTGGACCGGGGCGTCGTCGTCGTCGGCGTCGGAGTAGACGAATCCCGAGCCGGACGGGGCGGCCTTGTCCTTGGCGGCAGCTGCACCATCCTCGGTGTCATCTTCCCCGACTTCGACTTCCTCCGCTGCTGCTGGATCAAAGTCTTCGTCCTCGGCAGTGGCTTCCTCGGAGTCGGAGCCAGACTTGTTCGCGGCCTCAGCGGCGGCCTTCGCGCCAGGCTTGGGTCCACGCTTCTTGGGTGCGGGCTTGTCAGAGTCACCCTCTGAAGCCTTGTTGGCAGCGCGTGTCGCCGCGCGCTTTGCCGACGTGGCCGCCTTCTTTTCCTCGGCGGTCAATTCAGCCTGGGCGGCGGGTTCCTTCTCGACGGAAGACGGAGTCACAGAAAACCTTTCTAGCGGCGGTCTGTGGAATCACCATACGGGCAACACCACTATGACCCTGTCAAGTCCGCGATCAATTTCAAATGCGATCGCCGTCTGCAGAGTCTGTAGATAGAACTCCCGACAACGCTGATTTGTTCCCGTTTCCGGGCTCAAGCAGGCATTCAAACGCGGACCCAACCGGGTCTCGGCATCCATTGTCTCACGGTTTTGCGAAACCCATGCCTGTTGAACTCCACCAAGTGGGTACAGGCGTCCTATGCATGTGCTTGCCTGGACCCCCGCCACGCCGAGCCGGGCCGGCTTGCCCAACGACAAACGGCGCCCTGGCCCAGGACTTCCATCAGAAGTTCGGCCAATCGATAACCAGGACGGGCAGTTTCAGCCCGAACAAGGGATGCATGGGCGATTGAACCGCTGCCCTTGCACCATGAGATCCAGCCTTGGAGCGTGAACGCCGCGGCAGCCACATCACCTGACTCCGTTTCCACGCACAGCCCGGCAAGAACACGGTGCAACGCATCAACGCGGCCCCAGCACGGCGTATCGGGGCGCATTCCCAGCAGGACATCGCCATAAGTGAAGACATCCCCGTGCCCACTCGAACCACCAGGGGCAATGGCCGGCGGGTTGGCTGCGGGTGCCGTAACGCCGAGTTCGCCAACATCAAACGGCGGCGCGCAGGACTCTTCATCGCTGAAGAGTTCAAAAGCAGCAGCGCCGGATACTGCAGAGTCCATGCCGGCGGCCGCCATCACCACCACGGCATCCCGCCAAGCCGGCACCTTCAGCGTGGTCCTGAGGAAACCGATGAGTTGCGCATCAGTCTCCGGCTGCAGAGGAGCGCCATGCTCAACCCTGGCGAGGACGTGATGCCAGACCGCAAGGACGGACTCCAGGCATCGCTCACTGCGCCACAGACCGAGGATGCGCTCCCCGAACCGGGACTCCGCTTCCATCACGGACGGATCCAGCGGTCCTGATCTGGCGAGCGAAGGTTGTCCGGTGCCGCTCCTTGGCGATGGACCGACTACACTCCCCTGGTACACGAGTTCAGCGCTCAGCTGGCTGTCCTTGATGCGGGCCACCGGAAGTCCCGGTTCCGGGCAACAGCTTTTGTCCGAACAGAAGGCACCGCGCCAGTATTGGCTTCCGATCAGCCAGGCATCCCGGACTGACAAGTCAACCTCGTCGAGGGACAGTTGCAAGGCTTCAATCATTGGCATCGTCTGGTCGGCGACGGTGCAGTCGGCCCAACCGGCATCGGCGTAGACAGCAAGCACCACACCGTTGGCGGCTTCGTCCGCCACCAGGTAATGGCGTACCTGTTCAGCGAAAGCGGCAAGTGCCCGGGGGGACCGGCGGGACGGAAGATCCACCCGCAGCGTGGCGCCCAGGATTTTCCCCTGCATGGTGATGGCAACCAAGCTTTCTTCGGGCCAATAGCCCAGCATGTGAGGGATATAGCCAAGAATGTCTTCAGGTCGGTGGATGCTCAGTGTTCTCTTGGTGGTCATGCCTCCAGCCTGCGTACGTCCGGCCAGCCGAAACAGACCACACCTTGCCTATGTGGAAAAGCCGGTCCACATTACGCTGTGGCAAGAACGGCAGCCTACCTATTGATCGTTTGGGGCGGTGGCACGGGAGGCGCGCCTTCTTTCAATACGCTCCCGGCGCTGCTTGGCCAGGGTCGCCACCAACGGCTGAACATGGATTCCCTGGGCAGCCATCTGCCGCCGGACTTTACGCCGGGTCACCAGGATGAGGACCGTTCCCAGGCCAAGAAGCAGGAACTGCACGCTAAGTGCGATGCGGAACGGTGCCAGGCCGTACAAATCGCCGCCCGAGAAACCGCTGGCATTCAGGAGGTCCAGAACCAGGCCGATGAGGTAGATCGCAACAAGTGCCGCAATGAAGCCGCCAACGTTCACAATTCCGGTTGCTGTGCCGATCCGGTGCGAGGGGTTGAAGGTCCGCGCAAAGTCGAAACCGATCATGGACCCCGGACCGCCAACCGCCAGTACCACTACCAACACCACCAGCATCCACAGCGGAGCGCGGTCAGGAAGAAGGATGACGGCAGCCCACGCCACAGCAGTCGCCAAGGTGATCAGCAGGACCATCGCTGAACGTCGCATGGGGTGCCTGGAAACGAAGCGGCCAAAGCCCGGGCCCGCAATGATGGCGGTTGCCACAAAGAGCGCCATCAAAGCGGAGACTGTCCCGGCATCAAGGCCCTGGGCCGAGAGCAGGAACGGGTAGCCCCAGGTCATGGCGAACAGGTTTCCGCTGAACTGGACGGTGAAGTGGCTCCACAACCCCAGCCGGGTCCCCGGCTGTTTCCAAGCACGTGACAGGGAGACTCCCGTGGCCCTCAGGCCTTGCCCGGACTCCTTGGGCGGATGCCCGGGAGGAGCATCCCGCAGCATCGCGAGAACCAGCACCACAGCCAACACTGACATGGCGGCCAGGGTGAGGAACGCCGGGGTCCACCCTGATGTGTGAAGGAGAAGCGCAAAAGGAACTACGCTGAAGAGCTGCCCCAACTGTCCGGACATCCCGGTGAGCTGCGTCACCAAGGGAACCTTGGCGGGAGCGAACCACAACGGCACCAGACGGATCACCGAAATGAAGGTCATGGCGTCACCGGCACCCACCAGGACCCGACCCAGGACGCCCCCGGGCACACTGTCCGCGAACGCGAGCTGCAATTGGCCCAGCCCCATCAGGACTGCTCCCCCGGCGATCATGGCCCGTGAACCGAACCTGTCAACCAGGACCCCTACCGGAATCTGCAGCCCTGCATAGACCAGGAGTTGAAGCACGGTGAAGAAGGAGATGGCAGCTGCACTTGCATGGAACCGGTCAGTAGCTTCCAATCCAGCGACGCCGAAGGACGTTCGTTGCGCCACCGCCACCAGGTAGGCGAACACGCCGATCGTCCAGATAAGCCAGGCGCGGGGTGCATTCACCCCTCAATTATGCCTGTCACCTCCTGAAAGATGATTTATTGAGGCGAGTCCTTACGGGCCAGATAGGCCTCGACGGCGGCTCCGATATCCTCTGCGTTGGGCAGCTCGTCGTTCTCGTCCGCCAGGAGCGAGCGGCGGACTACGCCCTCGGATTTCTCGTCGTACCGGGTCTCAAGATTGGTGACCACCGCTTGGACCTCTTCCGAGGCCTCGATCTGCTCGGCGATCTGGCGCCCAACTTCCCGGCCTGACTCACGGAGCCGGTCGGTGGGCAACATCAACGATGTTGCCGCCCCAAGGTACTCCAGGCCGGCTACGGCCGCCGGAGGGTACTCCGCTTCTGACAAGTAATGCGGGACATGGATCACGTAGCCCGCCACGTTGCGTTCCGCTTCCGTCAGCCGCAGTTCAAGGACGTGACCGATTGCAGCGGGAACGTCCACAGTGGGCTTCCAGCTGGAAATACCTTCGATGAGATCCGGCCGGTTGCCATGAACGGTGACTCCCACGGGCCGCGTGTGCGGGACAGGCATGGGAATGGAATGGATCCAGGTGACCAAGTTGACGTCCAGCTCTTCAACAATCCCAACGACCGCCCGCGAGAAACGCTCCCACTGGAGGTCCGGTTCGAAGCCGGCCAGCAACAGGAACGGTTGGCCAAGGCCGTCGGTCAACTTGTACAGGCCAAGTTTGGGGGCTTGGTAATCCTGCACGTGATCTTCCACGAAGCTGATGTGGGGGCGGCGCGAACGGTAGTCGATCAGTTGGTCGGCGTCGAACATGGCCACAACCTCGGCGTCGAGCTCGTCCAGCAGTTCCGCGTTGATCTGCCGGACCACCTGGCCGGCATCGGCAAATCCAGTGAATCCCATGACCATGTTCAGCCCGCGGAGCTCAGGGCTGTGGAAGGTCTCGATGTTGCGCGCGTACAGCGATTCAGGGTCCAGGAGGGAGCCGGATATCCGTTCAAACACGGCGTGTTCCTTTCGCAATGACAAAGTAGGGGAAAGTCCCGGAGGTGCCGGCCACATGGCGCCAACGGGGCCTTTGGTAGTAGCGGTGGGATTCCATTAATTCTTACAACGCTGCACCTCCAGCGGGCATTCCTGCACCGGATGTGCCGCAGCTCTCATTTAATTGCTGTCCACAGCGCTCAAGAGACTACGATCGAAACAGGCCGGTATCCTCTTGCGACACTGGCCCCTGAAGACCAAGGCCGCCGTCGGAAGAGGACGTCGGGCGCGTACCGGGGCAGGCCGCCAAACATGCGGCCCAGCCATGCAATGCAGAGAGAAGTGAGGCAACATCCTCGTGGTCAAGACTACTGACATCATCCTGGGCATCATCGCCAAGGACCTGAAAAAGTCCCCCAGCGACGCGCTTGTGATTGGAGTTGCGCAAGGTGCGGATGGGCCAGTGCTGCTCCCGAATCCGTTGAGCGCAAAGGCAGCCGAGTCCGTTGCGGGCTCACTCAAACTGTTGGGGATCACCGGCGCCGCCGATCAGGCACACCGGCTCCCGGGCTTGCCGGAGACCGGCTCGGGAATTTTGGTCCTCGCCGGCGTGGGCAAACTGTCGGAATCCGGCGGCCTCCCCGAAGAGTCCCTGCGTCGCGCCGCGGGCTCTGCCGTCCGGCAACTGGCAGGCGTCACGTCAGTAACGTTGGCATTCCCCACCACCGGCATCGCCGACGTCGCGGCCATCGCTGAGGGTGCCGCCCTTGGCGCCTATTCCTACACGGAGCACCGTTCCAGCAAGGACGGACTGAAAGCCCCCGTAGCCAAGGCCCTGATTTTCTCCGATGTCGACCCCAAGGATGCACAACCGGCACTGGATCGCGCTGCTGTTGTTGCCCGCGCCGTCAACGCCACCCGAACCCTGGTCAACCAGCCTCCCAGCCACCTCTACCCGGAGTCTTTCGCCGAGTCCGCCAAGGAACTCGCCAAGGGCCTGCCCGTCAAGGTCACTGTCTGGGATGAGAAGCGCCTGGAAAAGGAAGGCTTCGGCGGCATCCTTGGCGTCGGCAAGGGTTCAACCCGCCAGCCACGCCTGGTGAAGGTCGAATACACGCCGGCCAAGGCCACCAGGAAGATTGCCCTCGTGGGCAAGGGCATCACGTTCGACACCGGCGGTATCTCCATCAAGCCGGCCCTCGGCATGGGCGACATGAAGAGCGATATGGCGGGCGCCGCCGTCGTCCTTAATACCGTCCTGGCCATCGCTTCGCTTGGCCTGAACATCAAGGCGACCGCGTGGCTCTGCATTGCCGAGAACATGCCCTCGGGTGCTGCAGCACGGCCTGCCGACGTCTTCACCATGTACGGCGGGAAGACCGTCGAGGTCCTCAACACCGACGCCGAAGGGCGCCTGGTCATGGCCGACGGGCTCGTCGCTGCCAGTCTTGAAAAGCCGGACGCCATCATTGACGTTGCCACGCTGACAGGCGCCCAACTCATCGCGTTGGGACTGCGCACGGCTGGCGTCATGGGCTCCGATTCCGTCACCGCAGCCCTGAAGTCGGCGGCAGACCGGGCAGGCGAGCTGGTCTGGCCGATGCCGCTGCCTGAAGAACTACGCCCAAGCCTGGATTCCCAGGTGGCGGACCTTGCCAACATTGGCGAGCGTAACGGCGGCATGATGACCGCAGCCGTTTTCCTGCGGGAATTCGTCGGCAAGAACGGCGACGGCCAGCAAATCCCTTGGGCACACGTCGATATTGCGGGTCCGTCGTTCAACAACGGCAGCCCATACGGCTACACCCCCAAGCAGGGAACCGGATGCACCGTCCGTACCCTGGTTGCCTACGCCGAGGATCTCCTCGCCGTTTCCGCCTAAGCGGCACGCCCCCGCCCACCCGGGCTGCGACGGCCCTTGCCGGACACCCTGCAAGGGCCGCGCAACCCCGGAATTATGCGGCGTGTAGCGCTGTGTCACAAGTGAACGTGAGTCTCGACACAAGCGCTCCACAAAACGCCCGCAGAGGGTGGAGCATGGGTAGGTGGTTCGCTAAGGTGAACTCGATAGTCACAAATGCAAGAGAACTTAGGTGCTGGCATAATCACGGCAGAACAAGTTCCAAAGACCAGATGGCACGCAGTCCCGTGTCATCATTCACGCGAGGGAGCGTTTTAGTGGCCGATCAGGCAACTGCGCAAGAATTCGACATCCTGGTACTCGGTGGCGGCAGCGGCGGCTACGCCACTGCCCTGCGGGCCGTACAGCTTGGGTTCACCGTTGGCCTTGTGGAAAAGGCAAAGCTCGGCGGAACCTGCCTGCACAACGGTTGTATCCCCACCAAGGCACTCCTGCACTCGGCCGAACTGGCCGACCATGCACGCGATTCCGCCAAGTATGGCGTTAACGTCACGCTGGACAGCATCGACATGCCGGCCGTGAACGCGTACAAGGACGGCATCATTGCCGGCAAGTACAAGGGCCTCCAGGGACTTATCAAGTCCAAGGGCATCACGGTCATCGAGGGTGAGGGCAAGCTCCAGGGCAACAACACTGTAGTTGTCAACGGCACCCCCTACACGGGCAAGAACATCGTCCTTGCCACGGGTTCCTACTCCCGTTCCCTGCCCGGCCTGGAAATCGGCGGCAAGGTCATCACCTCCGACCAAGCCCTGACCATGGACTACATCCCCAAGAGCGCCATCGTTCTTGGCGGCGGCGTCATCGGCGTCGAATTCGCTTCCGTCTGGAAGTCCTTCGGCGTGGACGTCACCATCATCGAAGGCCTCCCCTCCCTGGTTCCGAACGAGGACGCCTCGATCGTCAAGAACCTCGAGCGTGCTTTCAAGAAGCGCGGCATCAAGTTCACCACCGGTATCTTCTTCCAGGGCGTCGAGCAGAACGACGACGGCGTCAAGGTCACGTTGGTTGACGGCCAGACCTTCGAAGCCGACCTCCTGCTCGTCGCCGTTGGCCGTGGCCCTGTCACCGCCAACCTGGGCTACGAAGAAGCCGGCCTCACCATTGACCGCGGATTCGTCATCACCAACGAACGTCTTCACACCGGCGTCGGCAACATCTACGCCGTTGGCGACATCGTCCCCGGCGTCCAGCTCGCACACCGCGGCTACCAGCAAGGCATCTTCGTTGCCGAGGAAATCGCCGGCCTGAACCCGGCAATCGTCGAGGACATCAACATCCCCAAGGTCACCTACTGCGAGCCTGAAATCGCCACGGTCGGCTACACCGAAAAGGCCGCCAAGGAGAAGTTTGGCGACGACCAGGTGCAGACCCAGGAATACAACCTTGCTGGCAACGGCAAGAGCTCAATCCTCGGCACCGGTGGCATTGTCAAGCTCGTACGCCAGAAAGATGGCCCCGTGGTGGGCATCCACATGATCGGCTCCCGCATGGGCGAGCAGATTGGTGAGGCCCAGCTGATCGTGAACTGGGAAGCCTACCCGGAGGACGTGGCCCAGCTGGTCCACGCCCACCCCACCCAGAACGAAAGCCTGGGCGAAGCCCACCTTGCCCTCGCGGGCAAAGCTCTCCACGGCTAAGTCTTACCAAGACCCACGGTTCAGGTGCATGCGGCGGAATATGCCGCATGCACCTGAACCGGACCAGCAGAATTCATCCGCACAAAGATCAATAAGGAGAACGGGGACGACATGTCTGAATCCGTTAACTTGCCCGCCCTCGGTGAGAGTGTCACCGAAGGAACCGTCACCCGCTGGCTCAAGCAGGTTGGTGACCGGGTAGAGATCGACGAGCCGCTGCTCGAGGTTTCAACCGACAAAGTAGACACCGAAATCCCTTCTCCGATCTCAGGCGTCATCGAAGAAATCCTCGTCGCTGAAGACGAGACGGCTGAAGTTGGCGCCCCCTTGGTCCGCATCGGCGACGGCTCAGGCTCCGGTGCTCCTGCTGCCGAAGCTGCGCCTGCTGAGGAAGCACCCGCTGCGCCCGCCGAACAGGCTGCACCGGCTGCGGAAGCTCCGGCTGCACCAGCAGCAGAGGAAGCTCCCTCTGCCGAGGCACCCGCCGCTTCCGGCGGCGAAGGCCACGAAGTAACCCTCCCCGCGTTGGGTGAGAGCGTCACCGAAGGTACCGTGACCCGCTGGCTCAAGGCTATCGGCGACACCGTGGAGGTGGATGAGCCCCTTCTGGAGGTTTCCACCGACAAGGTCGACACGGAAATCCCGTCGCCGGTTGCAGGCACCCTGCAGGAGATCCGTGTCAACGAGGACGAGACCGCTGAGGTTGGCTCCGTCCTTGCTGTCATCGGTTCCGGCGCAGCCGCACCGGCCGCCGCTCCCGCAACCGCGGCACCTGCCGCTGCACCCGCTCCCGCAGCACCTGCCGCTGCACCTGCTGCCGCTCCGGCAGCTGCACCTGCTGCTGCACCCGCTCCCGCAGCACCTGCCGCTGCACCCGCTGCCGCTCCGGCTGCTGCACCCGCTGCCGCTCCGGCTGCTGCTCCCGCAGCTGAAGGTTCTTCGGAATCCGGTTACGTCACTCCCCTGGTCCGCAAACTTGCCAACCAGCACGGTGTGGATATTGCTTCCGTCTCCGGTACCGGCGTCGGTGGCCGTATCCGCAAGCAGGATGTCCTGGCCGCTGCCGAAGCCAAGCAGGCCGCCGCTGCCCCCGCAACATCGGCCCCCGCAGACTCAGCCCCCGCTGCCAAGGCTGCTGCTCCGGTAGTAGCCTCGTCCCTGCGCGGCACCACGGAGAAGGCACCGCGTATCCGCCAGGTCATCGCCCGCCGCATGCGCGAGTCCCTTGAGGTCTCCACCCAGCTGACGCAGGTGCATGAGGTCGACATGACCAAGATCGCCAAGCTCCGTCTCAAGGCCAAGAACCAGTTCCTGGCCCAGAACGGCGTCAAGCTCACCTTCCTGCCGTTCATCGCCAAGGCTGTCGCTGAAGCCCTGAAGCAGCACCCTAAGCTGAACGCCGCCTACGACGAATCCAAGCAGGAAATCACCTACCACAACGCTGAGCACCTGGCGATCGCCGTCGACACTGACAAGGGCCTTCTGGTTCCGGTCATCTCCGACGCCGGCAACCTGAACCTTGCGGGCCTCGCCGGCAAGATCGCCGATGTCGCAGGCCGCACCCGCGACGGCAAGATCGGCCCGGACGAGCTGTCCGGCGGTACCTTCAGCATCACCAACATCGGTTCTGTTGGCGCGCTGTTCGACACTCCGATCATCAACCAGCCGCAGGTGGGTATCCTCGGAACCGGTGCGATAGTCAAGCGTGCCGTGGTGGTTGCCGACGAAAATGGCGACGACTCGATTGCTATCCGCTCCATGATGTACCTTTCCCTCACGTACGACCACCGCTTGGTGGACGGCGCAGACGCCGGTCGCTTCCTGCAGACCCTCAAGGCACGCCTTGAGGAAGGTGCTTTCGAAGCTGACCTTGGCCTCTAGGGCTTAGTGCCACAAGGTCCGACAGTGGCGTGAAGGGGCAGGTCACCGGGAAATCCGGTGACCTGCCCCTTTGCTGTATCCGCTCCGCGTGGCTTTGCTACGGGACGTAGAACCAACTCGATAAGCTGGGTCCATGAGTATTCTCTTCAGCATTCTGGTGTTCTTGCACATCGTCGGCGCGGCCATGATTGTGGGCTACTGGATCGCCACCATCAAGGAGCCAACCATCCACCCGCGCCAGCGCGATGGCGCCTTCCTGCAGCTCCTGACCGGCATCGCAATGATGGGTCTGTTCCCCTTGTTGCCTGATGCCGATCCCAACTACTTCAAGCTGGGGGTTAAGTTCGCCATTGGCGTGGCTGTGGCAGTCCTTGCCGTCATTGGCTCCCGCAAGGTCAAAAAGGGCGAGCCTGTCTCCACAGGATTGGCTCATGGTGTGGGCGGCCTTGCCCTGGTGAACATCGCTATCGCCACGCTCTGGAACTGATCCGGCGCCTTCCTGACGCCAGACAGCGTTTTCCGTCTCCATCCCGCCAGTCCCCGGGGTCACAATCCACTGACAGCGGAATGGCCGTGCGGTCCCACGGGCAAATCCCTAGGATGGAAACCGGTGGCACCTGCCTCAGGCTGGTTGCCGACTCACAACGACCTCAAGGAGTGGACATGGCAGCAACACGCACCGCACACACGGTTTGGAACGGCAACCTGATCGAGGGCGCCGGCAACACGACGCTGGACAGCTCAGGCCTGGGCACGTTCGATGTCACCTGGAAGGCACGTACCGAACAGTCCGGTGGCAAGACCAGCCCCGAAGAACTGATCGCCGCGGCCCACTCCGCTTGCTTCTCCATGGCTTTCAGCCACGCCCTCGCAGGTGAAGGATTCACCGCTGAGGAAGTCAGCACCAAGGCAGATGTCACTTTCGTTCCCGGAACCGGCATCACCGGGAGCCACCTGACCATGACCGCAAAGGTTCCCGGCCTGTCCGAAGAAGACTTCCGCCGGATCTCCGAAGACGCGAAGACAGGTTGCCCCGTTTCGGGTGCACTGGCCAGCATCGAGATCACCTTGGATGCCACGCTGTCGGTCTAGCTCCACCGTGTGCTGAACAGCACCGCTTAAGCACAAGAAGAGCCCCGCCGCTTCCTTCACGGAAACGGCGGGGCTCTTCGCCGTTGACCCTTCTGCCCTTAGCCTTTTTGCGGACGTGAGGGCAACGGTTCCGGACGGACCTTGCGGTAGCCCTCGCGGAGGGGAGGCCTGTCCGTGGGCAGTTCCTGGATCATTTCCTTGAGGGCACCAATGCCGTACTCCAACTGCGGATCAGTACCGGCGGCATAGGCGTGGGGCGGGAACAGTACTTCGATGTCCGGCTCCACTCCGCGGTTTTCCACATCCCAGCCGATCCCGCCGCTGAACCACGTGGCGTAGCGGGGTTGCGTCACCCCGGTGCCATCCGCCAAGGCGAAGCGGTTGTCGATGCCCACTACGCCTCCCCATGTCCGCGTACCGATCACGGGGCCAATGCCCCTCAGTTTGGAAACCTGGGTGATGATGTCGCCATCCGATCCCGCAAATTCGTCGGCGAGGATGATCACAGGACCGCGGGGGGCGTGATCCGGGTAAGTCCGCGGCTTCTCCCCACGCGGCATGCTCCAGCCAGTGACCTTCCGGCCGATTAGTTCGGCGACCAGCTGGGAGGTGTGCCCGCCACGGTTGCGCCGTACGTCCACAATCAGGCCGTCCAGGGCGGTTTCGGTATCCAGATCGCGGTGAAGCTGCGCCCAGCCGTTGGCCATCATGTCCGGGACGTGCAGGTAACCGAACTTGCCGTCCGACGCCTCCCGCACGGTGCGGCGGTTGGCCCGGACCCAGTCCTGGTAGCGAAGCCTTTCTTCATCACGGACGGGGACAACAGCCACACGACGCTGGGCCCCGGCGGCCCTACCGTGTCCTTCGCCGTTCAGCAGGGTCAGCTCCACCGTCCGGCCGGCTGCTCCCACCAGCTGCATTGCGGGCGTCAAAGCCGCCGAAAGTTCGACGCCGTCAATCGCCAGGAGGACGTCACCGGCCTTCGCGTCTGCACCCGGTCGCGTCAAGGGTGAAGTCGCCAGCGGGTCCGAGGACTCCCCTGCCAGGATCCGCGTGATTTCCCAGCCCCTGCTGCCGAAGTGAAACTCGGCGCCCAGGCGGCCCTGACCGTTACGACCTGGCTCGCTCACAGCGGCAGGCTTGACGTAGGCGTGCGAGGTTCCCAGCTCACCGTGCAACTCCCACAACAGGTCCACCAGGTCGTCATGCGAGCCCAGCCGGGTCACCATCGGGCGGTAGCGCTTGTAGACGGAGTCCCAATCCTGGCCCGCCATGTCTGCGGTCCAGAAGAAGTCCCGCTGAAGACGCCAAGCCTCCTCAAAGGCCTGCCCCCAGGCAGCCACCGGATCAAGAATGACCCGGATCCTGTTCAGTTCCACCTTCACCAGGTCTCCGGATTCCTCGTCCACCTTGGTGTCGGAAGGTACCGAGGTCACCTGCTGGTCCAGGATGTACACAACCCGCTTGAGGTCCCCCGACAACCTGTAGCTGTCGACTGCGGCAACCAAGGTGGTCTTCTTGCGCTTGGCGAGCTCGTAGCGCACCAGGGCCGGTGCGGCCTTCTTATCTGCAAGGGTGCCCTTGCCTTCGCCCGTCACGCCGGAGAGTTCGGTATCGAGCCACAGCAAGGCACCGTCTGCGGCAGCCAGCTGCGAGTAATTCCCTTGCGGCACGGGCACACCGATGACGCGGTGAGCCAGGCCCTCCGGGTCGATGCGCACGGCAGGTGCGCCGCCGTCGTCGAGCTTGACCGGGGCAGTCGCCACATCCTCCAGCGCATCAACGGACGGGCCAAAAGGTGAAGGCGTGTCCGCTGCCAAGGCCACAAGATACGGCTTGATGGGGCTCGGGAAGGACAGGTCGAAGGAGTGGCCGTCATAGACGGGGTCGAAGCTTCGGTTCGACAGGAAAGCAAGGAACTTCCCATCAGGGGTGAACCGCGGTGATTCGTCACAGAAACGGCCGTCAGTGACATCAATGATGCCCGCCTCAGCGTCACCTGGGCGGGTGATGCGGAGCTTACTCCGCGAACCGAAAGATGTGACCGGCTCGGACCACGCCAGCCACTGCGAATCCCCGGACCACGCCAGTTGTTCGATGCTGCCCTCACCCACGCCGACAACAAGGGTCAACGTTCCCTGAACGGTATCAGCAACAAAGACGTCCCCGAAGGAGGTCCCCACTGCGAGCCATCGCCCGTCCGGGCTCGCCTCCAAAGCACTCGTCCGCGTAGGCGACGGGAATTCAATCCGGACCTCAATCGCGTCTTCCGCCGTTTCAGGGACTGGCGGCGCGTCCGTAGCACTCACAGTGTCAGCGGACGGCTCGGCCACCGTGCCGGTTGCCGGACCAGTTGGCGGCGTGGCTGTTGCCCGCGCCTCAGTACTTGCTTGCCCCAACACGTTGGACGCAGACACCGGTTTGGGCAGTGGATCAGCTTCATCGACCGGAGCTGGCGTCGGAACAACCGTGTCTGGTACGTCGACGACTGCGGACAATCGCGAGGCGATGCGCTTGATGTACAGGGCTTCAACGGCCCCATGGTCAGCGACGTAGGCGATACGGCCCCCCGTCAGCGGACGCGGCAGCCGGGCACGTACCCCGGGTGTGGCCTCCACTACCCGCGAGGGCCCGTCCTTGTGCCGGAGCCAGTGGAGGGTGCCGTGTGATTCCACGGCACTGGCCGTACCCGAGGCGTTGGGAACGACGTCGCCGAGGTGTGCGGCGACTTTCAGGGGCGCGGGGCGGCGCGCCGGCGACGCTGAACCCAGCGTGATATCCAGTTTGCTTGCCTCGGCGTCTGAGTCGAGAGAAGGAAGCATCCACAGTTCCCCGGCCGATTCGAAGATCACCCGTCCACCGTCCGTGCTCGCATGCCGGACGTAGAAGTCTTCGTGATCGGTGTGGCGGCGCAGCCCCGACCCGTCCGGAAGTACGGAGTAGAGGTTGCCGTACCCCTCATGGTCCGAAAGGAAGGCGATACGTCCTTTGACCCACAGGGGGTCAGTGAGGTTCCCGTCGATCTCCGGAACCAAGCGCTCGAACTCACCGTTACCGTCGGCGTCGATCCACAGTTTGCCCGCCGTGCCGCCTCGGTACCGCTTCCACCAAGCAGGCTCCCGGGAAAGGACACTGGCCAACACCACGGGCTTCTCGTCACCGATTTCGGGACCGAAGGCAACTGCCTCAACGGGTCCAAAGGGAAGTTCGACGGCGGCACCCCCGTCAAGGGGGACACTGTAAGCATGCGTGTGGCGGCTTTCGGACTGCTGGAAGGCGCTGGTCACCACCACATTTCCTGACGGTGTGAAGCCCTTGACTTTAGTGGTGCTGTGTCCGAAGTACGTCAGCTGCCTGTAGCCGCCGCCGTCGACGTTGGCCGTGACAACCTCCGGAGACGTTCCCACAATCACCGTCCAGACGAGTCGTTTTCCGTCCGGAGTGAAGCGGGGGTTCCGTGCCGGCAGTTGCTGGGACGAAACCCGCCAGGCACGCCCGCCGGAAAGGGGGGCCACCCAGATGTCGTCTTCGGCCACGAAAGTGACCAGATCGCCGTGCACATGCGGGAAACGGAGGTAGCTGGAGGAGGTCATTGTTCGATCATAGTCAAGAGGCGCCCACCCTCAGCCGCACCGACAGGCGTTTCCGCCACACACGTTTCCCATGGTGAGATGGGTCATGAGAATCGTGATGTCCGGAGCGTCAGGAATGATCGGAACGGCTTTATCGGAGCACCTGGCCGGCCACGGCCATGAAGTCATCCGGTTGGTGCGGAGGCCCGCCAAAGACCCCGGTGAATGGACGTGGAACCCGGCCGCGGGGCAACTCGACGAAGCCGTCCTGGACACGGCCGAGGCCGTCATCAACCTTTCCGGAGCCGGAATCGGGGACCGCCCATGGACCAAAAAACGCATCCGGGAACTCCGGGATTCCCGGCTCGAAACCACCCGGACCCTGACCGACGCCATGGGAAGACTCGGCACACCACCGGCCACCTTCATCAGTCAATCCGCCTCCGGATACTACGGTGCCTCACGCGAGGGCCTTCTACGGGAGGATTCGGGGCCTGGCCATGGCGTGTTGGGAAGCTTGTGCGTTGAATGGGAACGAACTGCCCGGACCGCACCCCCTGTTGTGCGCGTAGTGACTCCGCGGACCGGCGTAGTACTCAGCACCTCGGGGGGCGCGCTTGGACCCCTCCTCCCTTTGCTGAGGATCGGGCTGGGTGGGCCGTTTGGAAACGGGCGGCAGTACTGGCCTTGGATCACGTTGGCCGATGAAGTGGCTGCGTTGGCGCATCTGCTGACAACTGACATTGATGGCGCGGTGAATGTTTGCGCCCCGGAAAGCGCAGACGTCAACACGATCGTCGCCGCCCTGGCCAAAGCCTTCCACCGGCCAGCCTTCTTACGTGTCCCCCGTCCCGCTTTGCGCTTGGTGCTGGGGCGGCTTGCCGATGAGCTGGTTCTTGCCAACCAGAGAATGGAGCCTGCCCGGCTGTCGGACGCTGGTTTCACGTGGGAGCACCCATCCTTATCTGACGCCATGGCCTGGTTGACCAAGGACAGGGCACGCTGACCGGGCGGTTGGCCGTCAGCCGTTGGTCGCTGGACCAGTGTGGTCCAGGGTGTCGCTTTCCTTGCCGGTGCTTGGAGCGAGGATTTCTGAAATCCACCATCGCCCGTCAGCGCGAACGACGTGAACGCGAAGCTTCTGCGGCGGGCCGGCAGGCTGTGGCCGGGCTTTGGCTCCTGAGGCATCACGTTCTTCATAGCCGGATGTCGCGACAGTCACCGTGACCACGGCGTCGCCGGCCTCCCCGAGTCCGGACACGCCATCCGCGGATAACGTCGTCGAGAATCCGGCGTACATCGTTCCGGTTTTCCGCAGGTGGTCCGCCAGCAGCTGATCAGAGGCTTCCGCGGGTGATCCAGCGGCATTGACCAAAGCCAATAACTCAGGTCTTCCCTGCCCCAGTGCAATGTCGCGCACGGATGCCAGCGTGGCAACGGCCACTGCCGGATCTTCGGCGTGGAGTCCTTCGGCCAGTTCTTCCGGCAGAGCGGCGGACACCGTGGTTCCTGGCCCTGGGGCCGGATTCAAGGTCTCCGCCGCTGCTTGCTGCGGCTGCGCAGATAACTCCAGGCTTTGATGCTGCGGGTTCTGCGGCCACAGTATCCATGCCGCGGTGCCGAGCAGCAACCCGGTAGTCAGTATGGCCGCACTGAACGTGAACCTGAACCTGCGACCACGACGTTGGGGCCGTCGACCCTCCGGACGAAGTCCAGGCCGTAGCCCTTGCAGGAGGAACCTCCGCCATGATCCAACCCATCGGGGCATGCGGCGTTCGGGACGCCCCAAGGCCTGTCGGCGGGTCAGCAGGTCAGGAATGACGGAGGAATGTACGGCCCCGGACAAGTCCACCGGCGCCGGCGCCGCGCTCCTGAAGATCGCCATGGCCAGTTCCCTGGCCGTTGGCCGCACCAGCGGATCGACATCCAGGGCAGCCTCCAATGCGGCCACCAATGACCTCGGAACATCCGGAACCACCACCGACAACGGCGGCCGGTGCTGAGTGGTCTCCGGGGCCGCCCCTGTCAGGCAGTACCACCCGACGGCGGCAAGGGAATAAATATCACGCGCCGGCTGGAGTTCCTGCAAAGCGTCAGTCCCACTGCCGGCGGCAACTGCGCCACCCGGCGACGTGAAGCCGGGTGTTCCAGCCTCAAGGTTTGGCCGGCCACCTCCCACCACGGAGGCAATGCCCAGGTCCGCGAGCAGTGGCTTCCCCTCGGCAGTGAAGAGGATATTTCCAGGCGCCACGTCACCATGCACGGTGCCATTGGCATGGAGGTAGTCCAAGGCCTGGGCAAGAGGGGTCAGAATGGTGACAGCTTCGCCTACATGGAGCCTTCCCCGCCCTGCCATCAGGTTGGCCAGCGAGCCGCCCGCCGCGTAGTCCATGACGATGCCCAGTGTCCCCACGCAATCGCCTTCAAGCGGAACGACGTCGTGAACCCGAACCAGGTGCTGGTGTTTCAGGCCGGACAGGACCTTGACCTCCCTCGAGGCTTCCTCAAGAACCTTGGATTGCGCCATCTGGGCTCCGGGACTGGCGCATTTAATGGCGAACCGCGCCCCATCGCTGCTCCTGGTGACCAGCCATACAGTAGAAGTACTGCCTTGGCCCAACATGCGGGATGTCGCATAGCCCGGAGCGGACGGCGTGACGGCGGCGGGCGGATCCAGAGTTTCCATAGACAAGATCTACCGGAATACGGAATTTTCCGCAGAAGTTATCCACAGGTCGCACCCAGATCACTCCCTGGCATCAACAGCACGTGATGCGACTGAGAGGTTCGCCACAAAATCATGGACAGTCTGCCGCTGGGTCTAAGCTTGAACCCATGACTCTTGAGTTTTCACAACTGGGTCTTGCCCCTGATTTCGTTGACTACATGCAGGGCTGGGACCTGCAGCGCGAGATCCACAACAAAGTTGTTGCGGGCGAGAAGAACAGCACCGTTTTGCTCCTGGAGCACGCTGCCGTCTATACGGCCGGCAAACTCACGGAAGATCACGAGCGGCCCTTTGACGGGACACCCGTCGTTCCCGTGGACCGCGGTGGAAAGTTGACCTGGCATGGTCCAGGACAGCTGATCGCCTATCCCATCCTCAAACTCAAGAACCGCGCCGGTATCCGCGACTACGTGGAACGGCTCGAAGCCATCATGATTGCCGTGATGTCGGACTACGGCATCAACGCCGTGACTGTGAAAGGCCGGGCCGGCGTCTGGCTGCTTGCCGATGACAAGGGTCCGGACCGCAAAATTGCCGCTATCGGTATCCGTGTCCTGGACGGCGTCACCATGCATGGTGTCGCCATCAACTGCAGCAATGACTTGGCGCCTTACGCACAGATCATTGCCTGTGGAATTTCCGACGCCAGTGTCACCACCATGTCGCTGGAAGCCGGCCGGACCATCAACCCGGCCGACATCGTTGACCGCTTCGCGGAAGAATTCCGCAAGCATGAAGAAGCACTCATTTCCACCCACGAAGGAGCACTCCAGTGACCCTGGCACCTGAAGGCCGTAAGTTGCTGCGCGTTGAGCAGCGTAACTCGGCGGTCCCGGTTGAACGCAAGCCCGAGTGGATCAAGGCCAAGGTCCAGATGGGTCCGGAGTTCGTCCAGCTCAAGAATCTGGTGAAGAAGGAAGGCCTGCACACGGTCTGTGAAGAGGCCGGTTGCCCGAACATTTTTGAGTGCTGGGAAGACAAGGAAGCGACATTCCTGATCGGCGGGTCAGAGTGCACCCGGCGCTGTGATTTCTGCCAGATCGATACCGGTAAGCCCTCCCCAGTGGACATGTTCGAACCCACCAAAGTGGCGCGGAGCGTCCAGGCCATGCAGTTGCGGTACGCCACGGTGACCGGGGTGGCCCGTGATGACCTGGCCGATGAGGGTGTGTGGTTGTACGCCGAAACGGTGCGGAAGATCCACGAACTGAACCCGGGCACCGGGGTGGAGTTGTTGATCCCTGATTTCTCCGGCAAGCCCGAGCACATCGCGGCGATCTGTGATTCCAAGCCCGAGGTGTTCGCGCACAACGTGGAGACCGTGCCGAGGATTTTCAAGCGGATCCGTCCGGCGTTCCGGTACGAGCGGTCCCTGGATGTCATCACGCAGGGCCGGGATTTGGGCATGGTGACCAAGTCCAACCTGATCCTGGGCATGGGCGAGACCCGGGAAGAAATCTCCGAGGCGCTGCGGGATCTGCATGCGGCCGGGTGTGATTTGATCACGATCACCCAGTACCTGCGCCCGTCCGAGCGGCACTTGCCGGTGGACCGGTGGGTCAAGCCGCAGGAGTTCGTGGATCTCCAGCACGAGGCCGAGGAGATCGGGTTCCTTGGTGTGATGTCGGGTCCGTTGGTGCGGTCCTCGTACCGGGCCGGGCGCCTCTGGGCCACCGCGATGCGGAAGAAGGGCTGGGAAATCCCGGCCGCCCTGGCCCACATCGAGTCCTCCGGCACCACCCGCCAGGAAGCCTCCACCATCCTCGCCGCCCACAAGTAGGCAAACCCATCCTCAGCCGCGTCGCCCCACCAGGCGGCGCGGCTGATTGGTTTCACCCCAGATAGAACCGGTTCCTGGCGCCCATGTGATCCAACTGGAAGCACCAGGCGGCCCGTCCGATGCCGGAGGTAGCAGCGTCCAACCCGCGTTCCAAGGTGGAGATGTCAATGACCTGTTCATCGGGGACGAAGATGAACTCATCCCCCGAATGGACAAGGCTCCTTTCCGTTTGGGCCACCGTGTACCCATGCACGGATGGTCGCGCCCAGAAGATCCCTTTGCTTACGATCCTTGCGGGCACGCCTGCGGCAGTAGCGTTGGACGGGACGTTTTTGGTAATTAAGGCACGGGCCGCAAGAATGCTGCCGGAACCGACTCTGGCTCCCTTGAGAAGAAGCGTGTCTTCCCCCAACCACACATGGTCCCCCACCCAAATGGACTCGCTCGGATTGACCCGCTGGTGGTGCTCGACTGAGTAGATCAAGTGTGGGTCGGCCGTCCTGAAGGCAACCCGCGACGAAAACATTGCATCGCTGCCCACGATCACGTGCCTGCGTTCAGTGGGAAGGACCCGTGCTTCTGCCGTGAAAGTTGCACCGGGCCCCAAATAGAAGACGGACTCTTCGAATACCGTCACGATCAGCCTGAGGAACCCATGGGACTTCCGAAGATGGATCACGGCGTCGTTCCCCAAGAAGCGGAGCCTTGTGTTGCGGAGCCTTGTTCCGTCCTCGATGAACAGGACGTTTCCGGTTCCCGCGAATTCCACGCTGGATGAGGTGAATTCAGAACCGGGCGTTTCCTTGAGGTGTACTACGTTGTCCTGAATCGCGGCGACGTCCGCGTAAGAGCGGATGATCTGGTTCTTTGGGGCGTGGCTGCCTCTGGTTGAATCAGTGATGTCCGACACCGGCCAACACCTCCCGGGAGTCCGCAAGCACAACACTGGTTTCTTCCCAGTCGATGGTGGACAGTACCTCGGCAGCTTGGGCTTGCAGGTCCCCATGGACGACAATCAGCAAGCGCTGGACTCCCGCTGCGATGACGAACCTCAGAGCTGCGATGTCCGCCAGGGCCCAGCCATCGACGGCTTGGACTGCGGCCCTGCACGCAGTCCGAGTACAACTGTCCTCGACGTCTGCAATGTCTGCTTCGGGGTCGGAAACGAAATGGATTTCCATCGTGTCACCGTCAGGGGCCAGTGTGCGGCAGCGATAGCGGAAACGCGCGAAGGTATCGCCGTCGAGCACTGCATAGTCCTGCGTCGTTTCTGTGTGAAGAGTCAACGCCTGGGAACTCAGGCTCTTCTGAGGTATCCGCGTCCCCGGTTTCACAGCCTCCGGCAGGGCACCGGTCCACGTGGTTCCATCGGCCTTCATGGCGATCACCTGGGAGAGCTGGTCGATTGGGTCATAGGCGGGGAAAAGGCTCTGCTCACCTGCGGTGTATTTGACGAAGTGATAGGAGTGCTCTGTCATCAGCTGCAGAAACCGTGTTCTCCCCGAGCTCCCGGCGATGAACCAGTTGGCCCCGGTGACCATGGATGCTTCAGCATCGATCCGGACCTGCACCTGGACGGTCTGGTCGTGGTGGAAGGTACGCATCTCTTCGCACGCGAATTGTTGTTCCACTGGGTGGCTGAGAAATCTCCGGATGATGCACAACATGGCAGGCAGCGCGGCCCTGGCGACCTCGGAATGCCCGCCATTGATGCGGTACTTTGAGAGATTGGGTATGTCGGAGGCCAACTCGATCAGTGAATGGTTGCTCAGCTCGTCGGAGTTCGTATAGAAGTAATCAATTTTGCGTCCTTCCGCGAAATACCGGCGGAGGCGGTCCTCTGGTTGCCCGACATCGCGCAGAGCACGGTTTTGCAGAAGGTTGTCCTTGAAAAACGGCTTGTTGAAGTAGTACGGCAGGTTCATTTGCGGCACTGCAAGCAGCAGGGCGGCCTCAGGATAGTCGTTGGCGTAGTGGATGGCGATGGAACCACCCTTGGAGGCACCGAAGAAGAGCATCTCTTTACGATCGATATGGAACCGGCTCCGCAGCCCCTCAATGGCTCCCCCGACCCGGCTCTCCAGAGGCCTGCCCGCATTGTCTACCATCATGTAGGAACCGGCCACCAGGTAACGGTCTTGGAAACACACCATCAAGGTGTCCTGCAAGTCCGTCTCCGTGAGGTCCTTGAGGTAACTTACTGCGTAGGAAATCCGCGTTGTCGAGGGGCCAAACCCGGGGAAGGTGATGAGCATTTTCTTCGGGTTCGTTGTGTTCCCGCGCAAGGAGTAAAACACGTCCCCGTGTTGCTCCACACCATACTGCTCATCGTACGTAAGCTGCTGTCGCGTAGTGAACGCTCCCCGCCCGATCTTCAGCTCATATGGCGCATCGATATCGACGGCGAAGCGGGAGACATCGTCCGAGGTGACCATGATGTTGCGGTATTCTAGCGGGAAGCCACGGGCCGGTGGTTCCACCATGTTTCCATAGACCACCTTCCCGTCCTGGAGCAGCCGGAACTTCTGACCCTTCCGGGCTTCCCAATTGCCCAAGGTCAGCTTCGCGAAGTAGACCCCTTGCGGGAGATTTTCGGAGGCAACACGGCGGATCCTTTCCTCCAGGCCCCTGGCCTTGATGATGCGCCGCACGGGTGAATCAGGACGGGAGGCCAGAACTGCCCTGGCGACCTCCAGGCCAGCAGGCGAGTAGGCAGCCTCCCGGCACGCTTTGGTGATGCTCTTCTTGAAGCCTTGAATCAACGCCATCAGAGACTCAACATCCTTTCGACGATCTTTTCGTTGATGCGCGCTGGATCCACTCCCTCGAAGAAACGCTCGCGACGCCTGATGTACTTGGGATCCCTCACGGCGAAATCCTCCCGTACGATGTGGTCCACCAGCTCAGAGTGCTCACTGAACACAGGGCCCAGTCCGTCGTCGCTGTAGTCCAGGCGGCTCTCGTATGGTTGGTCCTTGAAGAAGTCGGCTGCGTCCCAGTGGTAGTACGCAATCGGCGTGCCGACGAAGGCCGCGTCAAGGGCCGCGGAACTGTAGTCGGTCACCACGAATTCAGCGGCGCGGATCGCTTCCCGGTAACTCAAACCAGACTTCACGATGCGTTCGCTAAACCTGAACTGTCCGGCTCGTTTTTCTACGTTGGGGTGAAGCTTCACATGCATGATCCGGTCTGTGTCTTCAAGGAACCTCATAAGCCTTGGGTCCGAGAGCAAGGTGTCAATGGCATGGAAGTAGTCCGACTGCACGAAGTGCTCAGTCGAGGACTGGTGAAGGTTGAAGCGCCATGTGGGCATGAAGAGAAGATGTTGTTGTCCGTCAATGTCACGGGCCAAGGACTCGTATCGCGGCAATCCGCTGTTCAGGGTCTCGACAGGAGCCAATTTGCTCATGTAGTCCGCTTCAATCCTGCCCGTGGTGACAAAGACGTCGAAGTACTTGGACAGCACCCAATCGGACATGTCATTGAGTTGGATTCCATGCTGGAGGTAGACAAATCGTGAGTTGGCAAACGATTTTCCCCGGTATCTGATGCTGTATATCTGCGAGGACACCACAAGGTCTGATATAAGGAACTTCTCGTAAAACTCCTTGGTGAAAATAGAGATCAAGTTGAAGCCCTTGGCCTCCAGGCGCGCCCAGTCGGGCGACTTGGGGTTGATGGCGAAGTACACATGGGTAAATTCGGGATGCTTTGCCGTGAAGTATTCGTACAAATGCTCGGCATTGTCGTCCGCTTGATGAGGCCGGTCGAAGAAGAGGATCGTCGAGGAAGGACGGATCGGCCGGTTGTAGAAGTTGTAGCTGCCGGGCCTGGCATGGCCGGACCTGAGGTTGCGGGCCAGATAGCACTTTCCGATCCTCAGGATTTCATCATTGAACAGCAACTCATACAGCGGGACCTCGTTCGCGCCGGCGTCCGGCTTGTGCCGGAAAACCAGGTAGGCGTCTTTGTTACTGAGTTGCTTAAAGAACTGCTTGCCGTCTGCCGGGTCATCCAGCCACCGGATCCAGGCAGCTTCGAAAGGCTGCAGCGGCTCCACCATTGCCAGCAATTCCATCAGCTCGAAGCCGCTAATCAAGTCCCGAAGATGGTTCAAAGTAATGGACGTCGTCTTTTGCCCCCGGATCCCCCGGAGGAACAGAGCAACGTAGCGCAGGACCTGCAGCCTGATTTCTTGGGAGTGAACGGGCATCAGCGGCATTAGACGGTTGGCTTCCGCGGCAACCCTAAGGCCGATCGCCGCCTTGGTATCCGATGCCATTGAGAAACCTGTAGTGAGCGGCCTGACCTTCGCTATGGACCAGTACATCCGGTAGCTGGTGTAAATGGCGGTGCGATCCACGTCCCCGAGCGCTTCCAGCGCGTCGGACAATCTCCTCGTGTTGAAGGCACTGCCAAAGACGTCGGTGTCGCGGGCGTAGTGGTAGGCGTCGTCGAGCTTGGTTCCGGCAACATTCTTAGGGATGGGGCCTGTGTAGATGACGGGCTCGGCAAGATAGACGGTGCGCGACTTGAGGTAATCGAAGAGGGTGGCCACGTAGTTCGCCGACAAGAGGTGGGAAGTCCGCATGAAGATGACGTACTTGCTGTCGATCTTCCGGCAGAGCCTGGCGATGACGGCCGTCGTCAAGGACTCAGCAACATGGAGGACAGCGAAATGCGATTCAAGGCGCAGGCGTGCAGCTATCAATCGCCGGTACATGGCTGACTCGCGGTCAAGTTGTCCGGTTTCCTCAAGGACGATGGTGAGCAGTGGCGGCAGATCGGGCATGTGGTTCCTATGGGGATCGAACGAGGGGAAATGCGCAGTATCGAGTCACTCCGGAGCTTGGGAGTCACTTAAACCAAGTGACACAGCGGGCTGGTTCATGACGGAGAAATCAAAAACGAATCTCTGGCGCCCCTGACGTATTCCACGGGGCGTCCGGTGCCTGGGCGTACATCACGTAGAATTAAGGCACTATGGCGAACTCCCCTGATTCCAGCAACTCGACCCCCTCGGCCGACGCACCCAAGCGTGGGCTGTTCCAGCGCAAGCCCAAGGAAGCCAAGGCAAAGAAGCCTGGCCAGCTGAAGCAAATCGCTGAAGTCTTCAAAATGACCCGGCGGAATGATCCCCAGGTCGTGTGGATCATGGTGCTGGCGTTCCTTGCCGTGGTGGCTGTCGCATTCCTGATCGGCTTCCTTTTGGAGAACTGGGTCACCGGCCTGATCATTGGTATTCCGCTGGGTCTCTTGGCAGCGGTGTTCATCCTGTCCCGAAGGGCCGAAAAGGCTGCCTTCGCCCAGATCGAGAACCAGCCGGGCGCCTCCGGTGCCGCCTTGGGAACCCTCCGCCGTGGTTGGGTCACGCAAGACCAGCCTGTAGCGGTCAACCCGCGCACGCAGGATGCAGTCTTCATGGCTATTGGCCGGCCCGGAGTTGTCCTGGTCAGCGAAGGCCCCACACACCGTGTTAAGCCCCTTGTGGATGCAGAGCGCAAGCGCCTTGCCCGCATTCTCCCGAACGTCACCATCCACGTTCTGGAATCCGGACGCGGCGAAGGCCAAGTGCCCCTGAACAAGCTGGCAAAGACCATGGGCAAGCTCAACAAGGAGCTCACCAAGATTGAAGTAAACGCTGTCAGCAAACGGATCAACTCCCTGGGGAACCGCCTGCCGATCCCCAAAGGCATCGATCCCTACAAAGCGCGCCCTGACCGCAAGGCCGCACGCGGACGCTGACGCTCTTCGTTTCAACGAAAAACCGCTGCTCCCCGAATTCGGGGAGCAGCGGTTTTTCGTTGTGTCCATTGCCGGAAGGACGTGCCTACATCCGTATGAGGATCGTGTTCATGGCTTTGTCGTGCAGGCCCCGCTGATCGGGATCAAAGACAACCGCCGGAATGACCAGGCACAAGAGGATCGTCCGTACCACTGCGGCCACCGGACCGGCAGGACCACCGCCCAAGCGAACTACATGGATACCAGCCACCCTGTGTCCGATGCTGTAGCCCAAAGTGCCAATCAAGAGAATCTGCTCGACTGCGAAAATGGCCAGCGTAGCCCAAGGGTCGCCGCCGAAGGCAAAGTTGCTGATGACCAACGCGATGGTCCAATCCACAACGATGCCCAGGATGCGGCGACCGGCGCGCGCAGTGGAGCCGGGACCCGACTCGGGCAGCCCGAGCCTTTCGCCGGGATACTTGGAGATTCCGGACGTGTCCGGACCGCTCAACCAGGAGCCAATGTCTTTTCTGTCAACCACACCTCAAGCCTAACGGCTGGGCTGCTCCGTGTCCGACCTACCAGAGTCCCGGAAGCGGCCGCCAAGGGGTGCTTCCGGGCGCAGTGTTCGCCCACCGGACCGACGTGGACCAGACGCCAGGAAGCCGACTACCGTTTACACAACAGATGATTCTGTAACCTGCCGGAAACAATACTGACACCCCCGGGAAATCCCATCTCCCTATGGTGGTATGAGTTGCCAGCCACCACTGCACAAGGGGATGTTTTGTGTCTCCGGAGCTTTGGCATGGGCTGCACCACGCGGCCTTCCGGGCCTGTTACTTGATATGCATAAGGAGCATAGATGTTCAAGACTGCGGACGAAGTCCTCAAGTTCATCAAAGACGAAGACGTCAAATTCGTCGATATCCGCTTCACCGACCTTCCTGGTGTCCAGCAGCACTTCAATGTGCCGGCCAAGAGCGTTGACCTTGACTTCTTCGTCAATGGCCAGCTCTTCGATGGTTCTTCCATCCGCGGCTTCCAGGGCATCGCAGAGTCCGACATGCAGCTCATCCCGGATGTGACCTCGGCCTTCATCGACACATTCCGCATCGAGAAGACGCTTGCGCTGAACTTCTCCATCGTGAACCCCCGCACCGGTGACCCCTACCACCGCGACCCCCGTGGCGTAGCCGAGAAGGCTGAAGCCTACTTGGCCTCCACAGGCATCGCCGACACCGCTTTCTTCGCTCCCGAGGCTGAGTTCTTCGTCTTCGACAACATCCAGTACGAGTCCTCCCCGCAGGGCAGCTTCTACAAGATCGACTCCGAGGAAGCTCACTGGAACACCGGCCGTAAGGAAGAGGGCGGAAACCTCGGTTACAAGACACCCGTCAAGGGCGGTTACTTCCCGGTCTCCCCCACCGACAAGCAGGCCGACCTTCGCGACGCCATGTGCATCGAACTGGACAAGGCCGGCCTTGAGGTTGAGCGCTCCCACCACGAAGTTGGATCCGCCGGCCAGGCTGAGATCAACTACAAGTTCACCACGCTGACCGCGGCTGCTGATGACCTGCAGAAGTTCAAGTACATCATCAAGAACACTGCCGATGCTTGGGGCAAGTCCGTCACCTTCATGCCGAAGCCTGTCTTCGGTGACAACGGCTCGGGCATGCACTGCCACCAGTCACTGTGGAGCAACGGTGACCCGCTGTTCTATGACGAGAAGGGCTACGCAGGCCTCTCCGACATGGCCCGCTGGTACATCGGCGGCCTGCTGAAGCACTCTTCCGCAGTCTTGGCTTTCACCAACCCGACGGTCAACTCCTACCGCCGCCTGGTCAAGGGCTTCGAGGCCCCCGTGAACATGGTCTACTCGCAGGGCAACCGCTCCGCCGGTATCCGTATCCCGATCACGGGCACCAACCCGAAGGCCAAGCGCATCGAGTTCCGCGCTCCGGACCCCTCGTCCAACCCGTACCTGGCGTTCGCTGCCCAGCTGATGGCCGGCATCGACGGTATCCGCAACCGCATTGAGCCCCCGGCTCCCATCGACAAGGACCTCTACGAGCTCCCGGCCGAGGAAGCCAAGGACATCCCCAAGGCTCCGGGTTCCCTGGAAGAAGCTCTTGAGGCCCTTCGCGAGGACAACGAGTTCCTGCAGGCCGGCGGCGTCTTCACCCAGGACCTCATCGACACTTGGATCGACTACAAGTACGAGAATGAGATCCGCCCGCTGTCGCTGCGCCCGAACCCGTACGAGTTCGAGCTCTACTACGGCGTCTAAGCTCCACCACGCGCATTAACCAGCGCGATCCCCGGTCCACATGGACCGGGGATCGCCATTTTTGCGGCTAACTACTCAGTCTTATCCTGATCGCGTTCGCGGATGTTCCTGGCGATCTCATCCAGTTTCTCCTTGACGAAACCAGCAGCTTCCGAAAGACCCTTTTCAGCGCTGCCCAGCGGATCCAGCTGAAGGTAGACCTTGTGGTCGATCGTGAGGTCGTATTCATCCTTCAGGTGGGTACCGCCGCCGACTCCATCAAGCGACAGGTAGACCAGCGCTTCGGTTCGCGCAATGCCTGCGATGGTTCCGAAAACCACAGTGAAGTCATTGGGCTGAAAGCTCACGGACTGGCCCACATGGCGCCGGTCCAACTCCCCGGCAAGGACGGTCTTCTCTGTCGAACTTGGGTTGTATTCCATGGACTTTCCCTCTGCCTCGAGAACAGTGACAGAAGAAGTCTATAAGGATACTTAGCGTCTGCGCAGCCTGATGCCCCGGGAGCCGCAGCGCTCACGGGAGCCAAGCCCTCAGTGCTTGGTTCTGGGCGACTGTCCCGGGACTTCCGGCGCTGCACAGTCAGTGCAGAACACCCGGTCAGTTTCTTCGCCGCAGCACTGGCAGCGATGGAGCAGGGCCGCTGGTTCAATCACATACGTTGTCATAACCACCATGCTGCCCCGCGGCCATTGCGGGGACACGAGTAGCGTGTACTCGTTTTTTCGCCTGCCAGGTACCGCGACTACTTGGATTCGAAAAACCGCAGCTCTTCGGCGGTCGCCGGAGAATGGCTTAAAACTCCCCCAACCATTGCAGCAGGTTCTTCGTCAGAGAAGGTCGCAAAGCAGCGCCGGCAGACAAACGTACCGGCACGGCCGTGACGCGAGGACCAGTGCGGCCCTGCCTGTTCGCAGCGAAAACAGCACATGGTGGAGAAAGCTGCACCTTCCGAATCCACGCTGATTGTCACGGGAGAATCCTAAACGACCCCAGCCGCCGGGGCCAGACCCCTGCACATTTTGCCGCGGCAGTATTTCTACTGTTTGCCGTACTTCTTGTGCACCGCCTGCTTACTGACGCCCAGGCAAAGGGCTATTGCCTCCCATGACAAACCGGACTGTCTGGCCGCACGTACCAGCGAAGCTTCCCGCCGCCCGACTTCCTTCTGAAGTTCCGCTACAGCGTAGAGTGCCTCAGCCGGGCCCATTCCATCCATCGATCCCACCAGCGTCTTCATTCGATCCACCTCCATGCCGTCAACCCTAGTTGACGAAACGGGAGTCGTCAACCAGTGTTGACGTCAGTGTCACTCGAAGGCTCTATACATGGTTCGCTGCGGACCGGAACTGCCGCCCAGGTACCTGCCTGCATCAACGAAGCCAGCCTTGGCGTAAGCAGCCTGTCCCGCCGGATTACGTTCGTTGACGGACAGCACGACGCCGGTCTGGCCGCCGCCCAGCCGGGTCGTCAGCTTGCGCGCCTCCTGTGTTGCCGCACGCGCAGCCCGTGTTCCCAGGCCACGCCCTTGGCTTCCCGAGTCGATCAGGAAGCCCCTGAGAAGCCATGCAGAATCATCGTCGGACCAACCCGCCAATTCCGCAGCCCCGTACTGGAGGGTCAGCACACCCACCGTCAGCCCCCCTGACTCAATGACGTACGGCAGGCGGGACTCCTCCTCCACGCCCAGCAGCATCATGCGGAAGGGGTCGCCGACGAACTCGCGCTGGCCCTCATTGACGGAAAGCGCGGCCACGGCACCCAGGTGAATGGCCCGCGCGTCATCGTCCAGGCACTTAAGCGGAATCAGCCACACATCACCCACGCCTGAGTGATCATTCACGCTCGAAAATTGATCCTCCGAGTCATATTCAAGCATTTCGCGGGCTCTTCCTATTAGTGTTGTCACAACTGTTCCCTACGTCGAAGGAACCTCTCCATGAACCGGCCGAACGTCATTCTGATCTGCGTGGATGAATGGAGGGGCGACTGCCTGTCCTCGGACGGCCATCCCTTCGTCGAAACTCCCCATCTCGATGAACTCGCCCGAAGCGGCGTACGGTTCTCCAAGGGCTATTCTGCTACCCCATCCTGCGTCCCTGCCCGTGCGGCCTTGTTTACAGGACAGTCTCAGGAACGGCACGGCCGGGTGGGGTATAACGACGGCGTACCGTTTCACGCTGTCCACCCGGTGACAGTACAGGACGAGTTCAGAAAAGGCGGATACCACACCCAAGCAATCGGCAAGATGCATGTGTGGCCCGAACGCTCAAGGCTCGGCTTCGACGACGTGCTCCTCCATGACGGCTATCTTCATCACGCGCGGCGGGAACATCAACAGCATTTCGCCATGTTTGACGACTACGTGCCGTGGCTCCGGAGGCAGCCGGGGATGGGCCCGGATGCCGAGTATTTCGATCACGGCGTGAACTGCAACTCGGTTGTAGCCCGACCGTGGGACAAGGCAGAGAACCTGCACCCTACGCATTGGATCGGCACGCAGGCCATCGAATGGATGCACCGCCGCGATCCCGTGAAACCCTTCTTCCTCTACCTTTCCTTCCACCGTCCGCACCCACCGTACGACCCGCCGTCGTGGGCTTTTGAGCAGTACCTCGGCATCCCCGAGTATGAGGCCTTGGTGGGCAATTGGGAACACCACTGGGATGAGAACCGCAGGGACGGAGACTACCAAGCAAGCTACGGCAGAATGCCGGACCACGTGGTCCACCGTGCCAGGGCTGGGTACTACGGCCTGATGGCGCAGATCGATCTGCAGATCAACCGGATCAAGGAGTCACTGGCGGATTTCGGACTCGATGACAACACGGTCATAGCCTTCACCAGCGACCACGGTGAAATGATGGGCGACCACCACATGTTCCGCAAGGCCGTACCCTACGAAGGATCCGCCCGCATACCCTTCATTATCGCCAACTCCCCTGCAGCAAAGGATGCAGCGCGTGGGACCGTAGTGGACCACGTCGTAGAACTGCGGGACATCATGCCCACGCTGCTGGATCTTGCCGGTTTGCCCATACCGGACTCCGTGGATGGAAAGTCCCTTGCGCCACTGGTGCGCGGCGAGAATACCCAATCCGTCCGGGACGTCCTGCATGGCGAACACGTGTACTGGGGACAGAATCTCCATTGGTTGACCGACGGACACCACAAATACATTTGGGGCTCCGGCGAAGGAACCGAAGAACTGTTCAATCTCGACGCCGATCCGCAGGAACGCTTCAACCTCGCCGACGATCCCGCGAGCTACGCTGAACTGCACCGCTGGCGGGATCGGATGGTGGAGACACTCCGGGACCGTGAAGAAGGCTACGTGGTCAACGGCACGCTGGTGCCAGGGGTTCCGGTGGTCTCCATGTTGCGGCACGCACGGGAGAAAGCCACTGAGGCCCTCTCCAGTGCTTAGTTGCCGTAGAAGATCTTCTCGAACACTCCCCTGGCCCGACGACTGAGCCGTAAATAGTCCTCTTCAAACTGGCCGGCATTCCCTGGAGCATATCCACACCAGCGCGCCGCAGCTTCAAGGTCCTTGCGTGAAGACGGCAGAAGGTCAGAAGCCCGGCCCGTGACGATCACATTCGCTGAGCGTATCCTGCTGGCAAACCGCCACGCATCCCGCAGGAGCGCAGCGTCGTCGTGTCCAATGAAGTCCAGTTTTTCCGCTGCGGAGAGGGCCTCAAGCGTCGAAGTTGTCCTCAGCTCCGGATGCTTGCCGGCGTGCTGGAGCTGGATCAACTGCACCAGCCATTCGACGTCGCTCAGCCCGCCGCGCCCAAGCTTGACGTGACGCGCAGGGTCAGCGCCTCGCGGCAAACGTTCAGACTCCACGCGTGCTTTGATTCGACGGACTTCCCGCACATCCTGCTCCGCCAACTCCCGTGGGTAGCGGATCGGGTCAATAAGCTTGACGAAATCGGCGGCCAGCTCATCGGAACCGGCCATGGGACGCGCCCGCAGCAGCGCCTGGGCCTCCCAAATCAGCGACCACCGACGGTAGTACTCCGCATAGGACTCCAGCGACCGGACCATCGCGCCGTTCTTGCCTTCGGGCCTCAGGTCCGCGTCCACCATGAGTACCCGTTCAGCCATGATGGCCGGCTTGAGCGGCTGGGTGAGGAAGCTGGAGACTTTGGCGACGATCGCCGTCGCCTGCTCCTGGGCCTCTGCGTCAGAGAACCCGGGACGGGCGCGATGCACATAGATGACGTCGGCGTCCGAGCCGTAACCGATTTCCCGTCCACCCTGCCGCCCCATGGCGACCACCAGGACATCAGTTTTCAGAGGACCATCGGCGGCAATGACGGATTCGGCTACATGAAGCGCCCCCAGGACAGCGGCCCGGTCGGTTTCGGCCAGGGCAAGGCCAACTGCGTCCTGGTCCAGCAATCCGGAACTGTCGGCGATCGCTGTCCGCAGAATCTCGCGGCGCCGGATCAAGCGAATGAGCCGCATGGCACTTTCGGGATCGGGGTGGCGGGAAAGCTTGGACCGGATCTCCTGCCACTGTGCCTCGAACGGGATAGGCACCAGATCCTTATCACTCCCCAGCCAGGCCACGGATTCCGGGGAAACTTCCAACAGATCCGATATCAACCGGGAGTTGGCCAGCACCTGGCACAAGCGTTCCGCAGCCGCCTGCGAATCCCTCAACAGACCCAAATACCAATGTGTCGTGCCCAGGGCCTCGCTGACCCTGCGGAAGGCGAGCAGACCGGCGTCGGGGTCCACGCCTTCGGCGAGCCAGCCCAGCAGAATGGGAAGGAGCTGGCGCTGCAGCGCCGCCCGCCGGCTGACTCCGGCCGTCAGTGCTTCAATGTGTCGCATTGCCCCTTGCGGATCCGAGTAGCCCAGGGCAGCAAGCCGCCCTTGGGCTGCCTCCGGGCTGAGCTTGGCATCCTCGCTGCTCAGCTTGGCCGCAGTATTGAGCAAGGGGCGGTAGAAGATGCGCTCATGCAGCTCCCGCACGGCTTTCTTTGTCTTCTGCCAGGTCGCCATCAGCTGGTCCGGATGGGGCCGCTCCAGCGAAAAGGGCCCCAGGACGGCCTTGGCAAGGAACCGCTGTGCGTCCTCCGCCACAGGCATGAGATGGGTTCGCCGCAGCTGGAAAAGCTGGATCCGGTGCTCCAGCAAGCGCAGGTAGCGGTAGGCGTTGTCGAAAGCGGCTGCATCCGTCCGGCCGATGTAACCCCCGGCAGACAGTGCGGCAATGGCTGACGTGGTGTCCCTGCATCGCAGGGATTCGTCGGACTTTCCATGGACCAGTTGCAGCAGCTGGACGGTGAACTCGACATCGCGAAGACCGCCGCGCCCCAGTTTGATCTGGCGCTGTTCCTCAGCCGCGGGAATGTAATCGGTGACCCTGCGGCGCATCGCCTGCACGGATTCGACGAACCCCTCGCGGCCCGCGGAGGCCCACACCAGCGGTTCCACTGCCTTCTCGTAGCGTTGGCCCAGTTCCCGGTCGCCGGCAATGGTGCGGGCCTTCAGCAGCGCCTGGAACTCCCAGCTTTCTGCCCAGCGTGCGTAGTAGCTGAGATGGGAGGGCAAGGTTCGGACCAATGGTCCCGATTTTCCCTCGGGACGGAGGTTGGCATCGACTTCCCACAGCCCGGGCTCCGGCGCTGACGAGGAAATCGCACGGGAAATCCCGGACGCCAGGGCAGTACCGATGGTGGACGCCCGAGCGTCCTCCAGCTCCCCTGCCTCTATGACGTAGATGACATCGACGTCGGAGATGTAGTTCAGTTCACGGGCGCCGCACTTGCCCATGCCCATGACGGCAAGCCCGACGTCGGCGATCTCCGCGGCAGCGTACTGTCCTGCCGCTTCGGCCCGGGACACGGCGAGGGCAGCCTCGATGGCGGCACCAGCGAGGTCCGCCAGCTCGGCGCCGACAGCCGGCATGAAGTCCTGGGGCGATGCGGCACAAAGATCCTTGATGGCCAGCTCTGTCAGCCCGCGTCGATAGGCGCTCCGAAGTGCCGCGTAGGCCGGCATGCCGGTTATCCCGGCCACAGGGCGCTGGGCTCCGGGTTCGGCCTTCACGGAACGGAGCAGCATGGCCCGGAGTTCTTCGCTGGAGGCTTGCAGGGGCTCCGGGCTGACGCGGACCTCGAAGACATCAAGGTGTTCCGGCCGGCGCATGAGGAACTCCCCCAGCGCCTCGGAAGCGCCCAACAGACGGTACATGGGCTCGCTGATGTCCTGCTCCGCCGCAGCCAGCTTCTGCAGCCCTGGATTCTTCTCCAGAAGCCGGACCAACGATTGCAGGGCCGTATCCGGGCTCGCTGCCATGGAGAGCCCGGCAAAGAACGCTTCTTGGTCAATGCCCTCAAGTTCAGGGGCCGCAAGGAAACGTTCTGCCTTTTCGAGATCACTGAAACCGGCTGAAATGAGCCGACGTGCAAGGCTCATTGGCCCTGCCTACAGAATGCCGAGGTTGCGCTGCAACTCGTACGGCGTGACCTGGAGGCGGTAATCCTGCCACTCCGCGCGCTTGTTGCGCAGGAAGTGCTCGAAGACCTGCTCGCCCAGGATCTCGGCTACAAGCTCCGATTCCTCCATGGCGCGGATGGCGTCGTGGAGGCTGGCCGGCAATGGCGCATGCCCCATGGCCCTGCGCTCCGCGGTGGTCAACGACCAGACGTCGTCTTCTGCTGCAGCGGGAAGTTCATAGCCTTCCTCGATGCCTTTCAGCCCTGCGCCCAGCAGGACAGCGTAGGCCAGGTACGGGTTGGTGGCGGAGTCGATCCCGCGGTACTCGATGCGCGCCGACTGGCCCTTGCCGGGCTTGTACAGCGGAACGCGGACAAGCGCGGAACGGTTGTTGTGTCCCCAGCTCAGGTAGCTCGGCGCCTCGCCGCCGCCCCAGAGCCGCTTGTAGGAGTTCACGAACTGGTTGGTGACAGCCGTGAATTCGGGAGCGTGCTTCAAAATTCCCGCGATGAACTGGCGTGCCGTCTTGGACAGCTGGAACTCAGCTCCGGCTTCAAAGAACGCGTTGGTGTCGCCCTCGAACAGGGAGAAGTGGGTGTGCATGCCGGAGCCGGGGTGGTCGGTGAACGGCTTGGGCATGAAGGTGGCGTAGGTCCCCTGCTGGAGCGCGACCTCCTTGATGACCGTACGGAAGGTCATGATGTTGTCAGCTGTCTGCAGGGCGTCCGCGTAACGGAGGTCGATCTCGTTCTGGCCCGGACCGCCTTCATGGTGGCTGAACTCCACGGAGATGCCGACGGATTCGAGCATGGTGACAGCCGTACGGCGGAAGTCCTGGGCGACTCCGCCCGGAACGTGGTCGAAGTAGCCGCCCTCATCCACGGGAACCGGCGAGCCATCGGGGCCAAGGTCTTTGGACTTGAGCAGGTAGAACTCGATCTCCGGGTGGGTGTAGCAGGTGAACCCCATGTCCGCAGCCTTGGCCAGGGTCCGCTTGAGGACGTTGCGGGGGTCAGCTGCGGAGGGTTCGCCGTCAGGAGTCAGGACGTCGCAGAACATGCGCGATGTCTGCTCCGTCTCACCGCGCCATGGAAGGATCTGGAAGGTCGACGGATCCGGCTGGGCGAGCATGTCGGACTCAAAGACGCGGGCGAGGCCCTCGATCGCTGAACCGTCAAAGCCAAGGCCCTCTTCAAAAGCTCCTTCAACCTCGGCGGGCGCAAGCGCCACCGATTTAAGGGAACCCACGACGTCGGTGAACCACAAGCGTACGAAGCGCACGTCACGCTCTTCGATCGTCCGCAGAACGAACTCTTGCTGGCGGTCCATAGGGCCTCTTTTCCGATTCAGTGTCCATGCCGCTGGTTCCAATGGTTTGGAGCCACGACAACTCAGCCTTCACTCTACTAAGTCTTCGGTGCTTATGCCGCAGCAGTACCTGCGCGTAACACAGCGTTTACATTCAGTGACGCTTGGCACACTGGTGGCAGGCGTCGTCGGCACCCCTTAGGCTCTACCCATGGCCCCGAGCAACCTTCCTGAGTCCACCACGCCCGCCGAAGTTCCCGCACCCTACGGAACCGGCCCGGCATCTGCTGCCACGACGCCGGCTGCAAGCGCCGGTAAGCCGATCAGCAGAGTCAGGATCCACCACCTCCAGCAAGCCAAGGACAACGGCGGTCGCTTCGCCATGCTGACTGCCTATGAGCAGTACACCGCAGAGATCTTTGACCAGGCAGGAATCGAAGTCCTCCTCGTCGGAGACTCGGCATCCAACAATGTCTTTGGCAACGAGACGAGCCTGCCCGTCACTGTGGACGAACTCCTGCCCCTGACACGGGCGGTGAGCCGGGCGGCCAAGAGGGCCCTGATCGTGGCGGACCTTCCCTTCGGCAGCTACGAGGTTTCGCCAGGGCACGCAGTTGCTACCGGCGTCCGGTTCCTCAAGGAAGGCCTGGCGCACGCCGTCAAGATCGAGGGGGGCGCCTATTACGCGGACACCGTTAAAGCCATGGTTCAGGCCGGCATCCCCGTCATGGCCCACATTGGCTTCACTCCGCAGAGCGAACACTCCCTGGGCGGTTATCGCGTCCAGGGCCGCGGAGACGATGCACAACGCCTCGTGGACGACGCCGTTGCGTTGCAGGACGCCGGAGCCTTCAGCGTGCTCATGGAAATGGTTCCGGCGGAAACGGCGGCCGTCATCGATGCCGCGTTGCGGGTACCAACCGTAGGTATCGGTGCCGGAAACGCCACCACAGGCCAGGTCCTCGTGTGGCAGGACATGGCTGGTCTGCGGGGAGGCAAAATGGCCAAATTCGTCAAGCAATACGCCGATCTGCGCACCACCCTGAGCGACGCAGCCGCCGCTTTCGGCGAGGACGTCAGGTCCGGGCAGTTTCCCGGACCTGAGCATTCCTTCTAGTCGTCGTCCTGGGCGTCCCAGGCATCGTTTCGGGCTTTAACCTTTTCCAAGGCGTGTTCGGCTTCTTCCCTGGTTTTGTAAGGGCCAATCAGCTGGGTCCAATCGGACATGGCGTCCTCTTCGATCTCGTGCGTCTTGACGTTATACCAGTACTCCGTCACGTCTCCTCCTCGGTCCTTGGGCGGCTGGACGCGTAACGTTGGCGGGGTCACAGGAACCCAGCCACCCTTTGTTACTTACGTCTCTTGTGTGCCTTATATGATCAATCTATGCCTTCTCTTGCTTCGACTGCACCCATCGGCGCCCTCACCCCCGGAACCATCAGCCCCGAGCGGCCCGTCCCGGCCTCCATTCCCCGGCCCGAATACGTCGGCAAGAAGGCGCCGGCCAAGTTCACAGGTTCCGAGGTGAAGTCGGCGGAGACCATCGAAAAGATCCGCATCGCCGGCAAAATTGCGGCCCAGGCGATCGTCGAGGTCGGCAAGCACCTGGAGCCCGGCGTCACCACGGACTACCTGGATAAAATCGGCCACGAGTTCCTTCTGGACCACAAGGCCTATCCCTCCACGCTTGGCTACCGCGGCTTTCCCAAGTCGTTGTGTTCCTCGCTGAACGAAGTCATCTGCCACGGGATCCCCGATTCCACCGTGGTGCAGGACGGCGACATCTTGAACATCGACATCACAGCATTCATCGGTGGAGTCCATGGGGATACCAACTACACTTTCCTGGTTGGCGACGTGGATGAGGAATCCCGTCTGCTGGTCGAGCGTACGCAGGAGTCGCTCAACCGGGCCATCAAGGCCGTGGCCCCTGGCCGCGAAATCAACGTAATCGGCCGTGCCATCCAGTCCTACGCCAAACGCTTCGGCTACGGCGTGGTACGGGACTTCACTGGCCACGGTGTGGGTGAGGCCTTCCACACGGGCCTCATCATTCCGCATTACGACGCAGCCCCGGCGTATAACACCGTGATCGAGGCAGGCATGGTCTTCACCATTGAACCCATGCTGACGCTCGGCACCATCGAATGGGACATGTGGGCCGACGACTGGACAGTCGTTACCAAGGACCACAAGCGCACGGCCCAGTTCGAACACACCCTGCTGGTCACTGAGACCGGCGCGGAAATCCTTACCCTTCCCTGAGCTCGTCGGAAGGTCCAGCAGCCCGGGCGGCTGCGCCATGCCCATCACCTCCTGCCATGATCGGAATTGCATTGTCCAAGAAGGATGAGAAGACCCACAAGAACGCACCGCTGATCGGTATCGACATCGGTGGCACCGGCATCAAGGGCGGCATCGTCGACCTGAAAAAGGGCAAGCTGATTGGTGACCGCTTCCGTGTTCCCACACCCCAGCCCGCAACTCCTGAGGCAGTGGCCGAAGTTGTAGCCCAGATTGTCGAAGAACTGTCCAGCCGCCCGGACGCCCCGGCTGCAGACTCCCCGGTGGGTGTGACCTTCCCCGGGATCATCCAACACGGCGTGGTCAACTCAGCTGCCAACGTTGACAAGACCTGGCTCGGGACTGACATCGACGCAAGGTTTACCAAGCGCCTTGGCCGTCCCGTGGAGGTCATCAACGACGCCGACGCAGCCGGCCTGGCGGAAGCCCGCTACGGGGCCGGCGAAGGCGTGGATGGAACGGTCCTGGTCATCACTCTGGGAACCGGCATTGGTTCTGCTTTCATCTTCAACGGCCAGTTGGTCCCCAACGCCGAGCTGGGCCACCTGGAGGTGGACGGACACGACGCCGAGACCAAGGCCTCCGCTGTGGCCCGTGAACGCGATGGCCTGACCTGGGACGAGTATGGCGTCCTGCTCAACCGATACCTCCAGCACGTTGAGTTCCTGTTCTCCCCCGAACTTTTCATTGTGGGCGGCGGAATCTCCAAGCGCTCCGATGAGTACTTCCCGCACCTGGACCTGCGCACCAAGATCGTAACCGCGAAATTGAAGAACGACGCCGGTATTGTCGGTGCAGCGCTTGAGGTCGCCCTGCACCACAAGCTCGCCAAGTAGTCCGCAGGATGGCTGAAGGCACGACTCCGGGAGTCGGAACGGTTATCGTCACTGGAGCCAGCCGAGGTATCGGAGCTGCCGTAGCCCGCGCTGCGGCCCGCGCCGGATACGCAGTGGTGGTCAACTACTCTGAGGACAGCACCGGCGCTAAAGCCGTGGCCGAGGACATCATTGGCCTGGGCGGCCGGGCACTGACCGTCCAGGCGGACGTCAGCCGCCCTGCCGACGTCGTGCGTTTGTTCGAGGAAGCCGCAGGCTTCGGTCAGGTAACCGCTGTTATCAACAACGCGGCCATCACCGGTAACCTGATCGGCACCCTGGTGGGCGTACCGGCCGAGACCATTCAACGGGTTGTTGACGTCAACGTGTCCGGGATGATCTACATGTGCCAGGAAGCCGTGCGGCGGCTCTCGACGGACAACGGCGGCCGTGGCGGATCAATCGTCAATATCTCGTCAACCGCCACCAAGGCGGGCTCCCCCGGCACTTGGGTCCACTACGCTGCCACGAAGGGCGCTGTGGATGTCCTCACGGTTGGTTTGGCGGCCGAGGTGGCCAAACAGGGCATCCGGGTTAATGCGGTGGCCCCCGGCAGCACCAACACCGGATTGCATGCCGCCGCCGGGATGCCGGACCGGGTGGAAAGGTTGAACCCGACCATTCCCATGGGGCGCGGCGCTGAGCCCGAAGAAGTGGCGGCGGCCGTCCTATGGCTGATGACCGCCGAGGCCGGGTACATCACCGGCGCTGTTCTTCCTGTTTCCGGCGGCCGCTGACCGGTGCGCCGAAAACGCTCACCTGGACGCGTGCCGGTCCTGGTGCCGGTGGCGGGTGCGGCTTCCCCTCCGCACCGCCACCGGAGCTACAGCGGGCTCTTCTCTGAACCCTTGGCCTCTTTTGCGCCGGTCTTCGCATGTTCTTCATGCTCGTGGCGAAGCAGTGAAATGGCCGATTCGAAATCTTCCAGGGACTCAAAAGCCTGGTAGACGCTGGCGAAACGCAAGTAGGCCACCTCATCCAGCTTCCGCAGTGGGCCAAGAATAGCCAAACCAACCTCGTGCGCATCAATTTCCGCCGCACCCGAAGACCGGATATTCTCTTCGACTTCCTGAGCCAGCATGGCGAGATCGTCCTCAGTGACCGGGCGTCCTTGGCATGCCTTGCGGACACCACTGATGACCTTGATGCGGCTGAAGGGCTCGCCGACGCCGGACCGTTTGATGACGGACAGGCTGGTGGTCTCCACCGTGGTGAACCGTCGGCCACACTCGGGGCATTGACGGCGGCGGCGGATGGAAGAGCCGTCGTCAGCCATGCGGCTGTCAACGACGCGGGAGTCGGGATTCCGGCAGAACGGACAATACACGCTGGGCCTCCCCTGATAGATCCGGCACGGAACGGGACCGGCGGCAGCCGGGGACGCAAAAGGTGCCGGAAGTTTAACTTCCGGCACCAGTTTACGTTTGTTCACTACGTAATGACAAGCGTGTAATTACTACATGTAGTGGTGGGCACCCTTATATGTAGTGGTTCAGGCGGTTACGCGAAGCGGATCCGGACCGCGTCGCCGTGACCGGGAAGGTCCTCGGCGCCTGACAAGCTCACGATATGGCCGCTGACCTGCTCCAGCGCCGAACGGTCGTAGTTGATGACCTGCACGGCACGAAGGAACGTGGTGACATTCAAGCCTGAAGAGAAGGCTGCTGTCCCACTGGTGGGCAACACGTGGTTGGATCCGGCACAGTAGTCTCCCAGACTGACGGGGCTGTAATCACCCACAAAGATGGCGCCGGCGTTGCGGATCCGAGACGCAACAGCCGCAGCATCCGCCGTCATGATTTCCAGGTGTTCAGCCGCATAGGCATTGCAGACCGCGATCCCCTGCTCGAGATCATCCACCAGCACCACACCAGACTGGGGCCCGGACAACGCCTCCAGAACCCGGGCGCTGTGCTTGGTGACGGCAGCCTGCCGCGCCAGTTCAGACACGACGGCGTCAGCCAGGTCAGCAGAGTCCGTCACCAGAACCGAAGCTGCTTTGGGATCGTGCTCTGCCTGGCTGATGAGGTCGGCGGCCACGAGGGGGGCCTGTGCCGTGGAATCGGCAAGAATGGCAATCTCGGTGGTGCCGGCTTCGGAATCGATGCCCACCACGCCCTTGACGAGCCTCTTGGCCGTGGCAACGAAGATGTTACCGGGGCCAGTCACCACATCCACGGGTTCAATGGGCAACTCGTCCGCGGATCCCGGGATTCCGTAAGCGAGGGAAACGATCGCCTGTGCACCGCCGATGGCATAGACCTCATCAATGCCGAGCAGCTTTGCCGCAGCCAGGATGGTGGGGTGCGGAAGGCCGTCGAAGTCTTTCTGGGGTGGGGAAGCCAGGGCAATCGACTCAACCCCGGCAGCTACAGCCGGCACCACGTTCATGATCACTGAGGAGGCCAGAGGCGCGAGTCCGCCGGGCACGTAGAGCCCCACGCGGCCCACCGGAATCCAGTTCTGGCTGACAACGGCGCCATCGGCCAGGGCAACATCCACATTGGCCGGGCGCTGCTGCTCTGCAAACTGCCTGGCGCGGCTGATGGACTCTTCCAAAGCAGCGCGGACATCGGGGTCCAGCCCGGCCAAGGCCTGGGCCAGCGCCTCAGCCGGAACCCGCGGGTGGGACTGTTCCACGCCGTCGAACTTCCTGGCCAGCTCAGCGAGGGCTGCAAAGCCGCGGCCGCGGACGGCTGAAATGATGTCCTGGACCTTCTGCTCGGCGTCGGCCATGGTCTGATGGCGCGCCCTGGGGACTGCGGCACGCAGCTCAGCCAAGGAAAGGTGGCGGCCCCGGAAATCGATGCTCCGGAAATCGAGGGAAGCGGCGGCGCGGGCGGAAGTATCCGAAGAAGTGGTCACTTGGCTATTTTACGGGCTTCTTGGAAAGAACCCCGAACAGCGCCAGGACGAACGTGATGAAGGCCGTGGCAGCCGGCCACAACAACAGCACAGCAAAGGAACGGAGCGTGAATCCATAGCCTGGGCCCACGGCAGGGTTGGGGGCCGGGCCAAACAGCTGCGCGGTCAGCAAGCCAACCAACCACGCCACAATGCCACCCAGGGCGCCGCCAACAAGTGCGAAGGTCAATCGGCGCGCCACGTTGGGACCCTGCAGTTTCCCGTCCAGCATGACCCCCGTGAAGCACCCCGCCACGAGAACCAGCCCCGCCAGGACCAGGTCGCGTGGAAGCCAGGACTCAGGATTGCCTGCATCGGCAAGCGCGGGGTTGCCGGAGACCAGGTTGAGCCCACCCGGAGCAAACAGCCACCAGAGCACACCAAGAAGGACGCCGGCGGCCGGCGGAAGGACAAGCCAGAGGGCCTCCTTGAAACTGCGGGGATGCGCGGCCGCAGCCGGTTCGGCAACAGCAGGTACGTGCACGGTTGGCTCGGTCATACTCCTCACATTAACAAAGGTTCATGCAGGCTCAACAAAATGAGGACCCGGCGGTGCCGGAGGAATACTCTGAGGGGAGACTCAGCCCCCAGTCCAGGAGATTCATCCACGTGACAAGCGAACCATCCGGCTTTGACCAGACTTTCCGGGAGATGTTCCGCAGGCATGCCGCCGGGGTTGCCATCATCACGGCGAACTTAAACGGAAAACCCTTCGGCTTCACGGCCACCTCTGTGGCGTCGCTGTCCGCCGAGCCGCCCCGGTTCACCTTCAACATGGCCAGGAGCTCCAGTTCGTGGCCGGCCGTAGCCAATGCCGAATACATCGGCGTCCACATGCTGGGGCTTGAAAATCAAGCCCTCGCCAACCGTTTCGCACGGACACGTGACCGGTTCGAAGGCGACCATTGGGAACCTGGACCCCACGACGTGCCGATTCTCAAGGATGTCAGTGGCTGGCTGGTGGGCAAGATCCAGATGCGGCTCTCGTTCGAGAACAACGCAGTGGTCGTAGTGGAGGTCATCGATGGCCAAGTAGGCGACGACGGCACTCCCCTGCTGTACCACAGCGGCGGTTACAGCAAGCCGGCACCGCTCGACTACGAAATCTGACCGGGCGAAATCCGTGACTGGCGGATTCTGACCGCTAGTTGTCCAAACAGGCCGGACCAAGCAGGACCTTCAAGTCACCGAAAAGCGACGGACTGGGGTTGACCCGCATATGCACGGGCAGCCCCATGACCTCCACTTTGGTATCACCCATCAGCTTGAGCCGGACTTCGGAGTTCCCGCGGTGGGTGCGCAGCACATCACGCAGATCCGTTACTACCGCTTCCGTCGCCTTGAACGTGGGAATGGTAATAACCACCGGACCATTAACGCTTTCGCTGAGGTCAGGCACCGAAAGCTCCATGCAGTTCAAGGTCACGGCGCCGTCGTCCCGGCGTTGGAGCCTGCCCTTGACCACCACAATGAGGTCCTCCGCCAGGACGGAGGCGATGGGACCGTAGACCTGCCCGAAGAACATGACCTCCATGGATGCGCCGAGGTCTTCGATTTCTGCCCGGGCGTAGGCGTTGCCGCTGGCCTTGGCGATCCTGCGGCTCAACGAGGTGATCATGCCCGCGATGGTGACAATCGCGCCGTCGTGCGGTCCATCCTCACCAATGATTGAAGTAATGGACTGTTCCGCGTGCTGGCTAAGAACGCCCTCCAGCCCTTGCAAGGGATGATCTGAAACGTAGAGTCCCAGCATGTCCCGCTCGAAGGACAGCTTGTCCTTCTTCTCCCACTCGGGAAGGTCCGGGATTTCTGTGGTGAGCGACGCTTCGGGCTCCTGGTCCTCGAAGCCTGCGAAGAGGTCGAACTGGCCAATCGCCTCGTTGCGCTTGAGGGTGATCACGGAATCGATGGCTTCTTCGTGGATCATGGCCAAAGCCCGGCGGTGGTGCCCCAGCGAATCGAAAGCGCCGGCCTTGATCAGCGATTCGATGGTGCGCTTGTTGCACACGACGGCCGGAACCTTCAAGAGAAAATCCTTGAACGAGGTGTAGTTGCCCTCTGTGGCGCGCGTTGACACCATGGCGTCCACCACGTTGACGCCGACGTTCCGGATGGCCCCCATACCGAAACGGATATCCGTTCCAACCGGGGTGAAGTTCAGCGAGGATTCGTTGACATCCGGCGGCAGCACCGTGATGCCCATGCGCCGGCACTCATTGAGGTAGATGGCCGATTTGTCCTTGTCATCACCCACCGAGGTCAGCAGCGCAGCCATGTATTCCGGCGCGTAGTGCGCCTTCAAGTAGGCCGTCCAATAGGAGATCACGCCGTACGCAGCTGAGTGGGCTTTGTTGAAGGCGTAATCGGAGAACGGAAGCAGAATGTCCCACAGGGTCTTCACGGCAGCCATGGAGTAGCCGTTGTCCTGCATGCCTTGGGAGAACCCGGCAAACTGTTTGTCCAGTTCGGATTTCTTCTTCTTGCCCATGGCGCGGCGGAGAATGTCAGCTTGGCCCAGCGAGTATCCGGCCAGCTTCTGCGCCACAGCCATGACCTGCTCCTGGTACACGATCAGGCCGAAGGTGCCGCCGAGAATTTCCTTGAGGGGTTCTTCCAACTCCGGGTGGATGGGAATGACCTCTTGGATCCCGTTCTTGCGCAGCGCGTAGTCAGTGTGGGCGTTGGCGCCCATGGGACCCGGGCGGTACAGCGCCAGGACGGCGGAGATGTCTTCAAAGTTGTCAGGCTTCATCAGCTTGAGCAAGGACCGCATGGGTCCGCCGTCAAGCTGGAAAACGCCCAGGGTGTCACCGCGGGCAAGGAGTTCATAGGATGCAGCGTCGTCGAGTTCCAGGTTTTCCAGGTCCAACTCTACGCCGCGGTTCATCTTGATGTTTTCCAGGGCATCCGAAATGATCGTCAGGTTTCGAAGGCCCAGGAAGTCCATCTTGATCAGGCCGAGGCCTTCGGACGTGGGGTAATCGAACTGGGTGATGACCTGGCCGTCCTGGAAACGGCGCATGATGGGAATGACATCGATGATGGGGTCCGAGGACATGATGACACCGGCGGCGTGGACACCCCACTGGCGCTTCAGGCCTTCGATTCCCAAAGCCGTCTCGAAGACCTTGGCCGCCTCGGGATCGGTGGCGATGAGTTGGCGGAAATCGCCCGCTTCGCTGTAGCGCTTGGATTCCGGGTTCTGGATATCCGCCAGCGGAATGTCCTTGGCCATGACCGCAGGCGGAAGCGCCTTGGTCAAGGTCTCGCCCATGCTGAACGGGTAGCCCAAAACACGGGAGGAGTCCTTCAGGGCCTGCTTGGTCTTGATCGTTCCGTACGTGACGATCATCGCCACGCGCTCGTCGCCGTACTTCTTGGTGACGTAGTCAATCACTTCGGAGCGGCGCCGATCATCGAAGTCGACGTCGAAGTCGGGCATGGAAACGCGGTCCGGGTTCAGGAAGCGTTCAAAGATCAGGCCGTGCTGCAGGGGGTCGAGGTCGGTGATGCGCATGGCGTAAGCCACCATGGAGCCGGCACCGGAACCACGGCCTGGACCTACCCGGATCCCGTTGTTCTTGGCCCAGTTGATGAAGTCGGCCACCACCAGGAAGTAGCCCGGGAATCCCATGGACGTAATGACGCCGAGCTCGTAGTCGGCCTGCTTGCGCACCTTGTCCGGAATGCCCTGGGGGTATCGGTACTTGAGGCCGGCGTCTACTTCCTTGACCAGCCAGGAGGTCTCGTCTTCCCCGGGCGGGCAAGGGAAGCGGGGCATGTAGTTGGCGCCGGTGTTGAACGATACTTCGCAGCGCTCGGCGATGAGCAGCGTGTTGTCGCAGGCCTCTGGGTGGTCGCGGAACAGTTCCCGCATTTCCTGCGGCGATTTCAAGTAGTAGCCACTGCCTGAGAAGGCGAAGCGGGAACCGCCGTTGTCATAGGTCGGCTCCAGGAGCGTGGAACCGGACTGGATGGCCAGCAGTGCCTCGTGGGCCTTGGCATCGTGCTCGTGGGTGTAGTGGAGATCGTTGGTTGCCACCAAGGGAAGGTTGAGCTCCTTGGCGAGGCGCAGGAGGTCTCCGGTCACCCGCCGTTCAATATCCAGCCCGTGGTCCATCAACTCGCAAAAGTAGTTCTCCGCACCGAAGATATCGCGGAATTCTGCGGCGGCCTCCACGGCCTCCTTGTACAGCCCGAGACGCAGCTTGGTCTGGACCTCCCCGGACGGGCAACCCGTGGTGGCGATCAAGCCCTCGGAGTAAGTGTTGAGCAACTCGCGGTCCAGCCGTGGCCACTTGCCAAAAACGGAGTCAAGGGAGGCAATGGACGAGGCCCGGAACAGGTTCCGCATGCCCACGTTGTTGTAGCTCAGCAGCGTCATGTGGGTGTACGAGCCACCACCGGAAACGTCGTCCTTGCGCTGGCTTTCGTCGCCCCAGCGTACGCGTTCCTTGTCGCCACGGGCGGTCCCGGGAGTCACATAGGCTTCGACGCCGATAATCGGCTTAATGCCCTTGTCCGTGGCCTTGCGCCAGAAGTCGAAGGCTCCGAACAGGTAGCCGTGGTCAGTGGTGGCCAGGGCGGGCATGCCCAAACGTTCGGTTTCATCGAACAGCTCACCCAGCCGGGCCGCTCCATCCAGCATGGAGTATTCGGTGTGGGTGTGCAGGTGGACGAACGAATCATTGCTGGAAGTCACCACGACAGTCTACCGTCCCGGCCCGTGCGGGGCAGGGATCCCCTGCCGGCGGTGCCCTACGCTGAGCCGGTGGCGAGCAGATCCAAGGCGTACTGGAGGTCCGCCGGATACTCGCTGCTGACTTCCACCCATTCCCCGGTCCGTGGATGGGTGAAGCCAAGCTGCCGGGCATGCAGCCACTGGCGGGTCAATCCCAGGGTGGCTGCGAGACGGGGATCCGCACCGTAGGTGAGATCTCCGGCACACGGGTGACGCAAGGCCGAAAAGTGCACGCGGATCTGATGCGTCCGGCCGGTCTCCAGGTGCACTTCCACCAAGGTTGCCTTGCCGAAGGCTTCCAACACCTCGTAGTGGGTCACTGATGGCCGGCCGTCCTCGATCACTGCGAAACGCCAGTCGTGGCCGGGGTGGCGGCCAATCGGGGCATCGATGGTGCCCTCCAGCGGGTCAGGCAGTCCCTGGACCACCGCGTGGTAGACCTTCTCCACGGTGCGTTCCTTGAAAGCGCGCTTCAGCACGGTGTAAGCGTGTTCAGTCTTGGCCACTACCATCACACCCGACGTACCGACGTCGAGCCTGTGGACGATCCCTGCACGCTCGGGCGCACCGGACGTCGAAATCCTGTACCCGGCACCGGCAAGACCTCCCACTACAGTGGGTCCCACCCAACCGGGTGAAGGATGGGCCGCGACCCCCACCGGTTTGTCGATGACAACGAACTCGTCGTCGTCCAGCAGGATTTTCAGGCCTTCCACAACTTCCTCCACCACTTCCAAGGGATCCCGCCGATCCGGGACGGTGACATTCAGCACTGAGCCGGCGGCCAATTTTGCCGACTTGCCCACTGCCACGCCACCTACTGTGACGTTGCCTTCAGCGATCAGCAGCGCCGCCGCGGAACGGGAGATGTCTAGCAACTGGGCCAAGCCTGCGTCAGCCCGCACTCCTGCCAGTTCGTCGGGCACCACTACGGCGCTACTCACCGGCAGGCTCCCCGGTGGAACCGCCTGCCGGCTTGGCATCATTGGCGGGACGCTCACCACCAGACGGCTTGGGAGCAGACGTCTGACGCGTCCCATCCATGCCGATGCCGCGAAGCGTCAGGAGGCAGATGATGACGACGCCGGACACCACGGCTGAGTCTGCGATGTTGAAAATGGCAAAGTTGGGGAGCTGGATGAAATCCACCACATGTCCCATCGCAAACGACGGTTCCCGGAACAAGCGGTCAGTGAGGTTGCCCAACGCTCCCCCGAGCAGCAGGCCCAGAGACAGGGCCCACCAGGCTGATCCCAGACGCCGCAGCTGGAAGAGGATCGCCACGGATACGACGGCCATGACAATCGTGAAGATCCACGTTACGTTCTCGCCGATGGAAAAAGCAGCACCCGAATTCCGGATGTAGTACCAGTGCAGCAAGGGGGGAAGAACGGGGATCCGTTCGCCCTCCGTCATGGTGCTGGTCACCCAAAGCTTGGTGAGCTGGTCAAAGGTGTAGGCAAACACGGCGAAGCCGGCAAACAGCCAGAGCATGGCCGGGCGCCACTTGCGGCGGGCGGCGGGCGCCGGCTGCGGGGCGTCATCGGTGAAGTCGGTCATAGTGCTTTCATTCGGGAAGCGTGGCGGGCACTGTCATGGGCTTTAACAGCAAAAGCCGGTGGCCGAGGAGTCCTCAGCCACCGGCTTTCAGAATACTTGCTAAACGTCTGCGGTTGCTTCGCCGACCTCGGGGGCAGCAACGGAACCACGGGCGTCCAGGTCGCGCAGCTGGCCTTCGATGTAGGCCTTCAGGCGTGAACGGTAGTCGCGCTCAAAGCCACGAAGCTGCTCAACCTTGCGCTCAAGGACGGAGCGCTGCTGCTCCAGGGCACCGAGGATCTTGCGGGACTTCTCCTGGGCGTCGTTGACGAGGCTGGAAGCCTCGATCTGAGCCTCGGCAATGATCTTTTCCTTCTGCTGTGCACCATCGGAGACGTGCTTGTCGTGCATCTGCTGGGCCATGGCCAGCAGACCCGCAGCAGATTCAGCGGAGGGCGTGACGGTGTTGTTCGCAGCGGGAGCCTTGGCAGCGGCAGCAGCGGCTGCAGCCTGCTCGGCTTCCTTCTTCTTGGCAGCTTCAGCAGCCTTGGCTTCGGCTTCTGCCTTGGCTTCAGCTTCCTTGTCGACCTTGACGGGGGCCGGAACCTTCTCAACCACCGGTGCCGCAGCAGCTGCAGCAGGCACTGCCGAACCGGCTTCGCCGAGCTTCTTGCGAAGTTCGTCATTTTCCTGGTTCAAGCGGCGAAGTTCCACCACGATCTCGTCGAGGAAGTCATCTACCTCGTCCTGGTCGTAGCCTTCGCGGAACTTGGTCGGCTGAAAGCGCTTGTTGACAACGTCTTCTGGCGTCAAAGCCATCTGGTCACCTCGTTGGTCTAGTTAGTCAGTAGGCCTTCCGGCCGTTCAAAACTACGGTACCTAAATATCATCTGGTTCCTCCAATTCAACACCATCGTGTTGAATTGGCGAATTTGCGGCCTTTGAACCATCGGTGGTCCGGGTTCCGCGGAGCAGCTACGCCAGGCTGCTGGTTACCGCCATGGCAATACTGACGGCAATAATCAGGATCAGGAAGCCCAAATCCAAGGAGATTCCGCCCAACTGGAGTGGCGGTATCAGCCTCCGGAGCCTCCCCAGCGGAGGGTCCGTCACGGAGTAGACCACGTGCGCTGTAACCAACGCCACACCCCGTGGCCGCCACTGACGGGCAAACATCTGGACCCATTCGTAGATGAGCCGGATGATCAGGGCGATGAAGAACAGCAACAACACAATATAGATAAGGCCGAAAACAATGCCCACGAGTTAGCTCAGATCTCCCACTTGTTCCGGAATGCGGATCGGTCCCTACTATTGCAACACAGATGCCAGGCAGGTTGACCCGCCTGGCATCCGCAAAAGATCGATGTCAGCTCTGGTTGAAGAAGCTGGCTTGGGTTTCGCTGGCCTTTTTGTCATCTCCGATGACTTCAACATACGACGGCGACAACAGGAAGACTTTGTTGGTCACCCTCTCGATGCTGCCGTGGAGGCCAAACACCAGGCCGGCGGAGAAGTCCACGAGGCGCTTGGCGTCGGCTTCACCCATGTCGGTGACGTTCATAATGACGGGAATGCCATCCCTGAAGCTCTCACCGATGATCTTGGCGTCATTGTAGGAACGGGGGTGAACGGTGGTGATCTGCCTCAGGCCAGAGGTATCTTCGCGGCTGGAGGCCGCACGCTTGATGGGTGTCACGGGTGCGCGGTATTCCTCTTCGGCATCTACAGTGGGCATTTCACGGACAACTTCCCGGACCGGAGCAGGCGCCCTGCGCTCTTCCCGTTCCTGCGACTGGGGGCGTTCTTCGTCGTGGTGCGAGGCGACGGCCTGCTCAGATTCGTAGTGTTCATCGCCGTCGGCGAGCCCAAGATAGATCATTGTCTTGCGCAGAGCGCCAGCCATGGTGCACTCCTATCGTTTCTGCAGTAGGCGGGCCGCCATGACGTGACATATTGGAACCCCGGCCCGTCATTCCAATACTTTGACGCTACCCCACGGCTGGACGGGAACCGAGAATATCGGAGCCTATTCTCAGGTGTGTCGCCCCGAATTTCACTGCCGCTTCGAGGTCCTGGCTCATCCCCGCCGATATCCGTGTGGCAGCTGGATAAGTCGCCCGGAGTGCCTCCGAAATACCGGCAAGTTGCTCGAACGCCGCCTCCGGATCCGCTCCCAACGGCGCTACTGCCATGAGCCCGGACAACTGCAGGCCGGGAGCCGATTCGATCCTGTCGGCCAGCACCCCGATGTCCGAGGGGCTTGCGCCTCCACGGTGGGCACCGGCGTCGTCATCCAAATCAACCTGGATGAAACAGTCGAGGTCGCCGCGCCCAGTAGCATCCTGTTCCCGCGCAACGGCCTTGGCCAGGGCGTCCACAACCTGGAGCCTGTCGATCGACTGAACCGACGCAGCATATTTGACGACTGATTTGGCCTTGTTGCTTTGGAGTTGCCCAATGAAATGCCATTGGACGTCTACGTCGGGAAGACCGGCGCTTTTGGCGGACGCTTCCTGGTCACGGTTCTCTCCAACATCGGTCACTCCCAGTGCCGCCAGCCGGCGTACATCGTCTGCGGGATGGAATTTGGTCACCACGATCAGCCGTGGCGGGTCAATCCGTCCGGCAGCTGCGACAGCCGTTTCAATCCGGCGCCTCACCGCGTCAAGCCGGTGGGAGAGTTCGGCAGTCCGGGCATCGCCCGTCAGGCCATCGCCCTTTTCGTCGTCGCGACCAAGGCTAATCATGCGTCCACACCAAACCTGCAAATCGACCCGTCCGGGAGTCCCGGCGGTATGAGAAAAGTGAATTGTGCTCCAGCGTGCACTCCCCCGAATACTCCACGGTGACATCCATGGCTTCCAGCTGGGCCCTGACGCCGGCAGGGAGGTCCAGGGAGGGCGTGCCCCAGGACGTGGTGGCCCAGGTGGCAGGAACACGGGCCGCGACCTCGTCCCGTAACCCGGCGGGTACCTCGTAGCAGGACCCGCAGATGGAAGGGCCCAGCCAGGCACGGATGTCCTGTGCACCGTGCTTGCGCATTTCCTCGACAGTTGCGGGGACAACCGCGGAAGCCACACCGGGGCGCCCGGCATGGGCCACTGCAATCACAGGATCGGTGGCGGAACCGCTCCCCACGAAGACCACAGGTACGCAGTCGGCCACCATGACCGCCAGCGGCTGCACGGCACGGCTGGAGGCAGTGCCGGAAGCGGCGTCGGCTGAAACCATGGCGTCGGCAGTGGGCCCTGCCCCGTGGACATCAATGAACGCCACAGTGTTGCCATGGACCTGATCCATGTACTGGAATTTACCGGCTTCCAGTCCGGCGGCCTGTTCAACCTGAACGCGGCGCGCCAGGACCTCGGCGGGGTCATCTCCCACGTGGAGAGCAAGGTTCCCGGCGCCTGTATCCGTGAAAGCTACAGATACGCCGGGCCGAACTTCATTGCGCCACCAGAACACCAGGAATGGACTCTCCGAACGCGGCTTACTTCAGGAAGTCGGGGACGTCGAGGTCGTCGGAACGGCTGCCCGAAAGATCAGGCTCCACTACGGACGGGAGATCGACATCGAAGCCTGAGTCGGCGGGAAGTGCCGACGGACGCTGCTGGCCCCAGTTGCTCAAGCCTGCGGCACCGATTCCGGCCGTTGCGTGCTGCGGTGCAGCGGCGCTCGACGGGGCGCTGCTCGGGGCAGCGGGACGATCCGAGGGGACGGGGTTCTGCGCCGGACGCGACTGGTCCATGGAAGGCGAGGTCGCCTTCACGTCATCGAAGCCTGCCGCAATGACAGTCACGCGAGCTTCATCGCCCAAAGCGTCGTCAATAACTGCGCCGAAGATGATGTTGGCCTCGGGGTGTGCCACTTCCTGAACCAAACGGGCGGCCTCGTTGATTTCGAAGAGACCCAGGTCCGATCCACCCTGAATGGAGAGCAGGACGCCATGGGCGCCGTCGATGGAAGCTTCCAGGAGGGGCGAGGCAATGGCCAGCTCGGCAGCCTTGACCGCGCGGTCTTCGCCGCGGGCGGATCCAATACCCATCAGGGCCGAGCCCGCGCCCTGCATGACGGACTTGACGTCGGCGAAGTCGAGGTTGATCAGACCGGGGGTGGTGATGAGGTCCGTGATGCCCTGGACACCGGAGAGGAGCACCTGGTCCGCGGAACGGAAGGCGTCCAGGACGGAGACGTTGCGATCGCTGATGGACAGGAGGCGGTCGTTGGGGATGACAATCAGGGTGTCGACTTCGTCACGCAGGGCGTCGATGCCGGCCTCAGCCGAACCTGCACGACGGCGGCCTTCAAAGGTGAACGGACGCGTCACCACACCGATGGTCAGTGCGCCCAGCGAGCGGGCGATACGTGCCACCACGGGGGCGCCACCGGTTCCGGTGCCACCGCCTTCACCGGCGGTCACGAAGACCATGTCAGCACCGCGGAGAACTTCTTCGATCTCGTCGGCGTGGTCTTCGGCGGCCTGCTTGCCTACCTCGGGGTTCGCGCCGGCGCCCAGGCCACGCGTGAGTTCACGTCCAACGTCAAGCTTGACGTCGGCGTCGCTCATGAGCAGCGCCTGCGCGTCAGTGTTGATCGCGATGAACTCGACGCCCCGGAGGCCCACCTCGATCATGCGGTTGACTGCGTTCACGCCACCGCCGCCGATGCCGACGACCTTGATGACGGCCAAGTAATTCTGCGGTGCTGCCACGTTTCGTGCCCCTTGCTTGTGTCCTATAGCGAAACTGATCGAGTCCAACGTTGAATCCTTGGACCTTAACCCTCTAGTTGAAGGTTATAGTTATGTCAAGTAACTCTACTGCGACGGTATTTCCTATGCTTCGCACATGCAATCTCCGCTTGCGCGTGTCGTGTGATTGCCGCGAAATAAGGCCACCGTCAGCCGTAGGTTACGTTCTCAAAACTGCTTATTTTGTGAATGGATGCCGGGGAACGCTGACGTCGTAGACCTTCACTTGAACCTTCGGGTCCGCAGGCATCTTCAGCAGCGCTTCAAGTGCCTTCGCCTTCAGTTCCCTGTCCTCGGCATTGCCCCACACTACCGTCTTTCCGTCCACCAATTTCAGTTCCACGGCGTCCGGGGAGGCGGCCGAAGCCGTGGACATTTTGGCCCGGACATCGGCGGGCAGGGTGTCCAGGACGGCCGCAATGGCCTTGAACAACTCCGTGTTCGTGGCTCCGGCCCCGGCATCGATCAAGGGCAGCGCCACCGCTGACTGGTCCTTGGTAGCCCCAAGCTGCACTCCGTCCACATCAACCATCACGTAGGAGTCTCCCTGCTTCAGCAAGGCAACAGGAACGCGCTCATTGACATGGACCAGCAACTCCGACGGCGGCCGCGCCTCCATCGTCGCCGAGCGAACCTGCACCAATGGCTTCAAGAGCTCGTTGATCTCTTGTTCACCCACCTGGGGCAGCGGTTTTCCTTCGAGGCCCGAAAGAGCTTTCTGCACTGCCTCCGGAGTCAGCAGCGTGGTGCCGTCCACCGTGATCGTCCTGACCGCCAGCGCCGGCGAGAAGACCGCTCCGGCGATCAGGGCCGCCACAACAGCTGCCACGATGGACAGCGTCCACATCACCAGCCTCCGCTGGCGCCGTCGTTTCGGCTCCGGAAAGACAATGACGTTGTCCGGTGACGCGGTGGAGTTGGCCGATTTGCCGGTAGCCGCTGGAGGTGGGGCCGCGACGGAATTATCCTCCGGCTCAATGGAGCGTTGCGCGCTGATGACGCGGTCGGACCCGCTGCCCGGCCGCGAGGTGCCCGGCCGGGGTTCCGTTCCCGGCCTGTAGGTCGGCTTGCGGGTGCTAGCCACCCAACGCCTCCACAATCACTGGCCCATAGGCAGTGACGTCTCCAGCGCCCACAGTCAGGACGACGTCGCCGTCGTGGGCGACGGCTGCCAGGGCGTCCACTGCTTCGCTGGCCGCCACCAGCCGGCCCGTGGCCAGCTGATCGACGATCAAGTCACTGGTGACACCGGGAATTGGATCCTCGCGGGCAGGGTAGATATCCAGGATCAAGGCAGTATCTGCTGTGTCCAACGCTGCGGCGAACTCCTTGGCAAATTCGCGCGTACGGGAAAACAGGTGCGGCTGGAACAGGACGTGCACTTTGTTGCCGCCTGCTACCGAACGGGCCGCCGACAAGGCAGCGCGAACCTCCGTAGGGTGATGGGCGTAATCATCGTAGACCCGCACTCCCCTCCCCTGGCCTTTCAACTCAAACCTCCGCGAGGCTCCGGTGAAATGGCCCAGCGCTGCGGCAGCAGCTGCCGGTTCCACACCAAGTTCGACGGCGACCGCGAACGCGGCTGCCGCGTTCAGGGCGTTGTGACGGCCAGGAACCTGCAATTCGACCCGGTGGACAGTGTCCCCGATAGCCACCGAAACGTCACCTGGGCCGCCGTCGAAAAGCCGGACGTCGGCGTCGTCCGAGGTCCCGTATGTCAGTACCCGCGTGGTCCCTTGCGATGCTGTGCGCTCGGCCAGGGCGCGGGCGCCGGCGTCGTCGGCGCAGGCCAGGAGGACGCCGTCAGCAGGAAGGAGCGCGGCGAAGTTGTCAAAGGAAGCGAAGACCGCTTCCGGTGTTCCATAGTGGTCCAGGTGGTCTGCCTCGACGTTGGTCACTACGGCGATCAGCGGCCGGTAGTTGAGGAAGGAACCATCGGACTCGTCCGCCTCGGCAACAAAGATGTCCGAAGTCCCGTGGGCTGCGTTCACTCCCAACGCCGGGACGTTGGCCCCAATGGCAAAGGTAGGGTCAACGCCCGCTTTCTTGAGCAGGACGGCAATCATGGAGGTAGTGGTGGACTTGCCATGCGTACCCGCCACTGTCACCACGCGATGGCCGGCCATGGTGGCTGCCAAAGCTTCGGAACGGTGCAACACCGGCAACCCGGCTGCCCTCGCCGCGGCGAGTTCCGGATTGTCGTCGCGGATGGCCGAGCCGGCCACGATCGTCTGGGCGTCTGCCAGGTTGCCTTGGTGGTATCCCACAGCGATGCGCGCCCCTGCCGAGGAGAGGTCATGCATGACCGGAAGGTCTTTGGCATCGGTACCACTGACGGGGACCCCGCGGGCCACCATAATGCGTGCGACGGCGGACATTCCCACGCCGCCGATGCCAATGAAGTGGACGCGGCCCAAGGACTCGAGAGGGGCGATGCTGGTGGTCATGCGGATACCGCTTCCAAGACAAGATCAGCCATGAGCTGATCGGCGTTTCTTATACCAAGGGCTTCGGATTTGCGCGCCATGTCGACGAGCCGGCTGTGGTCCGAGAGCAGCGGAATGAGTTCTCTCTCAAGCCATTCCGGGCTGAGGTCTTTGTCCTCAACGAGGAGCGCCCCGCCTGCATCCACCAACGGGGCAGCATTCAGTGCCTGTTCCCCGTTGCCGATGGGTAGCGGCACAAACACGGCCGGAACTCCCACCGCCGCCACTTCGCTGACCGTTCCCGCGCCGGCGCGTGCCAGAAGGACATCGGCCGCTGCGTAGACGTTCTCCATCCCGTCCACATACTCAACCTGGCGATATCCCTCAGCTGCCAGCAGGCCGCCGTGGTCGTTGAGGACGGCTTTCCCGTTGCCGGTGATGTGCAGGGTCTGGATTCCGTTGGCCGCCAACGCCGGCAAGGCGGCAGCGATGGAACGGTTGATGCTCATTGCGCCCGAGGAGCCGCCTGTGACGATCAACGCGGGACGGTTCGGGTCAAAGCCCAGGGCCTCCTTGGCGGCAGGCGCAGCCGTTGCCCGGTGCAGCCCGGAAATGGCACGGCGCATGGGCATGCCAACATGACGGGCGCCCCGCAACCGGGTGCCGGAGAAGGCCACTGCGACATGATTGCTGAACCGGGCTCCCACACGGTTGGCCAAACCGGCCTTCATGTTGGCCTCGTGGATCACCACAGGGATGCCGAGTTTACGGGCGGCCAGGTACATCGGGGTGCAGACATAACCGCCCACACCCACCAGGACGTCGGCGTTGGCATCCTTCAGGATCCGGCCGGCCTGGGAGACTGCGGCCAGCAACCGGCCCGGAAGCTTGATCAGGTCAACAGAGGGCCGCCGCGGGAACGGAACCCGGTCAATGGTGGCGAGATCGTAGCCAGCTGCCGGGATGAGCCGCGTTTCCATGCCCGACGGCGTGCCGACAGCCAGGATGGAAGCCTCCGGACGCTTGTCCTTGATGGCATCGGCGATGGCAAGCAGCGGGCTCACATGCCCGGCAGTACCGCCGCCTGCAAGGACGACGGATAAAGGCTTGGACGCGTTGCGGGAGTCAGGAGTCATGAAGGGCTATGTACGCTTTCGTGCGGTTTTCGGAGAACGGCGCGGCAGGAACCGGGGGCGCTGCTGCGGCGGCAGTTGGCCTCGAGCCAAGGACAACACTACGCCCACGCCACAGAGAGACATCACCAGGGCCGAGCCGCCGTAGGAGATGAAAGGGAGCGGCACGCCGACCACCGGGAGGAGCTGCGTCACGACTGCCATGTTCATGCTGGCCTGGCCCAGGAGCCACACCATGATCCCACCTGCCAGCGTTCGCTGGAAGGGATCTGTTTGCCTGACTACCACCCGGAAAATAGCGATGCCGAGGATCGCGAACAACACCAATACCACAAGGGTTCCAACAAGTCCAAGCTCTTCACCAATGATGGCGAAGATGAAGTCATTGTGGGCTTCAGGAAGCCAGTTGTACTTCTGCCGGCTTTGGCCGAGGCCCAGCCCGGTCCAGCTTCCCTGCGCCAAGCCGTACATGCCGTTGGTGGACTGGAAGTCGAAGTCGAAGTTTTCTGTACATGAGGCTGACGCCGTGCCCAGCCACGAGGTGATGCGGCAGATGCGGTTCGCACTGCTGATGGTTCCCAGGACGGCGCCCACTGCACCAACTGCTCCGGCGATGGCCAGCATCTTTCCCGGCACTCCAGCGAAGTAGAGTCCTGCGGCTGTGATGGCTGCGATGACAATCACGGTACCGAGGTCATTACCGACCATCACCAAGGCAATCACCAGGCCTGCTCCGGGAACTACCGGGATGATGACGTGCCACCAGCGATGGAGGAGCTTTTGCTTGCGGGCCAGCACTGCCGCAATCCAGACGCACAGGACCAGTTTGGCCATCTCCGAAGGCTGGAGGGTCACACCGCCAATGTCAATCCAGTTCTTGTTGCCGTTAACGGTGTTACCCATGACCTGGACCAGGACCAGGAGCGCCACCACGCCGCCGAGGGCCCACCAGGACAACCTCTTCATCCAGTTCACGTTCGTGCGCGAGATGACGTACATGGCGGCCGCGCCGAGGACCCCGAACATTGCCTGCTTCAAGGCATCCGCGTAGGGCGATTTGCCCTCGGAGATCGCCTCGACACTTGAAGCGGACAACACCATCATGATTCCGATGGCAGTGAGCGCCAGAGCACAGCCCAGGATGAGGTAATACGTGGAACTGTTGGGCGTCTTGTCCTTGCCTTCAAGGCTTTCCCAAAAGTTGCGCAGGTGTCCGCGGAGCCCGGAAGGCTTCTTACCCGGCGTGGCCGGAGCCTTGGGTTTCCCGTCCCGTGGGTCCTTGCCGCGGGTGCGGGTGGGCGTGCTGACCATTGTTACTCCTCGGTGGTCGGTGCCTGCCCTTCCACAAGCTCGCGAACTGCCTGGACGAAAGCATCGCCGCGGTGAGCGTAGGAAGAGAACTGATCCATGGATGCAGCCGCGGGTGCCATCAGGACGGTGTCCCCAGGCATGGCCAGTTGGGCCGCCGACGCCACGGCCTGGGCCATGATGGCCTCGCCGTAGATAGGCGAAGCGGCGTTGCCGGCTACGGTCTGCACCTCTTCAGTGTCGCCCTTCGCCTGCGCTATCACGGGGACATCGGGTGCGTGTCGTTGGAGGGAGCCTTCCAGCGCTTCCGTATCGGTACCGATCAGCACAACAGCTTTCAGCCGGGGTGCATGTTCTTTGACCAGGTCGTCATAGTTGACTCCCTTGGACAGACCTCCCGCGATCCACACAACCTGCTGGAAGGAAGACAAGGCGGCGGAAGCGGCATGGGGGTTGGTGGCTTTGGAGTCGTTGATCCAAAGAACCTCGTTCTGCTTGGCCACCACCTGGATCCGGTGGGCGCCGGGCAGGTAGTTGACCAGGCCCTGCCTTACCGCTGCCGGCTCAATGCCGTAGGCGCGCACCAACGCCGCAGCAGCCAGTGCATTGGCTACCATGTGCCGCGGCGCCACGGGTCCGAGGTCTGACATCGCGGCCAACTCCGCTGCCGAGTCCTTGCGTTCGGCAATGAAGGCGCGGTCGACCAGCAAACCGTCCACTACGCCCAGCATGCTGATGGCAGGCGTGTTGGTAGTAAAGCCGATGGCGCGGCACCCCTCCACCACATCGGCGTTTTCCACCATGCGTTCGGTTTCGATTTGCTCCGCGTTGTAGACGGCCGCCTTCTGGGTGTTCTCGTACACCTTGGCCTTGTCCGCTAGGTAGGAGGCATACGATCCGTGCCAGTCCACGTGGTCTTCAGCGACGTTGAGGCATACGCTGGCCACTGGTGACAGGGAATGGCTCCAGTGGAGTTGGAAGCTGGAGAGCTCGACGGCAAAGGCGTCATAGTCCACCGGATCCCGGAGCGCATCAAGGATGGGCGTTCCCACGTTGCCTACGGCGATGGCCTTAAGTCCCGCCGCCTGCAGCATGGACTCGGTCATGCCCACGGTGGTGGTCTTGCCGTTGGTGCCGGTAATGGTGAGCCAATCCGCCGTCTTGCGTCCTTCGCGGACCCGGAGGCGCCACGCCAGCTCAACATCGCCCCAAACGGGGATGTGCTTGCGCTTGGCAGCAGCCAACAGCGCTTGGTCGGGCCGCCATCCCGGCGAAGTAACAACCAGCTCAGGCAACGAGTCATCGATCAACGGCAAGGCGCTGACGGCGTCTTCGCCCAGCAAAACGTCCACCGCGCCAACAATTTTCAGGGTGTCTGCCTGGGCTTTGGCTTTGGGGGTGGTGGCCGCGTCAACCACCACAACTTTTGCTCCAAGCTCGATCAGGGTGTCAGCTGCCGAGAAGCCGGACACGCCGATTCCCGTAACCACCACCCGCAGGCCGCTCCAGTCAGCGTCCCAGCTGGTAAGTCCCTTGAGCCTGTCCGTGGCGGACGGCGTTGTCTCCGGGCTTCCATTCACAGCAGTACCACCCATTCAGCGTAGAAAATTCCGAGGCCGGCGGCCACGAAGAGACCGGCGAGGATCCAGAAACGGACCACTACGGTAACTTCCGCCCAGCCCTTCAGTTCGAAATGGTGCTGGAGCGGGGCCATCTTGAAGACACGTTTGCCGCCGCTGAGCTTAAAGAAGCCCACCTGGATGATCACCGAAAGGGTGATCAGGACAAAGAGCCCACCGATAAAGGCCAGCAGCAGTTCAGTGCGGGACAGGATGGCGAAGGCTGCAACGGCGCCGCCGATCGCCAGGGACCCCGTGTCCCCCATGAAGATCTTGGCCGGCGACGTGTTCCACCACAGGAAGCCCACCAGGGCTGCACTGAGGATGGCTGCCAGCAGGGCAAGGTCCATGGGGTCCCGGACCTGGTAACAGCCACTGCCCGCTTCACGCGGCGATCCGCAGGCTTGGTTGTTCTGCCAGATTCCCATGATGGTGTACGCCCCGAAGACCATGATGGAAGCGCCCGCCGCCAGACCGTCCAGCCCGTCGGTCAGGTTCACGCCGTTCGTGGCCGCAGTGATGATCAGGTTGGACCACACGATAAAGAGGATCGCACCGAGCACGGTTCCCCCAAAAGCGAGGTCCAGCCAAGGGATGTCCCGCACCAGGGAGATCTGGGTGGATGCCGGGCGCAAACCGTCCTCATTGGGGAACTGCAGGACCAGGACCGCGAAGATGATTCCCACCGCAGCCTGGAGGATCAGCTTGGCGCGGGCATTCAGGCCCAGGCTCCGCTTGTTCGAAATCTTGATGTAGTCATCCAGGAAACCAACAAAGCCCATGCCCACCATGAGGAACAACAGCAGGAGCCCGGACGCGGATGGTCCCGGGGAGCGCGGGTTCATCATCCACATGATCAGGTGGGTCACGAAGTAGCTGATGAGGACGGCCGCCACCACTACGGTTCCGCCCATGGTGGGCGTTCCGCGCTTGGTGTGGTGCGACGTCGGACCGTCGTCCCGGATGAATTGCCCGTAGCTCTTGGCCACCAGGAACTTGATGAACAGGGGTGTCCCAATGAGGGCCACCAGAAGGGCGACGCCGGCGCCGATCAAAAGTGCAATCACAGCAGCTCGTTCCCTTCGCTTGCGGCCGCTTCAGCCGCGTTGTCTCCGGTGGGCTCGGCCCGTGGAGGTAATGCTATCCGATCACCCAAATGCCGCAGCCCCACGCCGTTGGAGGATTTGAACAGCACCAGATCACCGGGTTCGAGCTCGTTCTGAAGGAGCTCATAGGCTTCTTCCACAGTCTCGGTGAACGAACATTCGTCACCCCAGGATCCTTCCTGGATGGCTGAGACGTAGAGTGCACGTGCTTCGCGTCCCACCACCACCAGGCGTGAAATGTTCAAGCGGACCACCTGCGTGCCCACGGCGGTGTGCTCGCGGATTGAGTCCTCCCCCAGCTCGAGCATGGCCCCAAGGACCGCCCAGGTCCTCCTGCCTTGCCCAAGGTCCGCCAGGGTCCGCAGCGCTGCCCGCATCGATTCGGGATTGGCGTTGTAGGCGTCGTTGATGATGGTCACGCCGTCCGCACGTTCCGTCCGCTCCATCCGCCAGCGGCTGGCCGCAGACTGTGAGCTAAGGGAGGCAGCAATGGCAGCTGCCGGGATGCCTGCGGCAAACGCAGCTGCCGCGGCGGCCAAAAGATTGGTCACATGGTGACCACCGATCAGACGGCTCCGCACCTCGACGGCAGGCCCGCCGTCGGGCAGTACAAGATCAAACTCGGGGAAGCCGTGGCCGTTGACCACCACGTTGCGGGCCTCGACTTCCTCGGTGGTAGCCGGTGACGACGTGAAGCCCAAGACCTTGGCCTTCGTCCGGCTGCGCATGGCGGCAACACGGCCATCGTCCAGGTTTATTACCGCTGTGCCGTGCTCCCCGAGGGCTTCGACGAGTTCGCCCTTGGTTTTAGCGATATTTTCGACGCCGCCAAACTCACCTGCGTGGGCCGTGCCAACCACCAGCACAACACCGATGTCCGGTTTGACCATGTCGGCGAGGTACTTGATGTGGCCCAGGCCGGTGGCGCCCATTTCGATGACCAAGTAGCGGGTATCGGCGTCAGCGGCGAAAACCGTCAGCGGCACGCCAACCTCTCCGTTGTAGGAACCCTGCGGGGCCACCGTCTTGCCGGCCCCCGAAAGCACTCCGGCGAGGAGGTCCTTGGTGGTGGTTTTGCCTGCCGAGCCCGTGATGCCGATGACGGTAAAGTCCTCACCTCGTTGAGCACGTTCGGCCCGGATGCGTCGGACGCTCTCCGCTGCCAACGCGCCCATGGCCAGAACCGCGTCATCAACCACGACGGCGGGGAGGGGGCTTCCGGCGGCATCGGTCACTTCACGTTCCGCCAGAACCAGGACGGCGCCGCGCTCGAACGCAGCATCAACGTAGTCGTGTCCGTCGGCGTGCTCGCCCGGTTTGGCCACATACAGGGAACCGGGAGTCGCCTCCCGTGAATCAGTGACGACGGAGGTGGGCACGACGTCCGTAGCTCCGGTCAATCGGCCATGGGTGATGTCGGCGATCTCCGCCGCAGTAAGTGCAATCATCTCGGTTTAGGACTCTATCCGCTGGTCCGTTGAAACGCTGAATCCCTTGGATGTCAAGGCGGCGCGCAATTCAACCCTGTCGTCCAGAGCCAGGTTCACGCCTTTGACCTCTTGCCACACCTCGTGGCCACGTCCGGCGATCAGGATGGTGTCGTTGACAGTGGCCATCTCCACTGCCAGCCGGATCGCCGCGTCCCTGGGGTAAGACTCAATGATCTCGCTGGACAGTCCCTCTGTATCGCGTGCCGCGTGGGCGCCTTGCAGGACCTCGGCGCGGATCGAGGCGGCATCTTCGTCATGGGGGTCGTCATCGCTGACAATCACCACGTCAGCCAAGCGCGCGGCAATAGCGCCCATGGTGGGCCGCTTGCCTTGATCGCGCTGGCCAGTGGCGCCGAAGACCACAATGACGCGGGACCCCTCCTGGGGGGAACGCACGGCTTCAAGGGCGCGCGCCAGGGCGTCGGGATTGTGGGCAAAATCAACAACGGCCGCCGGTTCAGTTGACACCAACTGCATTCGTCCGGGAACACCAACGGAAAAAGGGTCGTGGGCATCCAACGCAGCCTGCAGATCCTGTTCATCGACGCCGGACGCCAGGACCATGATGGCGGCCAGCGCTGCATTGGCCACGTTGAAGTCCCCGGGCAGACCTGTATGGACGCGCAGGATGCGTCCATCGACGTGCCGTAGTTCGAATTCCGAGCCGAGCCCGCGGGCGGCGATCGCTGCTACCTGCCAATCAGCTTCTGCAGTGGAATCCTTGGCAGAGAGCGTTGTGACAGGAATATCTGCCAACTCCACGAGCTTCCGTCCCCACTCGTCGTCCACAGTCACAACGGCGTGCCGGGCCCTTCCTGTAGTGAAAAGGTCTGCCTTGGTGCGGAAATACTCTTCCATGCTCCCGTGCAGGTCCAGGTGGTCCTGTGTGAGGTTGGTAAAGCCTGCGACGTCGAACATCACCCCATCCACACGCCGGAAGGAGATCGCATGGGATGAGACTTCCATGGACGCAGCCTCCAGGCCACGTTCCCGCATCAACGCCAAGAGAGCATGGACGTCCGTGGACTCAGGCGTCGTCAGCAGGCTGGGGATCGGTTCGCCACCCGCCAGGATCTCGATGGTGCCAATGAGCCCCGGCTTCTTGCCCAGGGCCCGCAGCAGCGAATTGATGAAGTACGTGGTGGTCGTCTTGCCGTTGGTTCCGGTGACACCGAAGAGCGTTGGATAACCCCCCTCGGAGGGCTGGCTTCGGTAGATCAGTGCGGCCAGAGGACCCACAGCCGTGCGTGGCTCGTCAATGACCAGGACAGGTACGGGCTGTTCGCCGGCCAGCGCAAGCTGGCGTGCCCCGGCGTCGTCCGTCACCACCGCGACTGCACCGGCTTCGACTGCCTGGGGAACAAAGTCGGCACCGTGGCGCGAAGCTCCCGGCAAAGCCATGTAGAGATCGCCGGGTTCCACGGCCCTGGAGTTGAGCGTAATGCCCGTTACTCCTCCGTCATGGATATTCTCCGGGGCGGCAACACCAAGGACCTCCGCGATGGTGGCCAAAGGCACCGCTGCCACGGACCCGGGGCGGAAGCCGGACCGGCCTGCATCCGGCGTCGTGACGTTGGTGGCTGCCTCATTGTGCTCTGACACGTAGTTCTCCGTTGGTGCTCGTGGAACGACCGGCTTGGGGCCAGCGGCGCCCGGGCCGTTAGTGGTGGATCGAATTTTGGCCGAAACAGACGCCCAAGAAGCTTACTTGACGAACTGGGGCAGGCGCGCGGGAGTTCCCGTGGACGGTGCCACGTTATAGGTCCGCAGGACCTGCGCCATCACTGATCGGAACACCGGCCCGTTGGTGACGCCGTAGATATTTCCCTTGGGACGCTGCAGGACCACTTCGACGATGAAACGGGGGTCATCCATCGGTGCCATGCCCACCATCGAGGCGGTATAGCCGTCGAAGCCGGGCAAACCGTCTTCACGGGGCGCCTGGGACGTTCCCGTCTTTGCACCAACCCGGTAGCCGTCGATGGCCGCGTCCTTGATCTGCCCCTCGGTCACGGCGCTCTCCAGAATGTCCCGGACCTGCTGCGCGGTCTCCTTGGACACCACCTGGCGCGAATCCTTGGCTGCAACCTTCTGTTCCTCCCCCTCGGGGGTGACGTAGCTGTCTATAAGCCTGGGCTGCAGCATCACGCCGTCGTTGGCGATACTCTGGAACGCCCGGACTGTCTGGAGCGTGGATTGGGAAACGCCTTGGCCGAACAGCACCGTGTATTGCTGCCGTTCGTCCCACTGCTCAGGCTTGGCGAGGATGCCCGTGGCCTCAGCCGGCAAGCCGATGTCCGTTTGCTCCCCAATGCCGAACTTCTTCAGCCAGTCGTAGCGCTGTTCCTTGGTCAACCTGCTGCCGGCCATGACGGTTCCAGTATTCATGGACCACCCCAGGATGCCCGCCAGGGTGCGTTCCTCCGTGCCGTGCTCAAAGGCGTCCGTAAACGTCTGTCCGTCGATGGTGTACGCCGTTGGAATGGTGTAGTGATCCAGAGGGAAGGATTTGCCCTCCTCGATGACAGCTGCTGCGGTGATCATCTTCTGCACGGACCCAGGTTCGTAGGCAGCCGTCACGGAGCGTACGCCCCGATCCTTGGCGTCGACTTTGCCCGGGTCATTGGGATCCGGGGCGTTGGTATCAGCCAAGGCCACCAGGTTGCCGGTCTTGGTGTCCATCACAATGATGGACCCCCATTCGGCGTTCATCTTGTCCACTTGGCTTTGGATGGCCTGCTGTGCGAAGTACTGGATATCGGTGTTGATGGTCAGCTTGACGTCGCTGCCATCCACGGCCGGAGTCAGTTCATCGGTGGCAACCGGAATCCTCAGGCCGTCAGCGCCGATCTCAAAGACCCGCTTGCCTTCAACACCGCGAAGGATCTCGTCCTGGGTTTGCTCGATGCCTGCTTGCCCCGTGGTCCCGTCCTGGAGGAAACCCACCACGCCACCGGCAACACTGCCGTTGGGGTACACGCGCTTGCTGACGCCTTCAGGGACCACTCCGGGGATGTTCAGTTTGGAGATGCGGTCTTCAAGTTCAGGCTTAATGTCCTTGGCAACCACGAAGTACTTCTTGTCACCGGTCAGCGCCTCACGGATCTTCCCCACGTCGGAGCCCAGGAGCGTAGCAAGCTCCGAGATGCCCTGGTCCCTGGAAACGGTCTCGATCTCGTCGGTCTTCTCGTTGTAGCGCTTGAACGTGGCTGTGTTCGTATTCAAGACCTGGTCGACCACCAGGTTGTAGCGGATCACGCTGCTGGCCAGCACAGTTCCGTTCGCGTCCAGAATCTGTCCGCGTTCTGCCGGTAGGACCTGGGGTGTGAGACGTTTCGCCAGCGCGGCTTCGGCCATTCCTCCCATGTCCAGGCCCTGGACCATGAAGAGCTTTCCACCCACAACCAAGAGCAGGGTCAGCATGATGCCAAGACCAACACGCAGCCGCTTTTTTGCCGCCGGCGTCTTCGTTTTTTTCGATGTGCCGGGGTTCTGAGCCACGTTGATTCCTTGCTGCTGGCCTAGCTTCAGTGGACTGATGGGTTACTGCCCGGGTGCCTTCTGCTGGGGGGCCGGGACTGATCCCCCATTGAGTTCAACCGGAGGCGTGGCTGCCGGGGACGCCGGAGCTTCAGCAGGAGCCGCCGGAGTGGGCGGAGCCACCGGTGCTACCGGCTTGAGGTTCTCCAGCGGATCCTTGGTTGTCACCGAGGGAACCACGTCCAGCATGCCCGCCACGGCCGGAGGAGCAAGCTGGGCCAAGGGAGCATCTCCCTTAACTGCCGGCGTTGCCTTTCCGGTGACGGTCATCGTATTCAGGTCGATCTGTCCCTTGACGGTGGAAGGAACCATTCCCAATTCTGCAGCCTTTGCTGCCAGATTCTGGGGAGCTTCGAAATTCTGCTTCTTCTGTGTCAGGTCCTGGTTTTCCTTGTTCAGCGTGGCTGCCTCCGCCTTGAGCTGCACCAACTGGTACTGGGCCGTGGACACTGAAATGTTCAAAACAAGTACGGTCAGGAGGGCAGCCGCCATGGCCACGAAGCAGAGGACAACAAAAGGTGTCCGGCGTTTGCCCGGAGCGTTTCGCACCAGGGAGAGCGGAGTGCGGGCCTTGCGTCCGGCGTCGGGCTTACCGGCAGGAGCGGGGAGGGCACGGGCGGTGTTGCCCACCACGGAGGGCAGTGTCTTCGCTGCGGCGTTGCTCATGCGTCTCTCCTTGGTTTGATGCGCTCTACTGCCCTCAACCGGGCGGACGCCGCGCGGGGGTTCTCAGCGATTTCTGCTGCCGTGGGCACTTCCGTGCCCTTGGTGATGGTCTTCAGTTCGGGTTTGTGTTCTTCAAGTTCAACGGGGAACCCAAGTGGGGCTGAGGATTTGGATCCTGCCTGGAAAACCGACTTCACGATTTTGTCCTCCAGCGAGTGATACGACATCACTACAATCCGGCCCCCCATGGCCGTAGCGGCCACGGCTGCAGGAACGGCCCGTTCCAGAACATCCAATTCCTCGTTGACCTCAATCCGCAGCGCCTGGAACGTGCGTTTGGCGGGGTGGCCACCGCTCTTCGCGGCTGCGGCGGGGACTACACTGCGGATCTGTTCCACCAGTTCACCGGTGGTCGCGAAGGGCTTCCCAGCCCGTGCATTCACGATCCTGTTGGCGATTCGCCCAGCAAACTTCTCTTCGCCCCATTTACGGATGATGCGTACCAGCTCGTCTTCGCTGTAGTTGTTGACTACATCGGCAGCCGTCTGGCCGCGGCTGGTGTCCATCCGCATGTCCAGGGGGGCGTCGTAGGAGTAGGCGAAACCACGCTCGCGCTCATCCAGCTGCAGGGAAGACACACCCAGGTCCATGAGGATGCCATGAACCTCGGGGATGCCAAGGTCTGCCAAGACGTCTTCGATTTCGTCGTAGACGGCGTGAACCAGGTCGGTCCGGTTCGCAAAGGGTTCCAGGCGGGCGCCAGCCAAGGCAAGTGCTTCCTCGTCGCGGTCGATGCCTACCAGGTGCAGGTCCGGAAAACGCTGCAGCATCGCCTCTGAGTGACCTCCCATGCCCAGGGTCGCATCGATGGCGACGGGGGTCGCGCCACGTTCCCTTGCAACTTCGAAGCCGGGGGCGAGGAGGTTAATGCAGCGGTCTTTGAGGACGGGTACGTGGCGCTCTGATGTGGGCTTTGCCGCGTCCTGCTCTTCCACGCTGCCTCCTCTTTCCTCAATCGCTTGCCTGTTGTTTCTTGAATCGGATCCCCATCCGCGCCTATCGTTTCGCCGGCCTGGCTCAGGGGAAGGTGAGCCAGGAAGACTATTCGATGGGCGGCTGGAGATCCCATTCAAGAAGCGGTAATGCTGCTTCCTCCGACCGGTTAGATAAAGCCGGGCAGATTGTCGTCATCCGTTTCCGAGAAGGCTGCTTCCTTCTCATTGAGGTACTCATTCCAGGCTTCGGCATCCCAGATCTCCGCCCGGGTACCGGCACCGATCACGGCTAGTTCCCTACCGAGGCCTGCATACGCCCGGAGCGCCGGCGGAATCGTCACGCGCCCCTGCTTGTCAGGTACTTCATCAGAGGCTCCAGACAGGAAAACGCGAATGTAGTCACGGGCCTGCTTGGAAGACAGTGGTGCCTCCCGCATCGATTCGTGAATGCGTTCGAATTCTTTCTGGCTGAAGACGTAGATGCAGCGTTCCTGGCCCCTTGTGAGGACCAACCCCTCCGCAAGCTCCTCACGGAACTTGGCGGGAAGGATGATCCGGCCCTTTTCATCGAGACGCGGCGAGTGAGTGCCCAGAAACATCTGGCCCCACCGCCCCTCAGTTAAGGTGCCCGTTCATTCCCAACACTGCCACTACCCTCTTATGTGCTCCACTTTACTCCACAAAGCCCCACAGTCAACGCAACAAGGGGCGTTTCTCCACCACCTTGAGTTTTAAGATGACCGAAACTGCGCGGTTTTCGGGACCGTGGCGGAAAGTGGAGGGCTGACGATCCCATAGGTTCGGCGCGCCTGTTCCCAACAGGGAGCCCAGGGGACATCTACGCAGCTTGGAGGTGGTGGGTGGTGGAAAGTGGAGACAGGGCGGGAAGTGGAGGAGGCCGCCACAACTCCTTAAACGCAAAAAGACCCGCGATTTGCGGGTCTTTCGTTATCCCCTTTGGATTCTTAGGGGCGCGCGTCAAGCAGGGTGGCCTGCACTGCCGGTCGTGGAGAGAGGAACGAACGCTCAGGAATCGTCTCGGCGCCGCTCGTCCCAGCGCTCTTCCAAACTGCTCATGAAGGAACTCTTGGGTTTGCCCTTTGCGGGCTTGCCTTTGCCGGCTTTGCCAAAGGCTGCTCCGCGCAGCGTGGCGAAGTAAACGCCAGCACCCATGACGACGAAGCCGAGGACACCGACCGGTATCGCCTGCATCGACACTCCCACGAGCAGGAGGAGGATGCCGGCAATGGCGCCGAGCACGCCGATAATCACATGCCGGGTTGACCAACTGCGAATGGGATCCGAGCCCATGGTGCTGGCGAACTTCGGATCGTCCTCATGAAGTTGCTTTTCCAGTTGCTCAAGCAGCTTCTGTTCGTGCTCCGAGAGGGGCATCGCGACCTCCTTTAGTCAGCCAGCGTCTGGACATAACGCATTCTGTGCGTCTGTTTCCAAAACGATCGGACCAAGAAAATCGTTCCCAAAATTCCCTCGTGGTTCAGCGGGCATCTCAGGGCCGACTGTTCAGGAAACAGTTTGTCCAGACGATCTAAATCTCTGTAATAAATAGGATAGTTTGTCCGACGCCGTTCTGAAAGACGCCCGGAGCCCAGCGGGACCAAGCTCACAGCCGATCACGTGCCTGAAGGAGGATTTCCCGGTTCCAGAAGCCTTGCAGGGAGCAGGGTCTTGGAACCGAAACGCTCTGAAACGCGGTCCAATGCCTGCTCCGCGGCCCTCCAGTTATCATCCCGGCGATCCAGGCTCAGCTGAAGGGACGTCTGTCCCGCAGGCTCAAGCTGCTCGGCCCGAACCCCTACGAGTCGGACGCTCATGGACCGAGGGCCCAGGGACTCCAGCAGTTGCACAGCCACTTGGTAGATCATCTGCGCACTGTCCACCGGGGCGTGGACGGTCCGGCTCCGCGTGACGGTTGAAAAGTCCGAGTACCTCAGCTTCAAGGCGACAGTCCTGGCCAGCATGCCTGAACTCCGCAATCTGCCCGCCGTCCGGTGCGAGAGGCGGAGCAGTTCCCTGTGCAGCAGGTTATCGTCGCCGGTGTCGTTGGAGAACGTCTCCTCGGCTCCGATGCTCTTCTCAAGCCTTGTGGGGGTCACCGGTCGCGGATCGACCCCCATGGACAGGCGGTGGACGTGTTCTCCGCTGGCGCCCAGGACCTTCTTTAAAGAGGCCAAGGGAGTAGCTGCCACATCTGCCACGGTCCGGATGCCAAGCCGGGCAAGCACTTCTCCAGTCTTTCCACCCACCCCCCACAATGCGTTGACTGGGAGGCTGTGGAGGTACCCCAGGGTGTCCTCCGCGTCGATCTGGAGTATTCCGTCGGGCTTGCACCTCGTGGACGCGATCTTGGCCACGAACTTGGTGCTTGCAATTCCCACGGAGGCCGTTATGCCCAGTTCCGACTGGACCCGTCGCCGGATCAGGTGGCCGATATCCAAGGGCGGACCGAGCCGGCGAATCGCACCGCCAACATCCAAGAACGCTTCGTCGACACTGAGGGGTTCCACCAGATCCGTAATGGAGGCGAAAATCTCCATGATCTGGCCGGATACTTCGTAATACACCGTGTGCCGCGGATTGATGATCACCGCGGAGGGACAGCGTCTCATCGCGATGGACATCGGCATCGCGGACTTCACTCCGGTTGCCCGGGCCTCGTAGGAAGCAGAGAGCACCACTGACCGTTCAGCGGGAAATCCGACAATGACGGGTTTTCCCCGAAGATCGGGACGGCTGCGGAGTTCAACGGAGACGAAGAACGCATCCATATCCACATGAAGAATGCTGGTTCGCCTCAGTTCCCGCAGGGCATCTCCAGCACTGCGGGAGGGTTCCTTACCGGCTCCCGGGCCGTTTCCGAATGCTTCCTGCCTCACATCGGCAATACTATGCCCGGCCACTGACTAAACTGGAGGCACAGTCAGGCTCAGCCCACGGAAGGATACCCTGTGAAGCTCTTTGGAACTCCTCGATCGCGAGGGTTTGCCCTGCTCGCAGCGAGTGTCGCCGTAGCGGCCTCGGCATGTACGCCGTCGCCAGGAGGCTCAGCCGGCCCCTCCCCCACAGATGCTTCATCGCAGTCGACACCATCCGCACCAGCCGCTTCCGGTTCAGGGTCCGGTTCCGCGTCGGCACCTGAGACTGCGACGGCCACGGAGTCGGCCACCCCGGCGCCCGGCGCAACGGCAACGGTGAACGCCCTTGTTCCCGGCTTCCCTGAGCAGTTGATCCCCGTTATGCCCAAGACGTCTGTCCGTTCCAGCAGCTTTGACAAGAGCACCTCCCTGGCAACCGTTGCCTTGGTCGGTACCGTCAAGGCCCCGCCTGAGGGCGTGGTGGACTACTACAAGACATCCTTGGAGGCCCAAGGCTTCAAGCTTGTCCCAGGCCCTGAAGCCGTGGGCAACGTCACCTCGCTGGACTTCATCAGGGGCGATGGCGAGACCGTGAACGTATCCATACGGCAAAAGGAAGGCGTGTCCACCTTCACCATTGGCGCCAACGTGGCGTCCGGGTCCATCAAGTGACGGCATTCTCCCAAGTGACGTCCGAACAGGCGGAATTCATCAGCGGGGTTGCGGGCAAACTGAAAGGCTTCCTGTCGCAGCAACAGGACCTCATGGCTACGGTGTCCCCGGACGTCGAACCGCTGATCGGCTCGATTTCCAACCTCGTCACTGGTGGCAAGCGCCTCCGTGCACTGATGTGCTACTGGGGCTGGAGGGGCGCAGGCGGTCACTCCGGAGACCCTGACATCGTTACTGCCGGGTGCGCGCTGGAACTGTTCCAGGCAGCGGCGCTGATCCATGACGACATCATTGATCGATCCGATACCCGCCGCGGTGGACCCAGCGTGCACAAACGCTTCAGTCAACTCCATGGGATGAATGGCTGGGCTCTGGACGGCGGGCGCTTTGGGGATGCCGCTGCCATTCTGACGGGAGACCTCTGTTTGTCCTTCAGCGAGGAGTCCTTCACTGAGGTCGGTGTCCGGGCCGCGGCGGGAACCTCCGCGCGCCGCATATTCAACGTCATGAGGGCCGAGGTCATGGCGGGCCAGTACCTCGACATTCTTGAGGAGGTGGCCGGCCCTGTCCGTGACCGGGCAGGCTCGGTGGATCGGGCACAATCGATCATCCGGTACAAATCGGCAAAGTACTCCACGGAACATCCACTGGCATTGGGCGGAGCGCTTGCCGGCGCCCCCGCGGGGCTGCTGAAGAACTACTCAGAGTTTTCCTTGCCCCTCGGCGAGGCATTCCAAATGCGGGACGACGTCCTTGGAGTTTTTGGCGATCCCGAAACCACCGGCAAACCCGCAGGCGATGATTTATTGGAAGGCAAGCGCACTGTACTTGTTGGATTTGCCTTGAACCAGGCAACAGCCGGCGAAGCGGAATACCTTGATCGAATGCTGGGTCATCCGGACCTTGGCGAAGACGACGTAGCTCGTATCCGCCGCATCATGGTGCAATGTGGCGCTTTGGATGCCACGGAGTCGCGGATTGCCGAGCTGAGCAACCAGGCCTTTGAAGCGCTGGAACGCCTGCCCCTCGATGACGTGCCGCTCACGGCATTGAGGCAGTTGGCCGAGGCCGCCGTCAGCCGCGCAGCTTAACGCGCAGCATCATCAGGGCGGTTCAGCCGGCGGGGACCGGCTCCGAAAGGACATGACTCGACGACGGCGGTGGAACCCGCCGTCGTCGTCGTGTCAATTCAGTTCCAGGCTTTTCAGCCGGGAAGTTAGCTTTACCAGGCGAGAGACTGGGCGCGACGCCTGATTTCAGTTTTCCGCCCCTCGCGCAATGCGTCGATGGGACGGCCCCGCAGTGATTCATCCGGGGTGAAGAGCCAGATGATCAACTCTGTGTCGTTGTAACCGGCATCGCTGAGAACCGCGATGGTTCCCTTCAAGCTGTCTACAACGTGCCCATCCTGAAGAAACAAGGCCGGGACTGAGCGGATATTCCGCTCTCCCCGCCTGACGGCTACAAGCGCACGCTCATCCAAAAGTCCGTGGACTTTGGTGATGGAAACTTCCAGCAGCTCGGCGACATCCGGCAGCGGGAGCCAGTCGGAAACAAGGCTTTCTACATTACTCACGGAACAAGGTTGCCACGCCGCACTGCCCGGCGCCTAGCCGGGGTTCGACGGCGGTACCCGGCGCCCGCCTTTACGTCGCTATTTCATTGCAATTATTGGGTGTCCATAATCCAGAACGACAGGAATTGTTGTGTCGATTGAATAAGTGTGAGAGATTCACACTGATCACACTTGCACCATTGATAACATCAGTAACATTGGTAACACTGACAACAGCGCCACCCAACACCCCGCTGTTGAGATGAGGACACTTCATGACGACGCCCCGCTCGCCGAAACGAACAATGAGCATGCCGGTCATTGCGGCAACCACGGCTGCGCTTCCCGCCGTGGTCTTGTCCTCGCTTGCCCTGGCTCAGCCGTCCATGGCTTCCCCGGCCCCCCAGCCGCGCAAAGTCCCTGCCACGCTTGCTGCAGCTATGAAGGCGCAAGCCGTCAATGCCGGCACCGTCATCCCCGCACAGGCTGTTGCGGCCACGCTGCCCGCAGCCCTGCGCCCCATGGCCCCTTCGGTTCCGGATACGTACACGATCGTTCGTGGCGACACCATCAGCGCGATCGCCCGCCGCTTCAACCTGGACACCAATGCGGTCCTCCAGCTGAACAAGCTCTCGGCCACCACGTTGATCTACCCGGGCCAGACCATCAAGCTCACGGGCACGGCCACCACCACACCCGCCCAGCCCTCCGCGCCGGCAGCCCCGAGCGCACCAAACACTGCCAGCATCTACACAGTGGTCTCCGGTGACACCCTGGGCGCGATTGCCGCCAAGCATGGCGTACCCCTGTCCAGCATTTTCAGCTGGAACAACCTCAATGGAAGCTCCATCATCTATCCGGGCCAGAAGATCAAGGTCAGCGGCGGCTCTGCGCCCTCCACGCCCGCTGCTCCTGCGCCGGCACCGGCGCCCGCGCCTGCCCCCTTGGCCAGCACGGGTTCCTACACCATCAAGGCCGGCGATACCCTCAGCTCCATCGCCTCGCGCCATGGGGTTTCCCTGAGCGCGCTGATGACCGCCAACAAAGTATCTGCAACCACGGTTATCTACCCGGGCCAGAAGCTCAGCATTCCCGGCCCCGGGCTTCAGCCGGCCGGCGAGACCAAGCCGCTGGTTCCCAGCACCTTCCTGGGCTTCACCTACCCGGCAGCCGTGGTGAGCTCGGCCAACGAGAACAAGGCCCTCCTCAACGCTTCGCCGGTACCCAGCCGCGCCGAAATGAAGAGCATCGTGGCAGACACGGCCAGGCGCATGGGTGTCAGCCCCTCCCTGGCGCTTGCTTTCGCGGAACAGGAATCCGGCTTTGACCAGCGGGCTGTATCACCTGCCAACGCCATCGGCACCATGCAGGTCATTCCATCGTCCGGCCAGTGGGCCTCGGACCTGGTGGGCCGCAAGCTCAACCTTTTGGACCCCTACGACAACGCCACGGCAGGTGTCGCCATCATCCGCGCACTGATTGCCACCAGCAAGGACCTGGACACCGCGATTGCCGGCTATTACCAAGGCCAGTACTCGGTCAGCAAGTACGGCATGTACGACGACACCAAGCGTTACGTCGAATCGATCAAGGCCCGCCAGCGCACGTTCGGCTAGGCTCAGCAGCACCTCGGAAGGGGCCCGGATCCCATTGGCCAGCCCAATGTGGATTCGGGCCCCTTCCCTGCCTCGTTTAGGATCGTATGGTGCAAGAACCAACGCAGGACCACCTCATTGGGACCATGGTGGACGGCCGATACCTGGTCCGTTCCCGCCTCGCCAAGGGCGGAATGTCCACCGTCTACCTGGCCACGGACCAGCGCCTTGAGCGCGACGTGGCCCTCAAAGTCCTGCACCCACACCTGGCAAACGATCCCACCTTCCTGCAGCGGCTGAGTCGCGAAGCTAAAGCTGCCGCCAGCCTTTCCCACCCCCATATTGTGGGCGTACTGGACCAAGGCGAAGACGGACATATCGCCTACCTGGTGATGGAATACGTCAAGGGCCACACGCTCCGGGATGTCCTCACCGAGCAAGGCGCCCTGGCGCCAAGACTTGCCCTTGCACTGATTGATCCTGTGATAGAAGGATTGGCCGCTGCCCACGGCTCCGGTTTGATCCACAGGGACATCAAACCCGAGAACGTCCTGATCGCCGACGACGGCCGGATCAAGGTGGGCGATTTTGGCCTGGCCCGGGCGGTCTCGGCCAACACCAGTACCGGCGCCCTGATCGGCACCGTGGCTTACCTGGCTCCGGAACTGGTACTCGGGCAAGCCGCAGATGCCCGCAGCGACATCTACTCGGCGGGCATCATGCTGTACGAAATGCTGACCGGCAAGCAGCCCTATGCCGGTGACTCCCCCATCCAGGTGGCCTACCAGCACGTCAACGCAGTGGTGGGCCGTCCCTCGGACGTTGTCCCCGGACTGGCCGAAGACCTTGATGAACTGGTCCAGTGGTGCACGGCTACCGATGCAGAGAACAGGCCTGTGGACGGGGCTGCCCTCCTGGCCGAGCTCCGCCACATCCGAACCACGCTGACCGACCAACAGTTGGACCACCGGCTAAGCCCGGGACCCAACCCCTACTCCGCCGCGTCCGCAACCACCGCGCCCGGTGGCGGCGCCGGTAGCCCTACGGAAGCGCTGGCAACCACGGCGTCACCCACCGAGTTCATCAGCCACCAAAGCAACCCGACCACCATCATGGCCGCCGGTGGTTCGGCTCTTCAGCACTCCAGGGCTGCGGCAGGCGGGGATGCTGAGCAGGACCTTCGCCGCCCCGGCAAGCGTGAGCTGAAGAGGCTCGAGAGGCAACAGACCAAAGACCGCGCACGCGCTGCTGCGACCCCTGTCCGCCCCCTCAGGGAAGGCAATCCCCGCCGCCGTGGCGCGATCTGGACCATCGTGATCATCATCCTGGCGATGCTCGCGGCTGCAGCCGGGTGGTTCTTCGGCATGGGCCCGGGGTCACCCGGGACCGTACCCGACGTCAAAAACAAGACGGTTGCCGAGGCACAGCAACTCCTCCGGACTGCCGGCTTCCAATCGGAGCCACGTGACGTCTTCGATGACGACATCCTGGCCGGCCTCGCGGTCGGAACTGAGCCCGAATCCGGCGCCGAAGTACGGAAGTTCCAGCCCATCACCCTTTTCGTCTCCAAGGGGGCCCAGCTCTTCCCCTTGCCCGAATTGACCGGCGGTACCCTGGACGAGGCCAAGACAGCACTCAATGCCGCGGAAATGGCCCTGGGGAACGTCACCGAAGCCTTTGACGAGAAAGTGCCTGCCGGCGTCGTGATTGCCCAGGACCCGGCCAAGGGCACTGAAGTACGGCACGGTACGCCTGTGGCCCTGGAGGTTTCCAAGGGTCCACAGCCGATTCCCGTCCCTGACGTCCGCGGCAAGGCACAGGATGCCGCAGTCAAGGCGCTCCAGGACGCCGGGCTCAAAGCAGTGATTGCTCCGGAAACCGTCAATGACAAGTCGGTCCCCAAGGGCGCAGTGGTCTCCCAGACCCCGGCCAGCGGCACCCTCGTGAGGGGCGAGTCCGTGACGCTGACCGTGTCCAAGGGGCCCAAGATGGTGAAGGTCCCCAGCTTCATTGGCAAACAGGCCGATGAGGCTGAGAAGGAGTTGAAGAAGCTGGGCTTCAAAGTGGAGATCAATAAGATACTCGGCGGATTCTTCGGTACCGTCCGTGACCAAAGTCCCGTCAATACTGAAGTGCCGGAAGATTCCGTTGTGACGCTGACTGTGGTCTAGGAGCCGAATCCAGTCACCTGAACACATCAAAAGGCGCGGTCCGGAGACATCCGGACCGCGCCTTTTTCTGGTTTTCCTACTGCTTGGAAAGGGCTCCTGCAACCAGGAAGGCCATCTCGAGGGACTGCATGTGGTTGAGGCGGGGATCGCATACTGACTCATAACGGTCCAGGAAAGCGTCCTGATCGATGGGATCAGCACCGCCCAGGCACTCAGCGACGTCGTCACCGGTCATTTCCACGTGAAGGCCGCCGGGGACGGTACCCAACGAGTGGTGGACCTCGAAGAAGCCACGGACCTCATCAATGACGTCGTCGAAGTTGCGGGTCTTGTAGCCGTTCGGTGACGTGACAGTGTTGCCGTGCATGGGATCGGTGACCCACAACACCTGCGCACCTGAGGCCGTGACGCGCTCGACGACGGCAGGCAGCTTTTCGCGGATGTTCGTCGCGCCCATGCGCGTGATGAACGTCAGGCGGCCCGGTTCCCGGTTGGGGTCCAGCTTGTCGATCAGGCGCAAAGCATCGTCACCGCTGGTGGTGGGCCCAAGCTTGACGCCGATCGGGTTCCGCACACGGGAGAGGAAGTCGACATGCGCATGGTCCAGTTCACGGGTCCGCTCGCCGATCCACAGGAAGTGAGAGGAAGTGTCGTAGGGCAGGCCGGTGCGTGAATCGATGCGGGTGAGGGCACGCTCATAGTCGAGCAGCAACGCTTCGTGGCTGGCAAAGAACTCAACCCGCTTCAGTGCCTCGAAGTCGGCGCCACAAGAGTCCATGAAGCTGATGGCACGGTCGATATCGCGTGCCAGCGACTCGTAACGGGCGTGCGCCGGGTTTTCCGTGAAGCCCTTGTTCCACTGGTGAACGAGTCGCAGGTCCGCGAAGCCACCCTGGGTGAACGCACGAATGAGGTTCAGGGTGGAAGCAGAGGTGTGGTAGGCCTTCAGCATGCGGCCGGCGTCGTGGGCGCGGGACTCCGGGGTGAAGTCGTAGCCGTTGACGATGTCGCCGCGGTAGGCGGGAAGTGTCACGCCGTCGCGGGTCTCGTCGTTGGACGAGCGCGGCTTGGCAAACTGGCCCGCCATGCGGCCCATCTTGATGACGGGCATGGCAGCACCGTACGTGAGCACCACTGCCATCTGCAGGATGGTCTTTACGCGGGCGCTGATCTTATCCGCGGTGGCGGCCTCAAAGGTCTCAGCGCAATCGCCGCCCTGCAGGAGGAAAGCCTTGCCCTGTGCCGCAGCGGCCAGTCGCTCCCGAAGAACGTCCACTTCCCCTGCGAAAACCAGCGGCGGCACCACGGAAAGTTCCTTGACGGAAGCCTCGAAAACGCCGGCGTCCGACCAAGTGGGCTGCTGTGAAATCGGCAGGTCCCGCCAGGCGTCGAGCCCGGGATAGTTCGCTGCCCCGCTTTGGGCGGTGCTGGCGAGGGGATCTGCTGTGGAGGATGCGGTGTTCGCGGTTAGCTCAGTCACCCTTCAAGAGTAGTAGTCTCCGGCAAGGATGCGGGACAGTGGGCGTAACCGATGACGCCGCCCGCGTCACAGTTTCTGTGACGACCCGTCCCCGCCGGTCCCAGGTTCATCCCTGTCTTCCGATATGTCTTCGGTGGACTCCTCCGTCACCTCAAGCCGGTGGACGGGCTCAGGGCCCTTTCCGGCCAACTGTGCCTTGACCACGGCGGCGTACTCGTCGACGTACTCCTGGCCGGAGAGACGCATCAAGGCGTACATGATTTCGTCCGTCACCGCCCTCTGGATCAGGCGGTCGTCCTCCATGCCGTAGTAGCGGCTGAAGTCCAGGGGCTGTCCAAAGATGATGCCAACCCGGCGGATGCTGGGGAGCCGCTTACCAATGGGCTGGACTTTCTCCGTCCCGATCATGGCGACCGGCACCACAGGGACCCGCGTTTGCAAAGCGAGCCGCGCTACACCCACCTTGCCGCGGTAGAGCCGGGCGTCAGGGCTGCGGGTGCCTTCCGGGTAGATTCCCAACAAGCCCCCGGAGGCGAGGACATCCTTGCCTGCCTGCAACGACATCTCGGACGCTGCCCCTCCGGAACGGTCCATGGGGAGTTGGTTGCTCAGCCTGAAGAACAGTGCCGTGAGCCGCCCCTTGAAACCTTTGCCCGTGAAGTACTCGGACTTGGCCAGGAAGATCACTGGCCGGTGCACCATCAGAGGCAGGAAGATGGAGTCCGAAAAAGACAGGTGGTTGGACGCCAGGATTGCGGCGCCGCTTTCAGGGACGTTGTCCAAGCCCTTGACCCATGGCCTGAACAGGAGTTTGAGGATGGGACCCAGGAAGATCCTTTTCATGACCCAATAGAACACGGTTGTCCTCTCACGGCCGACGGATGGCATGCTTCCGGCAACCCGGCCGGCACTCAACTGCAACCCTACTCCAGTGAGAAATGTCCGGAACAGTGACACGATGGGACACATGACGGAACGCCTCACACCTGCAGCGCCGCTTGCCTTCCACCATGCCGGGCACGGACCCAATGCCAGCACCGGAGTGGCCATCTGCCACGGATTCACCGGCAGTCCACTTAGTGTCCTCCCGTGGGCCGAGTATCTGGCCGCTCAAGGATTCGCCGTTTCAGTACCACTGCTGCCCGGTCACGGAACCAGTTGGCAGGACCTCGCAACAACGCGGTGGCAGGACTGGTACCGGACTTTTGAACAGAGTTACCTGGACTTGGCGGGGCAGACCAAAAAATGCTTCGTGGCGGGATTGTCAATGGGCGGCGCCGTGGCACTGCGTGTTGCTTCACTGCATGATGTTGCCGGGATGGTCCTGGTCAATCCGGGCTTGAGCTTCTATGACCGTCGCGTAAGGTACGTAGCTGCCCTCAAATACGTCATGCCAACCACCACACCCATCGTCGAAGACAAACCGGCTCCGGTCTCCACCCAGGATGGCGACTACTCCAAGACGCCCTTGAAGTCAGTCCACGAACTGAAGAAGCTCTTTCGGGCGGCCACGCTCGGACTGCCCAAAGTGCAGGCTCCGGCCTTGGTCTTCAAGTCGTCAGTGGACGAGGTTGTCCCGCCCAGTTCCGTAGCGGCCATTGAGCGCCACATTGCGTCCTCCCGGTTGAAAGTGGTGACGCTTCCGCACAGCGGCCATGTGGCCACACTGGATGTAGATGCGCCCACCATTTTCGAACAATCAGCCAGATTTTTCCGTCAGCACGCCGGGGACAGAGTAGCCTCAGAGTCATCATGAACATGCTTCCGGATTTCTCGCCGTTCCTCAGCAGTTGGAACGGCATAGGCCCCCGCGTGGGCGTCGTTATGTCCCACGGTTTTACCGGCAGCCCACACAGTGTCAGGCCGTGGGCCGAGCACCTGGCCGCCGCCGGTTATGCTGTCAGGCTGCCCTTGCTGCCCGGTCACGGCACCACGTGGCAGGACATGGCCAAGCGTTCCTGGCAGGAGTGGCACCGCGCAGTGGATGACGCCTACCTTGAACTGGCCGCCGAGTGCGATTACGTCTTCAGCACCGGCCTGTCCATGGGCGGCACCCTGGCGCTGCGCATCGCGGCGACGCGCCCCGTGGCAGGAACCGTGGTGGTCAACCCAGGCCTGGTCCTCGATGATCCACGGGCTGCCGTTGTGGCTGCGCTCAAATACGTGGTCAAGACAACGCCGGCCATTGCCAACGACATCCTCAAACCGGACCAGAATGAAGGCGCCTACGCCCGCACACCTGTTGCCGCAGCGCACCAATTGAAGAAAATGTACAAGGACACGGCAGCGATCCTGCCCCGCATCCACTCCCCTGTCCAGGTCTACAAATCCACTGTGGACAACGTGATCTCAGAGGCGAGCCTGAATTTCCTGCGCGCCCGGGTCAACGCACCGGTGGAGGTCAAGTACCTTGGCAACAGCTACCACGTGGCTACCCTCGACAACGATGCCCCGGAGATCTTTGCGGGTACCGTGGAGTTCATTCAAAAAACCGTAGCAACCTTGGCCGGACACGGGCCCTCCCCCGAAAAGGACACAGCCCATGAACAGGCCTGATGCCAACTCTGCCGATCAGAGCGCCAACAAAGACGACGACGCCGTGTGGCTGGACTTGGTGGCCCGGTTGGAGGGGCCGGGAACCTCGGAAGCCGGGAACCCGCCGTCGGCCGGTCCCCTGAACCAGGCTCCCGGCGAAGCCGGGCAGACCCAGCGTGAATCCAGCAAGGCCTTCAGGGATTTCGACCCCTTGGGATTGTCCACGCCGCCTGCTGAATCGGCCGCGGCCGCCGAGCCCTCTGAAGGCGCCGGCCGCCCCCTGGGGCCACGTGACTTCGAGGTCGAGGACGACGACGATGACGCCTTCGTTCCCGAGGAGCCTCCGAGTCTTGCCGGCACGGAACCGTTGACCATGCTGGCGTGGGTTGGTGCAGTGGGAGGACCGATCGCGCTGCTCTTCACCGCAATGTTCTGGCGGTCTGCTCCCCTTGTTGCGATCCTGGGAATTGTGGCCGCTTTCGTGGCGTCGGTGGTGTTCCTTATCATGCGTCTTCCGCAGGAAAAGAATGAGGACGACGACGGCGCCCGCATCTAGGTGCTGCCGACGCCCCTTCTGCGGCGAACAGCTTAGCTGTGGGCGCGACCGCTGACACGTGAAAGGTCCGCGGCGCCGATCATGCCGGCACGGGGACCGAGGGCCGCGAGCTCAATTCCCGCCATGGGCCGGAATCCCCTGCCGGTGAGGTTCTTCGCGAACGACGCCCGGGCCGGTCCGGCCAGCAATTCCCCGGCATCGCAGAGTCCCCCACCGATGACGAACATCCCGGGGTCAAGGGCAGCGGCCAGGTTGGCCAATCCCAACCCCAGCCATTCGCCTTGATCTGCGAGGAGTTCGCGGGAGGTCGCATCACCCTCCAGCGCCAACGCCGTGACGGCTGCCCCTGTGAGGTTGTCTGCAGTTCCGCCGGCCTTTTCCAAGAGAGCCCGGCCTTCCGGTGAGTTGGTCCGGACAAGTTGACGGGCCTCGCGCCCCAAGGCGTTGCCGGAGGCGTACTGCTCCCAGCACCCGCGGTTCCCGCATTCGCACCGGTGTCCGCCGGGAAAGATGATCTGGTGCCCGAATTCGCCGGCCACGCCGTAACGTCCTCGTTCCACCCGGCCATCCATGACCATGGCGCCACCAATGCCCGTCCCCAGCGTCACGCACACCAGCCGGCTCTCACCCTGGCCGGCGCCGAAGCGCCATTCAGCCCAGGCTGCGGCATCGGCGTCGTTCGTCAGGAGGACCGGACGCCGCAGCAGCTTCTGCAGGCTGGCCCGGAGCGGCTCATTGCGCCAGGCAAGATGCGGGCTGAAAAGCACCGTCCCGCCGTCGAGATCCATCCATCCCGCTGCTCCGATTCCGACGGAGGCCACGCGGTGCTCGGCGCTGAGTTCGTCCACCAGCTCCACGATGGTCTGTTCCACTGCCCGGGGATCGGCACCGGGCGTGGACCTGCGGGCCTCGGCGAGGACCCGCCCTTCCGCATCCACCACGCCGGCTGCAACTTTGGTACCGCCGATATCTATTCCAATGGCCAGGCCGCGACGGCCCAAATGACTGCGGCGGGCAGCCCACGGCAGGTCCTTCCATGCTGAGGCCGGTGGTTTGGGTCTGGCACGAAATGTGGACCGTAGTGCGGGCATCCCATCATCATATTCCGCTGGACTGCGGGCCCCCGCATCGGCGGGTCGGAGGGGCCCGAGTTGCTTGAAATGACGGCTCATCCGTAAAGTTACTCGCCAGTAGGTGAAATAGGACACACCTCCGCGAGCGGGCATACTAGAGTGAAAGCAGCCCCTCGTGGCCCGTGGATATCAAAGGAGCTACCGTGCGTGAAATCAGTGTTCCTCCCCTCGTCAATATCGCCCCGGAAACCAACATCACGGACTTCGTGATCCGGGAAGCCGGAAAGGCGTCAAACCCAGCGTTGTTCTCCAAGCTGGACAGCAATGGGCAGTGGCAGGACATCCGGGCCAAGGACTTCCTCGCTGATGTCAGGGCCCTGGCAAAGGGCCTGATTGCCAGCGGCGTGGCCGCCGGCGACCGGGTAGGCATCATGTCCCGAACCCGGTACGAATGGTCCCTGGTGGACTTCGCCATCTGGTTCGCCGGTGCAGTGTCGGTCCCGATCTATGAAACGTCGTCTCCCTCCCAGGTGGCCTGGAACCTGGGTGACTCTGGTGCGGTGGCAGCCTTCGGCGAAGCGGCACACCACGAGGACGTCATACGTCAGGCAGTAGCAGCCGAGGACATCAGCTCGGTTGCCCACGTCTGGCAGCTTGAGGGTGCGGGGCTGGATGCCCTGCGGGCAGCCGGCGCAGGCGTGCCCGACGACGAACTTGAGTCCCGCCGCTCCTCCGCAGGCCTGGCCGATCTCGCCACCATCATCTACACCTCCGGCACCACCGGCAGGCCCAAGGGCTGCGAATTGACCCACGGCAACTTCGTGGAGCTCTCCGAGAATGCCCGCGCGTCCCTTCCGGAGATCATCAATGAGCGGGGAAAGACCATCATGTTCCTGCCTCTGGCCCACGTCTTTGCACGGTTCATCTCCGTGCTTGCCGTGGCCGGCGGCGTCCAGGTAGCCCACACCCCGGACATCAAGAACCTGTTGGCCGACCTCCAAAGCTTCCAACCGACGTTCATCCTTGCCGTCCCCCGCGTCTTCGAGAAGGTGTACAACTCGGCCCTGACCAGGGCCGAAGACGGCGGCAAGGGCGCCATCTTCCACCGCGCCGTGGACACCGCGATCGCCTACTCCAAGGCCCGCGAGTCAGGTTCCCTGGGCCTCGGCCTGAAGATCAAGCACGCAGTGTTCGACAAACTGGTTTACGGCAAGCTCCGCGCGGCCATGGGTGGACAGGTGGCCCACGCAGTGTCCGGCGGCGGCCCTCTGGGTGAACGCCTTGGCCACTTCTTCCAGGGCATCGGCCTGCAGATCCTGGAAGGTTACGGACTCACCGAAACAACCGCGCCCATCTCCGTCAATACGCCTTCCATGATCAGGATTGGCACCGTTGGCGCCCCCTTGCCCGGAAACTCCGTCAAGATTGCCGACGACGGCGAAATCCTCGCCAAGGGAGTCTGCGTCATGCGCGGCTACTACAAGCGCGAGGACCTTACGGAAGAGACCTTCGCCGATGGTTGGTTCCGCACCGGCGATATTGGTGAGTTGGACAGTAATGGCTTCCTCAAGATCACTGGCCGCAAGAAGGAAATCATCGTGACGGCCGGCGGCAAGAACGTGGTTCCCGCGTTGCTCGAGGACCAGATCCGCGCTGATGCACTGGTCTCCCAGGTTTTGGTCGTGGGAGACAACCGCCCATTCATCGGCGCTCTGGTCACCCTCGATGAGGAAGCCCTCCCCGGCTGGTTGGAACGCCACGGGTTGCCATCCAGCACGTCACTGGGCGAGGCCGCGGACCATGCGGTAGTGAAAGCTGCGGTTCAGGAACTCATCAGCAAGGCCAACCAGTCAGTGTCGCAGGCTGAGGCCATCAAGTCTTTCCGGATTGTCCCGGCCGACTTCACGGAGGCCTCAGGGCACCTCACGCCGTCGCTCAAGGTCAAGCGGGCACAGGTCATGAAGGACTTCAACGCCGTGATCGAGGAAATGTACTCGGCTCCACGCGCTTCCTAGAAATCCACGACAAAAAGTACCCCGTCCGGACGTTTCCGGACGGGGTACTTTTATGGGCGGATTGCTAGCTGATCACCAGCAGCAAGTCGCCACCCTGGACCTGCTCCACCGAGGAAATAGCCAGGCGTGAGACCGTGCCGGCTACCGGCGTGGTGATGGATGCTTCCATCTTCATCGCCTCAATGGTGGCCACAGTATCGCCTGCGCTGACGACGTCGCCCGCCTTGACCGTGACCGTCACGGCACCTGCGAACGGGGCTGCAACCTGGCCGGGCTGGGCAGCATCGGCCTTCTCTGCTGCCTTGACGTTGCTGACCACAGAACGGTCACGGACAACCACCGGGCGGGACTGGCCATTGAGCGTGCACATCACCGTACGCATGCCCTTCTCATCGGCTTCGGACACCGCTTCAAGCTGGGCAATAAGGCGGACGCCCTTTTCCAGCTCGATCACATGCTCTGAGCCTTGCTGGAAACCGTAGAGGTAATCCCGGGTGTCCAGCACGGAGATGTTGCCGTATGTCTCCACACTCTTCAGGTAGTCCTTGGTGGGACCTGCGAAGAGCAAACGGTTCAGCGTGTGCTGGCGCGTCTTGGAATCAGCCTTGAGCGCAGCGCTGTCTTCGGCGCTGATATCCACATCCCGGACCTTGACGCTGCGGCCCTGCAGTGCCTTGGTACGGAACGGCTCGGGCCAGCCTCCAGGAGGATCTCCGAGTTCGCCGGACAGGAAGCCGATCACGGAGTCAGGGATGTCGTAGTTCTGCGGGTTCTCGTTGAAGTCCGCCGGATCAGCGTTCAAGCCAACCAGGTGCAGGGCGAGGTCACCCACCACCTTGGAGGAAGGCGTCACCTTGACCAGCCGGCCCAGGATGCGGTCGGCAGCGGTGTACATGTCCTCAATGGCTTCGAACTGCTCCCCCAGCCCCAGGGCAATAGCCTGCTGGCGAAGGTTGGACAGCTGGCCGCCCGGGATTTCGTGCTGGTAGACACGGCCTGTGGGGCCCGGCAGACCTGACTCGAAGGGCGCGTAGACGCGGCGGACAGCTTCCCAGTAAGGCTCCATGGCGCCCACGTTGGTCAGGCTGAGGCCGGTGTCCCGCGGGGTGTTGGCCAAGGCTGCCACCAAGGCCGAAGCGGCAGGCTGGCTGGTGGTCCCGGCAAGGGAGGCAGCAGCGACGTCAACAGCGTCCACGCCGGCTTCGACGGCAGCCAGGAGCGTCGCGAGCTGCCCACCGGCGGTGTCGTGGGTGTGGAGATGCACCGGCAGGTCGAAGCGCTCGCGCAACGCCGTCACCAGCTTTGTGGCCGCCGCCGGACGCAACAGGCCTGCCATGTCCTTGATCGCGAGGATGTGTGCACCGGCATCGACGATCTTCTGGGCGAGGTCCAGGTAGTAGTCAAGGGTGTACAGGTCCTCGTTGGGGTCAAGGAGGTTGCCCGTGTAACAAAGCGCCACTTCTGCGACGGCAGTTCCGGTGGCCCGCACGGCCCGGATGGCCGGAGCCATCTGGTTGACGTCGTTGAGGGCATCGAAGATACGGAAGATATCGATGCCGGTGGCTGCTGCTTCGTTAACGAAAGCCTCAGTCACTTCCTCAGGGTACGGCGTGTAGCCAACGGTGTTGCGTCCGCGGAGGAGCATCTGGAGGCAGGTGTTGGGAAGTGCCTGACGCAGTGCGGCCAGACGGTCCCAGGGGTCCTCACCGAGGAAGCGCAGGGCGACATCGTACGTGGCACCGCCCCAGGCTTCAACGGAAAGGAGTTCCGGCATCAGGGCCGTCACCGCGGGACCGGCTGCGACGAGGTCACGGGTGCGGACGCGGGTGGCCAGGAGCGACTGGTGCGCGTCACGGAAGGTGGTGTCCGTGACGGCCAGGGCCTGCTGCTCCCGGAGGGCCTTGGCGAAGCCCTCGGGCCCGAGTTCCATCAGCTTCTGGCGCGAACCCGAGGTGGGAACCGGCCCCTCGATCGGCGGCAGCTTGCTGGCCGGGTCTGAGTGGACCGGCAACTCACCGTTCGGCTTGTTCACAGTCACCTCAGCCAACCACGTGAGCAGCTTGGTGCCACGGTCGGCGGAGATGTGCGACTTCAGCAGTTCCGGGCGCTTGTCGATGAAGTCCGTGGCCACGTTGCCGGCGTTGAAGTCCGGATCCGCAAGGACAGCCTGCAGGAACGGGATGTTGGTGGACACGCCACGGATACGGAACTCTGCGAGGCCACGGCGGGCACGGGCCACTGCTGCCGCGTAGTCCCGGCCCCGGCAGGTCAGCTTGACCAGCATGGAATCAAAGTGCGGGCTGATCTCGGCACCCGAGTAAACGGTGCCGCCGTCGAGCCTGACACCGGCACCGCCGGCAGAGCGGTAACCCGTGATCTTTCCGACGTCCGGGCGGAACCCGTTGGCGGGGTCTTCCGTGGTGATGCGGCACTGCAGGGCGGCGCCCTTGATGGAAACTGTCTCCTGGCTCAGTCCAAGGTCCGCCAGGGTCTCACCCGAAGCGATGCGCATCTGCGCCTGCACGAGGTCCACATCCGTGATTTCCTCGGTGACGGTGTGCTCCACCTGGATGCGGGGGTTCATTTCGATAAATACATGCTGGCCGGCACGCTCACCCTCGGTGTCCACGAGGAATTCCACGGTTCCCGCGTTGACATAGTTGAGGGCTTTCGCGAAAGCAACGGCGTCGCGGTAAAGCGCCTGGCGGATGTTCTCATCAAGGTTCGGCGCAGGGGCAATTTCCACCACCTTCTGGTGGCGGCGCTGCAGTGAACAGTCACGTTCGAAGAGATGCATGACATTGCCCTCGGCGTCAGCCAGGATCTGCACTTCGATGTGCCGGGGACGCAGCACAGCCTGCTCAAGGAACATGGTGGGATCGCCGAACGCAGCGTCAGCCTCGCGCATGGCGGACTGCAAGGCCTCCGGGAGGGCTTCCCGCGTCTCAACGCGGCGCATTCCTCGACCGCCACCGCCGGCAACAGCCTTGGCGAAAATGGGGAACCCAATCTCGTCCGCGGCCGCGATGAGCTCGTCAAGGTCCTTGGACGGCCGGCTCGACTTCAAGACGGGCACCCCGGCCTTGCGGGCTGCTTCCAAGGCCGCAACCTTGTTGCCAGCGAGTTCCAGCACCTCCGCGGGTGGGCCTACGAAAGTGATTCCCGCTGCTTTCGCAGCACGGGCGAGGTCCGGGTTCTCCGAGAGGAAGCCATAGCCGGGGTAGATGGCGTCTGCGCCGGCTTCCTTGGCGACGCGGACAACCTCCTCCACGTCAAGGTAGGCGCGGACGGGATGGCCCACCTCGCCGATCAGGTAAGCTTCGTCGGCCTTCTGCCGGTGGATCGAGTTACGGTCCTCGTGCGGAAAGACAGCTACGGTCTTGGCGCCCAGTTCATAACCAGCGCGAAACGCCCTGATCGCGATTTCGCCGCGATTGGCCACCAGAATTTTCGAAAACATACTTCTCCTGCATCATTGCGGGTGGATCGGTCGGTGGTCACAGTGTGTAGTGCCGCCAGCATCAAACACAAATCTTTGTGGCAACCATCACAAAGGAATCGTCATCTGGGCTGTATATGCGTGCGCGCGTTCGGACGGCATGCTATTGCCTGCCTTGTCTCCTGCGGCCGGGCGCGTAGAAAGCGGGATTCGGCCGTGATGCACCATATGATGTTGAGGGGGCTTCGGCAAGCCCCGGCTCCGGCGCTTCCGGAGCCGAATCAGCGCGATACGGCAACCGGCGTTAGGTTTTGGGTTTTCAAGTGCAAGTAGTCAGCATCAGCAGCCTCAAAGGTGGAGTGGGAAAGACGTCCGTGACCACTGGTCTGGCGTCCGCGGCCCTTGCCGCCGGCATTCCTACCCTGGTGGTCGATCTCGATCCCCACGCCGACGCCACCACGGCACTGGGTGTCCAGCCGGGCGGGCAAATGGATATCGGCCGGATGTTGAAAAGCCCCCGGAAGGCCCGGCTCCAGGAAAACGTGGCGGGCAGCAGCTGGGTCTCCAATGGATCAAGCGACGGCACCCTGGATGTCGCAGTAGGTTCGGCGTTCACTGGAATCTACGATCGCCCGGACCTGGGACGGCGCGACCTCCGAAGGCTGTCAGCAGTACTGGCCGGGACCACAGCCTATGAACTCGTGCTGGTGGACTGCCCACCGTCCCTCAACGGGTTGACGCGCATGGCGTGGAGCGCCAGTGACCGGGTGGTCCTTGTGGCTGAGCCCGGACTGTTTTCCGTGGCCGGTACTGAACGCACCATGCGGGCCATTCAACTCTTCCGGCAAGAGTTCGCTCCCCATCTGGCTCCGGCCGGCATCGTTGCCAACCGGGTACGTACAGGCTCCGCAGAGCACACCTTCCGGCTGGCTGAGATGGAGTCCATGTTCGGTGACTTGCTGCTGACTCCCCACATTCCAGAGCAGGCGAACTGGCAGCAGATCCAAGGTGCAGCCCACTCTGTGCACCACTGGCCCGGGGATTCGGCCAAGAACTCCGCCAAGTTGTTCGATGCGCTCCTTGAGAGCCTCCTGGCGGGACAACCAACCCTGCGGGATCGCCGCCAGCGCTAAATGATGCGTCCGTGGCTGAAGAACAGCCACGGACCCGGACAGTTTCCGCCTACAGAAAAAGCCTCCTCCCCGACGGGAAGAGGCTCTTTCACATTAAGTTTCGCAGCGGCGTGCCGGTGTTCAGCTGATGCGGCGGGCTACGCGGCGCTTGCTCAGTTCGTCGTCGGGAAAGGACTGCTCCACGGCGTGCTCACTCGGAAGCGCGGCCAGACTTCCCTCCACTTCCCGCCATACGCGTCCAACGGCGATGCCGAAGACGCCCTGTCCGCCTTGGACGAGGTCAATGACTTCGTCCGCAGAGGTACATTCATAGACGCTCGCGCCGTCGCTCATCAGGGTGATCTGCGCAAGATCCTCAACACCCCGCTCGCGGAGGTGCTCCACGGCGGTTCGGATCTGCTGCAGGGAAACACCTGTATCAAGGAGTCGCTTGACCACTTTGAGAACCAGGATGTCGCGGAATCCGTAGAGCCGCTGGGAGCCTGACCCGGCCGCGCCGCGTACAGCCGGCTCCACCAGGCCCGTGCGGGCCCAGTAATCGAGTTGGCGGTACGTGATGCCAGCGGCTTTGCATGCAGTGGGACCGCGGTAGCCCGCGTCCTCGTCCAGCACAGGAAGGTCCTCTGTGAAGAGTAAACCTTGGGCGCCGGATGCGGGCGCAGCAATGCCGGTCGAGGCCTGCTTCAGCTCGCCTGCTTCGCCTTTCGGACTCACGTGACCTCCTTGTTCTCAGTTCCCTTGGGGACGGTGCATACCCTGGCACAACACTGAAATGCAGCAGTGTAATTCCCACAAGTCCGCACCTTCCAGTGTGACTTGCGCAGGCAGTGTATGCAACGGGAACTTGATATCTTCGACGTTAGGCCCGTCGGGGGCCGAGGTCAAAGACCTTGGCCGCAATTTCCAGTCGTGTCGAAACTTTCACCCTCAACTTTAGGCTTAGGGTGTCTCAGCCCTCAAAGTCTTCGGGTTCCACGTCGTCCAGGAATTCCCGGAAGCGGCGCATTTCCCGTTCTTCGTCCACACTGGGGTCCGGCTCGGAGTCTTCACCTTCGTCGTGTTCCGTGATCCGGACGCCGGCTTCTTCCATCACGGCATCAGCGCACCAAATGCGGCATTTGGCCCGGAGCGCCAGTGCCAGCGCGTCCGAAGCCCGGGAACTGACCACGGTGCCGTCGTCGAACTGCAGTTGCCCGTAGAAAATGTTGTCCTCAACAGCAACGATGTTGACGCTGATGATGGAGTGCCCCAGCGATTCAACAACGTCCACCAGGAGGTCATGCGTCATGGGCCGGGGCGGAACCACTCCCTGCTGGGCCAAAGCGATGGCGCTGGCCTCCGGGGTGCCGATCCAGATAGGTACATGCCGTTCGCCATTGAGTTCGCGAAGAAGCACCAGGGGCTGGTTGGACGGCAATTCTATGCGGACGCCTACGATTTCGACTTCGATCATCAGCTGTCCATCCGGGAGATGCGATCATGGACGAGCGCCCTGTGCAGGGTCAGGCAGAGCTCACTGATCTCGCGGGCAGCTTCTGCTGCGCGGGCTTGGGACGCGGCGTCGCGGCGGGACGTCAGAGGCGCTACGGCCCGTTCCACCAAGCCGAACTCGCGGTCTGCCGCAGCCTGGAAAGGACGAAGGTGCCGCGGTTCGAGGCCGTGCCCTTCCAACTGCACGCAGGCACGCGCCACTTGGAGGGCATGTTCATCGAACCGCCCGCCGACATGGCTGATGAGCCCAAAGCTCAGCAGTGATTCCAGCAACGGCACGCTCGCTCCCGACTCAGAGCGCAATTGCTCCTCGGTCAGCGCCCGTGCCCTACCTTGCCTCTCGGCAGCCATTCCGGCCGAGACTGCTTGGGGCGCCACTGTCACGCCGGGTGGCAGATTGTCCGGGCGCTCTCCGCGATCAATGGCGTCCAGGTAATCCTTGATGACTTTCAGCGGAAGGTACTGATCGCGCTGCAGCGCGAGGACGAAACGGAGGCGCTCGACGTCACTGTCCGCATACTGCCTGTAGCCTGCAGCGGTCCGCTTGGGATTGATGAGTCCCTTTTCCTCCAGGAAACGGATCTTGGACGCAGTCATGCCAGGGAAGTCGTCACTCAGCTGGGCGAGGACTTCCCCAATGTTCAGGACCTGCGGTCCGCGACGGTCCGGCTGGGCGATAGCCACAGGCAGGTACCCCGTCAGACTTGGCCTGCTGCGCGGACAGGGCTCAGGTAGTAGGTCAACCGGAACTTGCCGATCTGCACCTCGTTGCCGCTCTTCAGGTGCACGCGGTCAACGCGGTCGTGGTTGACATATGTTCCGTTTAGGCTGCCCATGTCCACCAGCTCGAAGCCCGATGCCGTGCGCAGGAACTGGACGTGCTTGCGGGACACCGTGACGTCATCCAGGAAGATGTCCGCGTCCGGGTGCCGGCCCGCAGTGGTGGTGTCCGCATCCAAAAGGAACCGAGCTCCGGCGTTGGGCCCGCTGTGGGCAATGAGCAAGGCCGAGTTGGGCGGAAGTGCTTCCACGGATGCGCGCTCTTCAGGGGCCAGCTTAGGGGCGATGCTTGGCTCGTCCCACGTTGGCGTGATGCTGATGGAGGTGGTCTCCGACGTAGGCTGTTCCTCCGCGCCGTTCCCGACATTGGCTTGATTCTGTTCGCCGCCAACCATGGAATTTCCTCCTCATCTGCCGGCAGTTCAAAAACCTGCCAGCCACTTCCGCATCCCGGTACCGCCGGGCAAATCGGTTGCTGGCCCGCCGTCGCGCTTTTCCCGCTAAGGAAATTCAGCCTGGCGGGCCAGATAACTTTAGCCTACCTGTTGTTCGTACTCTGATGCACTGAGCAGGGAATCCACTGCATCTGCTTCTGCGAGCTTGACCTCTATGAGCCACCCTTCACCGTATGGATCCGAGTTAATCAGCGCAGGATCGGTGTCCAGCGCGTCATTGCGATTAATGACCTCGCCGCTCACGGGCGCATAGATGTCGCTGACGCTCTTGGTGGACTCAACTTCCCCCACCACCTCATTGCCGGTGACTTTTGTCCCGGGCTCAGGCATCTGGGCGTAGACGACGTCACCCAGGGCATCCTGCGCAAAGTCGGTAATACCAATCCGCACGACGCCTTCGGCATCGGGAGCGGTAACCCATTCGTGCTCCGCGGTGTAGGAAAGATCTTCTGGAATATTGCTCACGGGTGGCCTTTCATCGGGACAATGACGAACCTCGACGGCGGCCTGTGCTGGTGGCCACCGCTGAAAGTATAGGCACATTTCCCCTGCGCCCAAGGGGGTCTCTGCCATGATTGACCCATGACTGAACAAGCACAAGTACCAGCTCGGAAAAAGCGCAATTGGGGCGTCAAAATAATCCTGATACTGGTGGCATTGCTTGTCGCTGTGGCCGCCTACTTTATCCTGGGGGCCATTCTCCCCCGCTGGTGGTCCGATGTCATTGCCGGTCAGATCAACCGGGATCTCGGAGCCAGTGTCCTGGTGGGCATGTTCTATGGTTTTGTTTTCACCTTCATTCCCCTCCTTGTGGCCTGGCAAGCCACCCGCAAGGCGGTCGCCTGGCCGTGGAAGATCGTCATTCTCCTGGTGGCAGTTGCCATCGCCACTCCCAACCTCCTGACGGCCGGCATTGCCTTTGGAACCTCGGAATCAGCCCATGCAGGCCAGCGGACGTTGAGCGTGGACGCCGGCTTCTTTACAACCTGGACTGCCGTGTCTGCCATTGCCGCACTGGTGGTCTTCATCGCCGTCACAGTCCTGTGGGCTCTTTGGCGGCGGCGGGGCAAGCAAATGAAGGCGCTGAAGCAGGCGGAAAACCAGCGCGCCAAGGCTGCGAAAACCGCATCAGCGGAGACTCAGGGGCCCGCACCAAGCGCCTAGACCGCCCCACGGAACACGAAGCCCGCCACGGAACAGTCCATGGCGGGCTTTGTTTATCGTCGGTACACGTCAGGCGACGGTGGTCTCGCGCGGCTCGCGTTCGACGTCGGGCGTTGCAGGAACTGCCGCGACTCCCCCTCGCTTTGCGGCAGCGGCAGCAAAGACCATGACCAGCAAAGCAGCAACTGTAATACCGGCACCGGCCCAGATGGGCGAGGTGTAGCCGAGGCCAGCGGTGATGGTCACGCCGCCCAGCCAGGCTCCTAGGGCGTTACCAAGGTTGAAAGCACCGATATTTGCACCGGACGCCAGCGTAGGTGCAGTAGAGGCGAAGTGCATGACCCGCATCTGGAGACCTGGAACTGTGGCGAACCCAAAGCCGCCCATCAGCGCAAGGGATACGAGTGTGGCGATACTGCTGGACGCCGTAAGCGCAAAGAAGACCAGCACCACGACGAGCCCGGCGAGGATGGCAATGAGTGAGGGATCGAGGGCTTTGTCGGCAGCCTTGCCGCCCAGGAAGTTGCCGGCAAACAGGCCGCCGCCGAAGAGCACCAGGAGCCATGGAACAGCCCCGGATTCGAATCCGGATACTTCCGTCAACGTAAACGCGATGTACGTAAAGGCACCGAACATGCCCCCGAAGCCGAGAACGGTCACAATAATCGAAAGCCACACCTGGCCGGACTTGAAGGCACCGAGTTCATTGCGTAGTCCCTTGGTGGGCTCAGTGGAAGCTTTGGGAACCATCAGTGCGATTCCCGCCAGGGCGATCACGCCAATGATGGTGATGGCCCAAAACGTTGAACGCCACCCAAAGTTCTGGCCGAGCAAGGTTCCGAACGGCACCCCCAGGACATTGGCGGCGGTGAGGCCCGTAAACATGATGGCGATGGCTCCGGCTTTCTTGTGGGCCGGAACCAGGCTGGCCGCCACCACAGAACCGATGCCGAAGAAGGCGCCGTGGCAGAGCGCGGCGACTATGCGCCCCAAGAGCATAGCCGTGTAGCTGTCGGCGATTGCCGACAGGAAGTTGCCCGCAATGAACAGGAAGAGGAGGCCGATGAGAACAGGCTTGCGCGGCAGCCTGGTGACGGCGGCGGTGACCAGGAGGGCGCCCACCGTGACACTGAGGGCATAGCCGGAGATGAACCAGCCGGCAGAAGCCTCGCTGACCTGGAAATCGGCGGCAACCTCGGGCAAAAGGCCCATGATCACGAACTCGGTCAGCCCGATGCCGAATCCTCCGAGGGCAAGGGCAATCAACCCTGCGGGCATGTTTAACTCCTTAGATTGTTGGTTCCCGCGTGAAGTGGAAGTACGCCGGCAGGAACCGTAGAATATAGTTGCAGACGCTTCATATATAGTTGCACACGCCAGATACTTGCGCAAGCAACTAGTTTCAGACGTCTCGATCTACACGACATCAAGTCAGGAGCACAGCAAACATGGGCATCAAGGATGACGCCGTAGAAGTACGGGCGCAGGGTTGGCGGACCCTTGCCGCCCTGCATGGAAGCATCGAGGCGGAACTGGAGAAGGCGCTCCAGGCCTCAAGTGACCTTTCGGTAGTGGAGTACGCGGTGTTGGACGCCCTGAGCCGCCAGGATGGCTGGCATATGCGGATGCAGCAGCTGGCCCGCGCCACTGCCCTGTCCAGCAGCGCTACCACCCGACTGGTCAACCGCCTGGAGGACCGCGGCCTGCTCACCCGCATTCTGTGCGCAGACGACCGGCGCGGCATCTACACGGAGCTCACAGTGAACGGCCAGAAGCTGCTTGAGGCCGCCAAGCCCGTACATGATGAGACGCTGGCCTCCGCCCTTGCGGCCGCCGAATCCGTGCCGGAGCTTGAACCGTTGGTGCGGGCACTCGGCGCGCTGCAGAGGGTTTAGCCCCACCCCGCCATCCTGCGTTTCACCCGGCGCCGAACGCCAGGTGAAACGTACAAGGCCGGAAACAAGAAAGGACCGGAATCGCGCGTCTCCGCGTGATTCCGGTCCTTCATTGTCGGGCTGACAGGATTTGAACCTGCGACCCCTTGACCCCCAGTCAAGTGCGCTACCAAGCTGCGCTACAGCCCGCTGGTTCCACCGTTCTCCGCCCAGGTTATCCTCCGAAGAGTCCCACCTAAGCAGTCCGGCCGAACCACCTCCAAAAGCTTACACGAAGTTGGAGGTCGGAGACGCCATCACAGCCAAACTCGGCTGTGATGCCCGTCTCACTTAGCGCTTCTTGCCACGCTTCTCGCGGACGCGCATGTTGACCTCGATGGGCGTACCCTCGAAGCCGAACGTTTCGCGGAGGCGACGCGTGATGAAGCGACGGTATCCGGGATCCAGGAACCCGGTGGTGAAGAGCACGAACTTCGGCGGGCGGCTGGAAGCCTGGGTGCCGAAGAGAATGCGGGGCTGCTTGCCGCCACGGACCGGGTGCGGGTGCGCAGCGACGAGCTCGCCCAGGAACGCGTTGAGGCGACCTGTGGGGATGCGGCGGTCCCAGCTCTCCAGTGCGATGTCCAGGGCAGGAACCAGGCGGTCCTTGTGCCAGCCCGTCTTGGCGGAGATGTTGACGCGGGGCGCCCACTCAACGTGCGCCAGGTCCTGCTCGATTTCGCGTTCCAGGTAGCGGCGGCGTTCGTCGTCCAGCAGGTCCCACTTGTTGAAGGCGAGGACCAGTGCACGGCCGGATTCAATGGCCAGCTGGAGGATACGCACGTCCTGCTCACTGAGGACTTCATCGACGGCAAGAAGCACGACGGCGACCTCCGCCTTTTCGAGCGCGGCCTGCGTCCGCAGGGAAGCGTAGAAATCAGCGCCCTGGGCCATGTGCTGGCGGCGGCGGATACCTGCGGTGTCCACGAAACGCCAGGTACGGTCGCCAAGTTCGATGAATTCGTCGACAGGGTCACGCGTGGTCCCGGCCAGCGGATCAACCACGACGCGCTCAGAGCCTGCGAGCTTGTTCAGCAGCGAGGACTTGCCAACATTCGGGCGTCCGATCAAGGCGATACGGCGCGGACCGCCGGAGCGCTCAACGCCTTCCACCAGGGAGAACTCGGGAAGGGTATCCATGACGTGGTCCAGGAGGTCGGCAACGCCACGTCCGTGCAGTGCCGATACCGGGTACGGTTCGCCGAAGCCCAAGCCCCACAGCGTTGCCGAGTCAGCTTCCTGTGCGAAGTCGTCCACTTTGTTGGCCACCATGATGACCGGCTTCTTGCTCTTGCGGAGCATCTTCATGACGCCCTCGTCCGTGGCCGTGGCACCAACGGCGGAATCCACCACAAAGAGGACGGCGTCTGCAAGCTCAACGGCCATCTCGGCCTGCTCGGCTACGCGGGCGTGGATGCCCTTGGCATCGTGCTCCCATCCACCGGTATCAACCAAGGTGAAGTTGCGGCCATTCCAGCGCGCCGAGTACATGACGCGGTCGCGGGTAACGCCCGGGGTGTCCTCAACCACGGCTTCGCGGCGGCCCAGGATGCGGTTGACCAACGTGGATTTGCCCACGTTCGGGCGGCCGATGATGGCCAAGACAGGGTCCAGCTTGAGGGGACCTTCGTCGCCTTCGTCGCCGTATTCGCCGCTGAGAAGTGCGGCATCTTCGTCATCGAGCTCGTAGTCGTCAAGGCCGGCACGCAGGGTGGCCGCGCGGAGCTCGGCCTCGTCATCGTCCAGGGCAGCCAGGTTTTCAGCCACCTGGTCGGTGCCGGTGGGCGTGTATTCGTCGTCGCCGGCTCCGTGGAGGCCGGATTTTTGAGTCGTATCGCTCATTGCACTTTCCTTAGGGGTGGTCTGCCGGCGTCCCGGCTGCTGCTGTATGGCGGTGCTGCGGAGTGGATTCTCCGGGCGCAGGATCCCGGGGAAGGCCCTGTCCTGTGGCACGGATGGCATCCTGGACGTGATCGGCCAGGGCTGCACGGATTTCCGCAGCCGCCCTGTCCATTGAAACACGGCCCGGTTCACCCTTCCGGCGCTTCACCGTAAGAGGTTCACCGAAGCTCACGTGGAGCTTGCGGCGCGGTTTGGGGATATGGTCGCGGTGCTCGTCGCCCTGGCGGGTTCCGAGGATGGCGACCGGTATTACTGTTGCTCCGGAGTTAATGGCAAGCCAGGCAACCCCGTTGCTGATGCTTTCGGCTGCACCGCTCCCCCGCGTACCTTCCGGAAGAATCCCGACGCAGCGGCCGTCGTCGAGCAGTTGCTTGCCGAGATGCAGGGCGGCGCGGTCCCCGGAACGGTCCACCGGAATCTGTCCGGAGCCCCGCAGGACAGAACCAAGGAAGCCCCTGAACATCTCTTTCTTGACGAGGATGTGCATAGGCCGCGGAGAGGCGCCGAACATCACGGGCCCATCGAGGAAGCTGATGTGGTTCGCGGCGAAAATCACCGGCCCGCCGGCGGGAACGTTGCTTTTACCCGCCACGACGGTCCGGTACATGACGTGGTCAAGGAACCACCCGACGGGGCGGCTCCACACTTTGGTCCACGGAGCGGGAAGCCCGTGTCCTTGTTCCTTAGTCGCCATAGATCACCTTGCTGACGATCGCCAGGGCGGTCTCCACTGTTTCCTCGAAGTCCAGGTCCGAGGAATCCAGCGTCACCACGCCATCAGCTGCCTGGGTGAAGTTCACCACCGTGGAGTCCTTGGCGTCACGCTGGATGACTTGGGCTGCCAGCTGCTCTTTGCTCTGGGTGCCACCCAACTGGATGCCCCGGCGTCGAAGCCGTGCTTCCTCGCTGGCGGTCAGGAGCATGCGGACCTCGGCATTGGGGACGACGACGGTGGTAATGTCGCGTCCCTCCACCACCATGCGGTGGTGGTGCTGGTCGATCAGCTCACGCTGGCGGCGGATGAGCTCCGTGCGGGCACCGAGCGTAGTGGCCACAGCGCTGACAGACGAGGAGATCAAGGGATCCCGGATTTCGTCCGTGACGTCTGTGCCATCCACTGCCACGTACTCCGCAGCAGTGGATGTGCTGATCTCCAACGGCATGGCTTTGGAAGCCTGCTCCACTGCTGCGCCGTCCTGGAGGTCAACGCCTGTCTTGAGGCAGTACCAGGTGAGGGCCCGGTACATCGCGCCCGTATCCAGGTAAGCCAGTTTCAAGCGCCGGGCAACTTCCTTGCTGACGCTGGATTTGCCCGATCCGGAAGGGCCGTCGATGGCAATCACCAACGGCTTGCCCGGACGGGCTACCGTTTCCGGTCCAAAAAATTCACGCGTCATTACTGGAGTACCCGCCATCCACGGTCAGTCAAAGCTTCAACAAGGAGGTCATGCTTGCTGGGAAGCACGGAAAGCTCCACCATGCCCACGTTTTGTCCCGACGAATGGTCGAGCCGAAGGTCCTCGAGGTTCACGCCAATCTCGCCGATCTCCGTGAGAAGATGGGCAATCTGGCCCGGTTTGTCGTCCACCAGGATGGTGAGCCACGAGTAAGCCTGCGGAGGTCCACCGTGTTTACCGGGGATTCTCGCCTGCCCTGCATTGCCTTCACTGATCAGTTGCGCAAGGTCCAGCCGAGCGCCGGGTGCCAACGGCTCTTCAAGCGTTCCGATCAAGCGGTTCAGGTCCTCGCGGACACCGTGCAGGATGGAAACCACCTTTTCCGCGTTGCCTCCCAGGATCTGCACCCAAAGGGTGGGATCGCTGGCGGCGATGCGGGTGGTGTCCCGGAGCCCGTTGCCAGCCAAGGAAAGGGCATGCAGGGGCGTACCTTGCAGCCGGCTGGCCAACAGGGAAGACATGATCTGGGGCAAATGCGATACCAGTGCCACAGCTTCATCGTGTTCGTCTGCCGTGAATTGGGAGACGATTCCCCCAAGATCCCCGGCCAGCGACCGGGCAGCCTGCAGCGCCGCATCCGAGGTTTCCTCTGACGGGCACACAACCCACGGCATGGAGGTGAAAAGCTCTCCCCGGGCAGCAACTGGGCCCGACTTCTCACGGCCGGCCATAGGATGCGTCCCCACATAGCGGGATAGGTCGACGCCACGCTCACGCAGCTGCGTTTGAATGGTCGCTTTCACGCTCGCGATGTCAACCACGACGGCGGACGGGTAGTCCGCCAGAGCCTTCTGCACGACGTCGGCGGTAACGTCCGGCGGAGCCGCAACAACTACCAGCTGGGGTTCTTCGCCCAACTCGCCCAACGGCCGTCCCGCTCCGATATCCACCGCGACCGCCTGATTGGTGGGCGAAGGATCGGACAGGAAGACCGGAACTCCGCGTCCGCGCAGGCCGAGGCCAATGCTGGCCCCCAGCAGGCCTGTACCGAGAACGACGACCGGGCCATCGAGATGGCCCCGGCCGTGCGTACCGAATGCCGACATGCCCTAGAGCCCTACAGATGCCAGGAGGTGGCCGACTTCCTGCCTGCCGAGGTTGCGGATGCTTCCCTGGCGCTGGTCGCCCAAGCCGATGGGGCCGACCTTCACCCGGACAAGACGCTCCACCGGGAAGCCGACGGCGTCGAACATACGGCGGACGATGCGGTTCTTCCCGGAGTGGAGCACAACCTCGATGAGGACGTGGCCCGGGGTGGAGTCCACCAAACGGAACGAGTCCACTGCGGCGACACCGTCTTCGAGCTCGACGCCGTTCTTCAGCTTCGCGCCCACGCCCTGCGGGAACGGGCCACGCACCTGGACGAGGTAAGTCTTGGGTACCTCATAGGAAGGGTGCGTCAAGCGGTTGGCGAGTTCGCCGTCGTTCGTCAGCAGCAGCAGCCCCTCAGTGGCGACGTCGAGACGGCCAACGTGGAACAGGCGTTCGCCCTTGTTCTTGTTGTTCTTCAGGAAGTCGCTGATGCAGGGACGGCCTTCGGGGTCCTCCATGGTGGAGACGACGCCCTTGGGCTTGTTGAAGACCATGTAGACGAGGGTTTCGTCGAGCTGGATCCGGATGCCATCGACGTGGATCACGGCAGCCGTGGGGTCCACGCGCATACCAAGCTCGGTGGTCACTACGCCGTCAACCTCGACGCGTCCCTCGAGGATCATTTCCTCACAGACGCGGCGTGAAGCCACGCCGGCTTGCGCCATGACCTTCTGCAGGCGTACGCCGTCAACATCGTGAAGGTCGGACTGCGGGACTTCCTGCCGCGGACCGCGATTGCGGCCTGGCTTGCGGATGGGTCCAAGGTTCTGGCCGAATCGTTCGCTGCCGAATGCCTTGGAACCGTACTGCCTGGCCGGCTTGGCCTTGGGCTTCAGTGCGCCCGGCGTACCGGGTGTCTTGCCAAAGCCGGGCTTGTTGGAGCCGGGCTTGCGGAAAGGCTTCGCGGGCCTGGCCGCCTGGCCACGGTCAAAGTCGCCCGCAGTTGTGGGGTTATCAGGATCGAAAGGTGCCGCTTCGCGCGGCTTCGGAGCCTTGAAGGGGCGGCCCTCGCCCTGGGTGAAGTTGCGCTTTCCAGCGCCGGCGCTGCCGCCGCGGCCGGAGAAGCCGCCAGCATTGGTGCGGCCTGTGCCGCCCTTGGCCTCATTGCGTCCAGAACTGTTGCGTCCCGAACTGTTACGTGGTGAACTCTGGCGTCCCGCCTGTGTCATGACCCGTCCTTGTGTAGTAATGGCCGGCTTTCCGTGCTGCAATCAACACTAGCCAGCCGGGCAGACATCGTCTGCCCCTTGTCGCTGTGCACCCTGAAGGTGCAGTGAATCCATATGAAGTTTTCGTGCGGTGCCGGGCGTAGCCTGTGGCTACATCCGGCTGGCGTCGTAGTACTCGTCAATCCCTTCCAAACCTGGAAGGTGTGGCGAAAGCTGTGGCAGTTCAGCCACTGAGCCGATGCCCATCCGCTCCAGGAAATACGAGGTTGTCCGGTACAGGACAGCCCCGGATTCGGGATCGTTTCCGGAGTCCTCGATCAAACCCCGTTGGATGAGGGTCCGGACTACCGAATCGACGTTGACGCCGCGAATGGCGGACACCCGGGCCCTGGAGACCGGTTGCCGGTAGGCTATGACCGCCAGAGTTTCAAGCGCTGCTTGAGTGAGCCTGGTGGTCTGCCCTTCGAGCACGAACCTTCCCACGATGTCGGCAAAATCCGACCGTGAATAGATGCGCCACCCGCCGGCGACATTCCGCAATTCAAAACCCCGGGGTGCAGTGCTGGCATCGGCAAAGCCGACAGCATCCACGTCCGGGGCTTTAACAGTATAGCCGCTATACTCCCGTTGCAGGTCATGCAGCAAATCCTCGACGACGGAGACCGTCACGTTGAGTCCGGCGGCCAACTCTTCCGACGTAGCGGGCTCGTCGATGACCATGAGCACTGCCTCCAAGGCTGCCCGCGCACCGCCGGGCAGTGCTTCCAGGCCAGGCAGCCCCTCCTGGGCCGTTTCCTGCTCATTCACTGCTGTACTCTCCGCTTTCCGGCCCCACGCCAGTCTCATACTCTTCACTCAGGCTGGAACTGTCCCATCCGGCGTCGTCGCCCGTCCACCGAACCGTCAACTCCGCCAAGGGTTCGGGCTGTTCGAAAGCCACAACGCGGTCCCGGAACATTTCCAACAACGCAAGGAAGCGTGCCACGACCACCAGGGTGGTTTCTGCGTCGGCTATCAACGTCCGGAAGGACAAGGGCGCGCCCAGCTTCAGGCGGTAGCCCATGATCTCGGCCTGCTCCTTGACGCTCACCGGCGGAGCATGGAGATGGTCCAAACCCACCTCGGCGGGAGCCACATCCTTGGGTTTAAGCGCCTTGGCGGCAAGTTCCGCGAACTGTTCCGGAGTATGGCGCCATACGAGTTCGGGCAGCAGAGCGGCGAAATGGCCTTCCAAAGCAACCTGGCGCGGATAACGACGTGCTTCCTGTTCCAGCGTTTCGCCCAGGATCCCGGCTATCTGCTTGAAAGCCTTGTACTGCAGAAGGCGGGCGAACAGGAGGTCCCTGGCCTCGAGGAGCGCAATATCCTCGGCGTCCTCCACCTCACCGGCCGGCAGGAGGCGCGCGGCCTTGAGGTCCAGCAGAGTGGCTGCGATGACCAGGAACTCGCTGGCTTCGTCCAGCGCCCAGTCCTCCCCCAGTTCCTGGAGTCGGCGGATGTACTTGATGAACTCATCGGTGACGGTGGCCAAAGCCACTTCGGTGATATCCATCTTGTGCTTGGAGATCAGGCCAAGCAGGAGATCGAACGGCCCCGTGAAGTTGGCCAGCCGTACCTCAAAGCCGGGTTTGCGGGCTTCGGCGATACCGGCGTCGGGCGCTTCCGCAGTAGCGCCAGGTCCCGATTCCATGGCCGGAGCGATAGACGGTCCCACGGTCGGCTAGGGCGCGCCGCCGCGCGAAATCAGTTCCTTGGCAAGTCGGCGGTAGGCGTCGGCGCCAATGTGGTTGCCCGCATAACTGGTGATGGGCTCGGCCGCGACGGTTGCATCCGCGAACTTGATGGAGCGCTTGATGACGGTCTCGAAGACCTTGTCACCGAAAGCTTCCACGAGGCGTGAAATCACCTCTCGGCTGTGGAGCGTGCGGGCGTCGTACATGGTGGCCAGGACACCGTCCACCTGCAGCCGAGGGTTGAGGCGGTCCTGGACCTTTTCAATGGTCTCCACCAGGAGGGCCACAGCACGCAAGGCGAAGAACTCACAGATCAGCGGAATAATGACGCCGTGCGCAGCAGTCAGTGCATTGACGGTCAGCAGCCCCAGGGACGGCTGGCAGTCGATCAGGACGACGTCGTAATCGTCCTCGACGCTCTTGAGCGCGCGGTCCAATACCTGCTCGCGTGCCACCTCGTTGACGAGTTGGACCTCCGCGGCGGAGAGGTCGATGTTGGCCGGAAGAAGGTCAACGCCCTCGACGCCGGTCTGCTGGATGGCATCCCGGATACTCACTTTGCGGTCCATCAGGACGTTGTACACGGTGAGGTCAAGCTCGTGCGGATTGGCGCCGAGACCCGCGGAGAGCGCACCCTGGGGGTCAAAGTCCACCAGCAGGACACGCCGGCCGTATTCTGCGAGCGCAGCGGCGAGATTGATGGTGGAGGTGGTTTTACCCACGCCACCTTTCTGGTTGACCATGGCGATGACTCTCGCCGGGCCATGGGAAGCAAGCGGAGCAGGTTCCGGAAATTCGCGGTAAGGGCGGCCTGTTGGCCCCATGATGGCGTCTTCCAGATCGAGCTCGGTGCCTCCCAGCGTAGCTGTTCCTCGTTCGATGCTCACGTATCTAACCACTCTTTCGACGACGATCTTCCCTGCCGCTGGCCCCCAGCTACAGCGCTACTACCCACCTAGGCTACAGCGCCCGACACGGTTATTTGGGGAACTTGACTTTGTCCTGCTCGTGAGCCTTTACCCTCTAGCTGAGGTAGAAGGTTGCCTCCATTGCCACTGTGTGGCGGCCACATGCGGAAGGCCGGCACCTGGCGAGGTGCCGGCCTTCGTTCATGATGCGATGGGTTGATTCCCGCTCGGGTTAGACGGCTGCCTTTTCACGGGTTTCAGCTTCAGGAGCGGCCTCTTCTTCGCCGCCATGGGCGATCATGGTCTGCTCATCGAAGGGTTCGCTGCCGGAGAGGACACGTTCCACCTGTCCGTTGTCGATTTCCTTCACCCAGGTTCCGATCAGGACCGTGGCAACTGCGTTTCCGGTGAAGTTGGTCAAGGCGCGGGCCTCGGACATGAAGCGGTCGATTCCAACGATCATGCCTACGCCGCCGAGGAGTTCCGGCTTGTGTGCCTGAAGACCTGCGGCAAGGGTTGCAAGTCCGGCTCCCGTGACACCGGCGGCGCCCTTTGAAGCGATGATCATGAAGACCAACAAGGAGACCTGGGCACCGAGATCAAGCGGGGTGCCCATGGCGTTGGCGACGAAGAGCGAAGCCATAGTCAGGTAGATCGCCGTGCCGTCAAGGTTGAAGGAGTAGCCCGTGGGAACGGTGACGCCAACTACCGGCTTGGAGACACCCAAGTGCTCCATCTTGGCGATCAGGCGGGGCAGCGCAGCCTCGGAAGAGGAGGTGGAGAAGATCAGGAGGTACTCACGGGCCAGGTACTTCATGAGCTTGAAGATATTGACGCCGGCCACTGCACGGAGCAGGGTTCCGAGGATCACCACGATGAACAGTGCGCAGGTGACATAGAAGGCCAGCATCAGCGTGAACATGCTGAGGATTGCCTGGGCGCCTGTGGCACCAACGACGGCGGCAATGGCACCGAACGCGCCTACCGGGGCCAGCCACATGATCATGATGAGGATGCGGAAGACGAGGCGCTGACCGTGGCCGATCGCGGCGAGAATAGGGGCTCCCTGCTTGCCCATCTTCTGCAAGGCGAAACCGACCAGGATCGCGGCAAGCAGTGTAGGCAGGACCGGGATATCACCGGGGATGATGCCAAGAAGGAAGTCAACAGTGCTGTTGGTGTCCGCCTTCTTCGTGGGATCGTACGGCGTCAGCTTGAGTCCCTCACCCGGGTGGATGAGGTTGCCCACCACGAGGCCGATGGCCAGGGCGAAGGTTGACATGGCCACGAAGTAACCGAGGGCCAGGCCGCCCACCTTGCCAACGGTGGCAGCCTTGGCAATGGAGCCGATGCCCAGGACGATGGTGCAGAAAATGACCGGTGCGATCATCATCTTGATGAGCTTGATGAAGCCATCACCGAGTGGTTTGAGCGACTTGCCAACTTCGGGGAACATCAAGCCGACCACGGCGCCGAGTACGACGGCCAGAATGACCGCGATGTACAAGTAATGCGACTTGTCGAGCCCCTTGCGTCCAGCTTTGGCAGCTACTGCCGACTCTCCTCGTTGAGAGGTCATGGGATTCTCCTTTGGATACTGTGTAAGGCGCTGCGGTCCTGCACTGATGTCCAATCCGCTGCCCTTGTGTGATATCCATCATTGAGCCGCTGGTGACACACATCACCGTTGCGGTCATATTGGTCATGGAGGTCCACGTGTTTCACAGCTGGAGCATCGCCCGCAGATTGTTTGTGGCAAACCTGCTGTTCGTCCTGGTCCTGACGGCGGTGTTTGGAGCCTTTTCCGTGGTGGAAGCCCGGGACAGGGCCTATGACAACGCCGGGGGTCGAATGCTGGCCGTGGCGACATCCATTGCTGACAATCCGTTGGTACTGGACGCGGCTTCAGCTGCGGATCCTACTGCTACGCTGCAGCCCTACGCGCTGGAAGTCATGGACGATGCCGATGCCGATTTCATCACCATCATGGCTCCGGACAGGACGCGCTGGACGCACCCGAGGGTTGAAGAGCTCGGTAAGCCCTACATCGGAACCATTGAGCCCGCGCTGCGGGGCGAGACGTTCACAGAGGTCACGGCGGGCACCTTGGGTCCGTCGGTCCGAACCATCGCACCGGTCAAAGCTGCCGACGGGACCGTCAAAGCCCTGGTGGCAGCGGGAGTTACCGTCCGGACAGTAGACACGGATGTGGCCGAGCGCCTGGGCGTGATCGGAGGCATAGCCCTGGTGGTGTTGAGCTTTGGGTCAGTGGCTTCGTGGCTCCTTGGACGGTATCTGAAATCGGTAACGAGGGGCTGGGGACCGGAACAGCTGGCTCAGCTCTTCGCCTACTATGAGTCGGTCCTGCACTCCGTACGCGAGGGTGTGATCCTGATCGATAACCACGGCAAAGCGGTGATGTATAACGACCAAGCCGCCGAGTTGCTGGGTCTGCAGCCTTCCGACGCCGACCGCTCCCCTGACGATGCCCCGAAACTCGCTGATCTCCCCTTCGACGGCAGCCTTCGGGCGCTGTTCGAATCCGGCAGGCCCGCACACGACGAGATTCACCTGACCGGTTCCCGGATCCTGGTAGTGAATCAGGCCCCTGCAGTAGGGCCGGTGCCTGAGCGCAGCCGACAGAAACCCGCCGTCTACGGCACAGTGGCCACCATCCGCGACCGTACCGAAATCGAATCCCTGGGTACGGAACTCCAGACCATGAAAACCCTCTCGGATGCGTTGCGCGCGCAGACACATGAACACGCAAACCGGCTCCACATGATCGTCTCCCTGCTGGAACTTGGCCGCACACCCCAGGCCTTGGACCTTGCCACCAAGGATCTTGAACTCAGCCAGCAACTCACCGACGACATGGTGGCATCGGTGGATGAGCCCGTCATGAGTGCGTTGGTGATGGGCAAGGCGGCAGAAGCCCACGAACGCGGAGTGGAGTTGGAGGTCCGCACGTCAGGGAGCTCCGGTGTCCGTGGCCTGGAGATCCAGGACCTGGTGACCATCCTCGGAAATTTGCTGGACAATGCGATTGATGCCGCGGCTGCCGGTGACTTCCCACGGAAGGTGGAGCTGGACGTGGAAGCCGGACCTGCCGCCGTCGAATTCACGGTCCGGGACTCCGGGAGCGGCATTAATCCGGAGTCCATTGACGACGTACTGCAGTACGGCTTCAGCACGAAGTCCCCGGACAAGAACCCGCGCGGTTCCCACGGGCGCGGCGTTGGCCTGGCCCTGGTACGCCAGGCCGTGGATCGGCTCGACGGTACGATGACCATCAGCAATCCCGGCGGAGCACAGTTCCATGTTGTGCTGCCCGCGTCGGTTCCTGAGGAAGAGAAGGCATGACAGACATCCGTGTCCTGGTAGTGGAGGACGAGCCCATAGCTTCGGACGCCCACTCCGTCTACGTCGGCCGCCTGGACGGGTTTTCTCTGGTGGGTACTGCCCCTGACGGCCAGTCGGCACTGCGCATCCTTGGGGAGTTCGCTGCATCAGGGTCCCCCGTGGACTTGGTCCTGCTGGACATGAATCTGCCTGACCTTCACGGGCTCGACGTGGCCCGGCGCATGAGGTCTGCGGGAGTTTTTGCCGACATCATTGCAATCACGGCTGTGCGGGAACTGAACATCGTGCGCAGCGCCGTGTCGATCGGCGTCGTGCAATACCTCATTAAGCCCTTCACGTATGCAACGTTCGCGGACAAGCTCAGCAGCTACCGGACATTCCGTGAACAGCTGGCCGGTTCACTGTCCGGAATCTCCAAGGCGGGAGCCTCCCAAAGCGATGTGGACCAGGCCTTTGCCAGCCTCCGCGCTCCGACCGAACTACCGCTGCCGAAGGGCCTTTCGGGGTCCACCCTGGAAGCGGTGAAAGACCTGATGCGGGCTCGGCGGGAAGCAGTCTCCGCGAGCGAAGTCATGGACGCCCTGGGCATGTCCCGCGTCACCGCACGCCGGTATCTGGAGTATTTGGCCGACGCCGGGACAGTCACCAGGGCGCCCCGGTACGGTACCCCTGGCCGGCCGGAAAACGAGTACGGCTGGAATCGCGGATAGGCGTCTGTATACACAGAAAGCGTTTTTGGCCGTATTGCTCGCCCAAGAGGCCATTGGTGTATACACTGGGGGCATGCGCGCCAGTGATCGGGCTTACAACGCCCTCCGTGAAGACATCATTGAATGGCGTCTTCGGCCGGGCACCGTGCTCGCGGAAGTAGAGCAGTCCGAACGCCTTGGAGTATCCCGGACCCCGGTCCGGGAGGCGCTGAGCCGGCTGACCGCGGAAGGATTGACGACGGCGGCAGGAGGCCGCGGCGTCGTCGTCACCGATATTTCGCTGGACAGCATCGACGAACTGTTCGAACTGCGCGAAACCTTGGAGGTGAGGGCCGCCGCGCTGGCTGCCGAACGTGGCGAGCCCGGTGTCTTCGCCGAGCTGCACGCCCAGCTGCTGCTGGCCCCTGAACTGCTCCGCGATGCCGATCCCGCACGCCACGAGTACTACGCCTTGGTGGGTCGCCTGGACGACGCAATCGATGCCGCGATCGCCAACTCCTATCTGGCCAACGCCATGCGGAGCCTGCGCGTCCATTTGGTCCGCGTCCGCCGCTTGGCTGCCGACGACGCATCCCGGCTTCATGCCGCAGCTGCAGAACATGCCGCGATCGCCGAGGCCATCGCCGCTGGCAAACCGCGCCTGGCCGAGGCAGCCACCACAGTCCACCTCCACCGCAGCCTCACCCACGTCAAGGCTGCCCAGCTGGCCCGTTAACGTCCTACGAGAAGGAGCATCATGGTTAAGAACAACCACGTCCGCGTTTACAAGTCCGAGGAGAACCTGCCCCGTGAGGAGCAGTTGGCACACAAGATCGCCGTGGTCGCCGCCGACCCTGTCGAAGTCACCCCCGAAGTCACTGACATGGTGATTAACCGGATCATCGATAATGCTTCGGTGGCCATCGCCTCGTTGAACCGGGCACCGATCGTCGCGGCCCGCGCGCAGGCGTTGACCCATTCCCCGTCCGCCAACGGCAAGGGCGCCCACGTGTTCGGTATTACTGAGCAGGTCTCCCCCGAGTGGGCCGCTTGGGCCAACGGTGTGGCCGTGCGCGAACTCGACTACCACGACACCTTCCTGGCCGCGGACTACTCCCACCCCGGCGACAACATCCCGCCGATCCTGGCCGTCGCCCAGCACGTTGGCTCCAACGGCGCCGACCTGGTCCGTGCCATCGCCACCGGCTACGAAATCCAGGTGAACCTGGTCAAGGCCATCTGCCTGCACAAACACAAGATCGACCACGTCGCCCACCTCGGCCCCTCCGCCGCCGCAGGTATCGGCACGTTGTTGGGGTTGGATGTTGAGACGATCTTCCAATCCGTAGGCCAGGCCCTCCACACCACCACCGCCACCCGACAGTCCCGCAAGGGCGAAATCTCCACCTGGAAAGCCCACGCTCCGGCCTTCGCCGGCAAGATGGCCGTCGAAGCGGTAGACCGTTCCATGCGCGGCCAGACCTCCCCCGTGCCGATCTACGAAGGTGAAGACGGCGTCATCGCCTGGATGCTCGACGGTCCGGAGGCCTCCTACGAGGTTCCGCTGCCGCTGCCCGGTGAAGCCAAGCGCGCCATCCTGGACACGTACACCAAGGAACACTCCGCCGAGTACCAGGCCCAAGCGTGGATCGACCTCGCCCGCAAGCTCAACCGCGAACACCCCGAAACCACGGACCCGGCCAACGTGGAATCCGTGCTGATCAAGACCAGCCACCATACCCACTACGTGATCGGTTCCGGCGCGAACGATCCCCAGAAGTACTCTCCCACCGCGTCCCGCGAAACCCTGGACCACTCCATCCCGTACATCTTCACCGTCGCACTGCAGGACGGAGCCTGGCACCACGTGGATTCCTACGCCCCAGAGCGCGCTGCCCGCCCGGACACCGTGGAACTCTGGCACAAGGTCACCACCGTCGAAGACCCGGAATGGACCCGCCGGTACCACTCCCTGGATATCGCAGAGAAGGCCTTCGGCGGTTCCGTGGAGATCACCCTCACCGACGGCACGGTCATCACCGACGAAATCGCCGTAGCCGACGCCCACCCCCTCGGCGCCCGGCCGTTCGCCCGCGAGCAATACGTCAACAAGTTCCGCACCCTCGCAGCCGGCCTCGTGGAGGAAACCGAAATCGAAAGGTTCCTCACCGCCGTCGAACGCGTCACCGAACTCGGCGAAGGCGAACTGGACCAACTGAACATCACCGCAGCACCCGGCGTCATCGACCTCAGCAACGCACCCAAGGGACTGTTCTAAATGCTGTACTCCAAAGTCACCCCCGAACAGAAGAGGGTCAATCTGCGGGAGTTGCTGGCCTCCGGGACCGTGCAGCAGTTTCCGGGAGCGTTCAACCCGCTCTCGGCCCGGCTGATCGAGGAAAAAGGCTTCGCCGGGGTCTACATCTCCGGCGCCGTCCTGGCCAACGATCTTGGCCTGCCGGACATCGGCCTGACCACCCTCACCGAGGTAGCCACCCGGGCGGGGCAGATCGCCCGGATGACGGACCTTCCCTCCCTGGTGGACGCCGACACCGGTTTCGGTGAGCCCATGAACGTGGCCCGCACCATCCAGGAACTCGAGAACGCCGGCCTGGCCGGCTGCCACATCGAGGACCAGTTCAACCCGAAACGCTGCGGTCACCTGGACGGCAAGAACGTGGTGGACATCGACACGGCTACCAAACGCATCCGCGCCGCAGCAGACGCCCGCCGGGACCCGAACTTCCTCATCATGGCCCGTACCGACATCCGCGCCGTCGAGGGAATCCAGGCCGCTCAGGACCGCGCCAAAGCCCTGGTAGACGCCGGCGCCGACGCGATCTTCCCCGAAGCCATGCGTGATCTGCGCGAGTTCCAAGCCATCCGTGACGCCGTGGACGTGCCCATTCTGGCCAACATGACCGAGTTCGGCAAAAGCGAGCTCTTCACCGTCAACCAGCTCCAGGGAGTCGGGGTGAACATGGCCATCTACCCCGTCACCCTCCTCCGCATTGCCATGGGCGCTGCAGAGCGTACTCTGGAATCGATCAGGGCTGCGGGGACCCAAGAGGCGGAAGTGGAAAACATGCTCACGCGTGCACGCCTCTACGAACTCGTCGACTACGAGGCATACAACCAATTCGATACCGGCGTTTTTAACTTCCAGGTTCCTGGCGTCCGCTAGGTACCGGATTCATCAAGGGGAAAGCAGGCACTCCGGAATCACCGGTGCGCCTGAATAATGAACGAAGGAGAGCAGCATGGCAGCTGTTGACATCAAAAAGGGCCTGGCCGGCGTCGTCGTGGACTACACCGCCGTCTCGAAGGTCAACCCGGACACCAACTCGCTGCTGTACCGCGGGTATCCGGTCCAGGAACTGGCCGCCAAATGCAGCTTCGAAGAGGTCGCCTATCTGCTATGGAACGGCGAACTGCCGGGCGACGCAGAGCTGGCTGAGTTTACTGCCCGGGAACGCGCCGGCCGCGCGTTGGACCCCGTGGTCAAACAGGTGATAGACGCCCTTCCCACCAGCGCCCACCCCATGGATGTGTGCCGCACGGCAGCATCCGTGCTCGGCGCCCGGCATGAACTGGCTGAAGACTCATCACCCGAAGCAAACATGAAGAAGGCAATCGACCTTTGGGCTGCCGTGCCTTCCGTGGTTGCCTATGACCAACGCCGACGCCGCGGCCAGGAACCCGTGGAACCGCGCGAGGACCTGGACTACTCGGCCAACTTCCTCTGGATGACGTTCGGCGAAGAACAGGTGCCCGAAGTGGTGGAGGCGTTCAACGTCTCGATGATCCTGTACGCGGAGCACTCCTTCAACGCCTCCACCTTCACCGCCCGCGTGGTCACCTCCACACTCGCTGACCTGCACTCAGCGGTGACCGCCGCGATCGGCGCCCTCAAGGGTCCGCTGCACGGTGGCGCGAACGAGGCAGTGATGCACACCTTCGATGAAATCGGCATCCGCAGCGAAGAGTCCCTTGAGGAAGCCGCCACCCGTGCCCGGGCATGGATGGACGACGCCCTGGCCCAGAAGAAGAAAGTCATGGGATTCGGACATCGTGTCTACAAGCACGGCGACTCCCGCGTGCCCACCATGAAGGCCGCCCTGGACAAGATGATCGCCCACTACGGACGCCCGGAACTTCTGGGGCTGTACAACGGCTTGGAGCAGGCCATGGACGAGGCCAAGGCCATCAAACCCAACCTCGACTACCCGGCCGGCCCCACCTACCACCTGATGGGCTTCGACACCCAGACGTTCACCCCGCTGTTCGTCGCCAGCCGCATCACCGGCTGGACCGCCCACATCATGGAACAGGTGGCCTCCAACTCCCTCATCCGTCCCCTGAGCGAATACAACGGACCGGAAGAACGGCACGTTCCCTAACGTTTCCGGTTAGTCGAAGAGACGTACGACGCCGGGCCGGTCACCGAAAGGCGACCGGCCCGGCGTCGTTCTTTCCACGTTCTTGCTTCGGCTGCTCCACCCAATCAGTGGTGTGGACGTCAGCCACATTTTCGTTATCTGCTGCCAAGGCCACCCGCACGGCAATGCGCTGGCCGGCAATCATGGCCGGCAGCCAGTGTTCGGCGTCTGCCCACATCCGGTCTACGGGGAGTTGCATCACCGGGAACCATGCGGGGGCAATCTCGTCGCTTTCCGACGGTTCCCCCTCCCACGTACGGGTCAGGAACACAGTGGTGGCCATGTTCCATTCCGGCCTTGCAGGAAACACAAAGTCAACAGTGCCCGCCGGAACCAGGTCCTCCAGTGCAACCACTACGTTGATTTCCTCCATGACCTCCCGGCATGCGGCCTGGGAGGCGGTCTCCCCCGGCTCCACGTGCCCACCGACCCCCACTACCTTGCCCCTACCGAAGCCAGTCTTCTTGGTGCCGAGGAGGACGTGCTGGCCGTCCGCGCCGTCGCGAAGGAGGAAGCACAAGGTCACATGGGCTGCAGTCATGCTGCCTACCTTAACCTGATCTCCCCCGCCACTGCCGCCATTGCTACAGTGAGCCCATGACTGAAGGTGGGGGTAACCGGCCAGCGAATGTGGCCGCCGTCGACGACGCTGCAGATCCTCCGTCCGTCGGGGGAAGCACGGCTGCCGAAACAGCCACAAAAGCCACGCCCGAACGGGACCCATGGCTACCCCGTTGGCTGGTGGCCCACCCTCTCTATGCAGGGTGGGCCTGGACCGTGGTGTGGGCCGGGCTGATCGTTTTGGACGAAGTGGTGGACCTGGCCGGATGGACCTGGTACCTACTGGTCCTCGTGGCAGCACTGCCCACGTTGATCTCCACGCTGATGGTGCTGCATGCCACGCCGCGCAGCCATCTCAGAGCAGTGGATGCAACAGTACTGGGTCACTTTTTTGTACGGTTCCTGGCGCTCGTGGCGGCGTTCATGGTGTGGGCCGCCTCAGTGGTGATGAGCGCTTCCATCTCCACCACCGTCCAGACTGTGATCGGCGATTCCGAAAAGGAAGTTACGGCGTTGGGCTTCAACCTTATGCTGGCTGCCGTTCCATTGGTGCTCTCCATCCTCTGGATGGCCTTCATTGTGCGCTGTGCGTGGTTCCTGCGGCGGTTGCGCGGCTGGCGGCAGGTGCCGGTGAAGACCCGGGTTCCCCAGAAGTTCCTCAAGGGACGGCCCCGGCTCAAACGCGTTGTAGTTGGCCTGGCACATCCGGGGCTCCTGCTGGTGGCCGGCCTGGGGACGTCGCTGTTGGCACTGTTCGTGGACGCCGTGGAATTGACGCTGAACGTGCTCGGGTAGTTCGCCGAACGCGCTCCTGGCCCTGCGCCCTTTTAGCCCAGAGCCCTTGGGTGTGCCGCCGCATAGACCTCGCGCAGGGTGTCTGCGGTGACCAAGGTGTAAACCTGGGTGGTGGTCACCGAGGCATGCCCCAGCAGTTCCTGCACTACCCTGACGTCAGCTCCGCCTTCCAGCAGGTGGGTGGCGAAGGAATGGCGAAGTGTGTGTGGCGAGACGTCCTTGGTGATGTTGGCTTTCTCAGCCGCCGCTTTGAGGATGGTCCAGGCGCTCTGCCTGCTGATCCGGCCTCCGCGGGCGTTGAGGAACAGCGCCGGCGTTCCTTTGCCTTTGGATGCCAGCAGCGGCCTGCCTCGGACAACATAAGCTCCGACGGCGCGGGCTCCGTAGGAGCCGAGGGGCACCAACCGCTCCTTGGAGCCCTTGCCGAACAACCTGACGATCGCAGGATCGCCACCTGTGTCTTCGAGGGAGATATCATCCACGTCCAGCCCCACTGCTTCGCTGATGCGGGCACCGGTGGAGTAGAGGAATTCAAGGAGAGCACGATCCCTGAGCCCTGTGGGCGAATCGGCTCCCGCAGCTTCCAGGATCCGCGTGACCTCGCCGACGCTGATTGCCTTGGGAAGCCGTTTGCCCGGCATGGGCGGGTGAACATCGCTGGCGGGGTCCGCCGTCGTGGTTCCTTCAAGTGCCCAGAATTTGTGAAGTCCGCGGACCGCCACCACCGTTCGCGCAGCGGAGCGGACACCCAGCACAGCGGCGCCATCGCTTCCATCCGACAACGCCTGGGCGAAGGCGGTCACATGATGCCGGGTGATGTCGCCAGGCCGTTCCACGCCCTGACCCGTGAGGAAGTTGGAGTACCGCGCCAAATCCCTGCGGTACGCCGCAAGGGTGTTCGCTGCCAGGCCGCGCTCCACACCGACATGCTGCAAGTAGTCGGTTACTGCGCGGTCAATGCCAGTGGGGGTTCTGGTGGCAGCCTCGGCCATGCTCAGCGCTGGCTTGGGTGAGCCGGCCACGGCGCGTTGGCGGGACGAAGCCCCGTAAACCCATCGGCTTTCGCAGCTGCGGCCGCCAGGATGCCCAGCACCGCCGACGGATTGTGCAGGCGGCCTTCCAGCACTGCCTTCACGGCGTCATCGAGCGGCACCCAGTGGAGTTCAATTTCGGCCTCTTCATCGGTGCGGACGTGCCGGTCCGCCACGGGGACGTCACTGATGCCGCGCGCCAAATAGATGCGGACTGCTTCGCTGGACGAACCGGGTGAGTTGAAGAAGTCCACCAGGACGTTCCACGTAGCCGCGACCAAGTCAGCTTCCTCCGCCAACTCCCGGGCCGCCCCCACTACGAAGTCTTCGCCTTCGACGTCCAAAAGGCCGGCCGGGATTTCCCACAGGTCCATGCCCACCGGATGCCGGTATTGCTTCAGCAGCAGGATCTCGCCATCCACGTTCATGGGGAGCACAGCTACTGCGCCTGGGTGGTCAATGTAGTCACGAACAAGGGTGTCCGTGCCGTCGCTGAGTTGGAACGAGTCGCTGACAACGTCCCAAATACGGCCTTCGTACACCTTGCTGGTAGACAAAAGACGGCGCGGGCTCGGCATGTCCGAAACCTGCCTTGATGTGCGGGGGGTTTCAGAAATTCCGGGCATCGCGCCGTCCTTCGTTAGTACTAGCGTTTACTTGGCAGCTACTGTGCGGGCACCGGTCTTGGTGGCCACGGGGGCACCTTCGCGACGCTCCAAGGCAGCCTTGACCAAACCTGCGAACAGTGGGTGGGGGCGCGTGGGGCGTGAGCTGAGCTCAGGGTGCGCCTGCGTTGCCACATAGTACGGGTGGACCTCGCGGGGAAGTTCCACGTACTCCACCAGCTTGCCGTCAGGAGAAGTACCGGAGAACACCAGGCCTTCTGCTGCGATCTGGTCGCGGTACTTGTTGTTGACCTCGTAGCGGTGACGGTGGCGTTCGCTGACCGTGGTGGTGCCGTACGTCTCGGCGATGACCGAGCCCTCGTCCAGCTTGGCTTCGTACAGGCCCAGACGCATGGTGCCGCCGAGGTCTCCCTTGCCTTCCACGATGTCCAACTGCTCTTCCATGGTGGCGATGACCGGGTACTTGGAGTCGGGCTCGAACTCGCTGGAGGAGGCGCCTTCGAGGCCAACCACGTTGCGGGCGTACTCGATCACCATGCACTGCAGGCCGAGGCACAGACCAAGGACCGGGAGCTTGGACTCACGAGCGAACTTCAAGGCGCCGAGCTTGCCTTCGAGGCCGCGGATACCAAAGCCACCAGGCACGCAGATTGCATCCACACCGGCCAAGGCCTTAGTGGCCCCGGCATGGGTTTCGCACTCGTCGGAGGGGACCCAGCGGATCTTAACCTTGGCTTCGTTGGCAAAACCGCCGGCACGAAGGGCCTCGGTGACCGAGAGGTACGCATCCGGGAGGTCGATGTACTTGCCCACCAGGGCAACCTCGACCTCGTGCTTGGGGTTGTGCACTGCTTCGAGCAGTTTGTCCCACTTGCTCCAGTCAACGTCCTTGAACGGCAGGTCCAGTGCGCGGACGATGTAGGAGTCCAGACCCTGTGAGTGCAGGGTCTTGGGGATGTCGTAGATACTGGGGGCGTCAGCTGCGTTGACTACGGCGTCGATGTCGACGTCGCACATCCGGCCGATTTTCTCGCGCATGGCGTCGGGCACTTCGCGGTCGGAGCGGATCACGATCGCTTCAGGCTGGATGCCGATGGAGCGAAGGGCTGCCACGGAGTGCTGCGTCGGCTTGGTCTTCAGTTCCTGGGACGGTCCGATGTAGGGAACCAGCGACACGTGCAGGAAGAAGACGTTGTTGCGGCCAACATCCTGACGGACCTGGCGGGCCGACTCCAGGAACGGCTGCGATTCGATGTCGCCCACCGTGCCACCGATTTCGGTGATGATGACGTCCGGAGCGTTCTTGCCCTCTGCAGGCAGGCGCATGCGGCGCTTGATTTCATCGGTGATGTGGGGAATGACTTGGACGGTGTCTCCAAGATATTCGCCGCGACGTTCCTTGGCGATGACGGTGGAGTAGATCTGGCCCGTTGTGACGTTGGCCGAACCTTCGAGGTTTTCGTCGAGGAAGCGCTCGTAATGTCCGATGTCGAGGTCGGTTTCGGCGCCGTCGTCCGTCACGAATACTTCGCCGTGCTGGAAGGGGTTCATCGTGCCCGGATCCACATTCAAGTAGGGATCGAGCTTCTGCATAGTTACAGACAAACCGCGTGCCCGCAGCAGGTGACCGAGGCTGGAAGCCGTCAGACCCTTACCGAGCGAGGACGCCACACCACCGGTGACGAAGATGTGTTTGGTCGTCTTGGACGAGCCCGGGAACCGGGAATTTACACGGGAATTTGATCGCTGCACCACGGAATTCGAGCTTATCATCAATTACGCCTTCCCAGCGTCTGTTCGGATTCCCCAAATGGTCAATAGTTGCTCACCACCGCATTCCAAGCAAGAGCCGGGCGGGATTAAGTGTGCCGATGTGATGGTGCTCGCATTCCGGCCAACAGCATTAAGCGCGCTGCGGCAGGAGCTTTGCATCGTCCAGCAACTCCTGGGCGTGGGCCTGAGCCGATTCGGAATCCTCTTGCCCCGCCAGCATGCGGGCCAACTCCTTGACCCGCTCGTCGTCGCTCAGCAGCTGTACGTCGCTGGAGGTGAATCCGGTGGTTGTCTTACCGTCAGCACCGCGCACGGAGGTTTTTGTCACTCGGATGTGTTGATCGGCGAAGGCAGCAACCTGCGGTAAGTGAGTTACCACCAGCACCTGGACGTGCCGGGCAAGCATGGCCAGTCTCCGGCCAATTTCGACGGCGGCCCGGCCACCCACGCCCGCGTCCACCTCATCGAACACGAACGTCGGCACCGGATCTACCGCAGCGAGAACTACCTCGATAGCCAACATCACCCGCGACAGTTCACCGCCCGAGGCTCCCTTGCCCAGAGGCCGGGCTGGAGCCCCGGAGTGCGGCTGGAGAAGGAAGGCGATCTCGTCGGTGCCCCAAGGGCCCAACGATCCACTGCCATCGACCTCAATGACCAGCGTGGCGTCAGCCATCGCCAGCGCCTTGAGCTCAGCACTGACCCGGGCTGAGAGGTCCTTGGCAGCTTTGAGGCGGGCCTTGGAGATAGCCGCTGCTTGCTTCCGAAGAGTGGCTTCCGTCGAAGCCACCTCAGCATCCAGGGACTCGATGCGGCTGGAATCATCCTGAAGCTCGTCCAGCCGGGTCCTGGCTGTCGCCGCCCACTCCAGCACTTCATCAATGCTTGGGGCGTATTTGCGGATCAACTTGGCAAGTGCGGCCCGGCGCTCCTCGATTTCGGAGAGGCGCTCCGGACCTTCAGTATCCAGGGCGGCCTGATAGCTGGACAGCTCTGTTGCAATGTCGTTGAGGAGGAACCCGACCTCCGCGAGCCGGGCAGCGGCGGAGCGCAGCTCTTCGTCGTGCTCGGCAACATGCTCAAGCGTCCTCTTGGCAGCATCCACCATGGTGGTTGCGTCGCCGGCGTCCCCGAATTCCTCGGCGATGAGGGACTCATGGGCTGCCGCTGCGGCCAACCGGAGTTCTTCGACGTTGGCGAGCTTCACCGCCTCGGCCTTGAGTGTCTCGTCCTCCCCTGGCTGGGGATCCACCTCGTCGATTTCCTTCAGCGCGGCATCCAGGGACTCAGCTTCCCGCAGCCGCTCCCGCGCTTCGCTGCGCAGCGTTTCGAGTTCGGACTGGATGTTCTTCCAGTGGTTGTACAGCTCTTGGTACTCCCCCAGCGTCTTGGCAAGGGGTGCACCGGCGAAGCGGTCCAGGGCGTGCCGCTGCGCAGTGGCGCTCTTGAGCCGGATCTGGTCCGACTGTCCGTGGACCACCACCAGACTCTCTCCCAGTTCAGCCAGCACCCCGACAGGCGCGGCGCGCCCGCCAACGTAGGCACGGCTGCGCCCATCGGCACCCACGGTACGGGCCAGCAGGAGCTCAGCAACGCCGTCGAACTCTTCCGCCTCACCGCCTGCCTCCTTGGCGCGCTCAACAGCGCTGTGCGCCGGATCGAGCTTCAACACCGCTTCAGCGGACGCCGACTTGGCTCCGCTACGGACGGCACCTGCATCTGATCGGGCACCTAGAAGGAGCCCGACGGCGGTCACCACCATGGTCTTTCCAGCACCGGTTTCACCGGTGACGACGCTCAGGCCAGGGCCCAGCGGCAGGGCGGCATCGGTGATGACGCCCAGGTCACGGATTCGGAGTTCTTCAAGCATGGTTCACTTCGCATTCGTGGGGTCGGAAGGGTCACCGTCCCGGGGACCGTCTATGTCCCGAGGACTGGGCAACGGAGCCGGTGAAAGGGTCCGGATGACCGGAAGAGGGCCCGTGTGGACTTCCCCGCTCCGTGGAGCCGGTCCACGCCAGCCGTGGATGGGGAGTTCAAACTTGCGGACGAGTCGTGCAGAAAAGGGTGTTTTGTGGGTGCGCGCCAACCGCACCGGAGTGGCTGACCTGGTCACTTCAACACGCGCCCCGGGCGGCAGGTCCACCGAACGCCGACCATCGCACCAAAGGACACCGATGGCTTCGGTCCGGTTCATGATTTCGACGGCCAGCTTGGACCTCGGCGATACCACCAATGGCTTGGCGAACAAGGCATGGGCACTGATCGGAACAATCACCAGGGCTTCCACTTCCGGCCACACCACAGGCCCTCCCGAGGAGAATGCGTAAGCGGTGGAACCTGTGGGAGTTGCGAGGACCACGCCGTCACAGCCGAAGGACGTCAAAGGGCGCTCGTCCACCTCCGTGACCACTTCCAGCATGCGCTCACGGTTGGCCTTTTCAATGGCAGCCTCGTTCAGCGCCCACGTGTGCCAAATCTTCTGGCCCTTGACCCACACCTGGACGTCGATGGTCATGCGTTCTTCCACCGTGTACTGGCGACTCGCGATCCATTCGACTGTTTGGGCCAGGTCGGCACGCTCGCTTTCAGCAAGGAAGCCCACGTGCCCCAGGTTCACGCCCAACAACGGGACGTCCACCTCACGCACCAGTTCCGCGGCCCGCAGGATGGTTCCGTCCCCACCCAGGACCATCACCAACTCCACGTCCTCCAGGTTGACGTGGTCGTTGAGGATCTCAATGGGTGTATCCAACGCACCGAAAAAACGTTCAATATCGGCCAGTTCAGACTTCTGCAGCACAGGAACCAAGCCGGAGGAATGCAGTTGCGTACAGGCATCCCACGCTGCGCGGAGCGATTCTTCCCGCCCTGTGTGGGCAAGGACAAGTACACGCCTGCTCATCGGGTTCTGCTTTCTAGTGGTTTGGCCAGAATTTCGTGATCAATGCAGCAACGTCCCCGTCCCGCTCTTCGATCTTAGGCAACACCGCGGACATCCCGCGCTTCATCCACAGGAAGTATTCAACATTTCCGTCCTGGCCAGGCAACGGACTGGCGGCAAGGTCCATCAGGACAAGCCCCGCATCCACCGCCGCCCGGGCCACCTGGGCAACGGCCCGGCGTCGTTCATGGTCCGATGACACCACACCGGTTCGGCTCAGCCGTTCCTTGCCCACCTCGAATTGCGGCTTGACCATCAAGACCATGTCCCCGCCGGGTTCGGTGCAGTAAGCCAGCGGCGCCACCACCAGGGTCAACGAAATGAAGGATAGGTCCGCAACCGTCAGGTTTGCGAGCCCACCGATCTGCTCCGGGGACATGTATCTGACGTTCATGCCCTCATGGACGTCCACACGGGGGTCATCGCGCAGGTGTGGCACCAACTGCCCGTGTCCTACGTCCACCGCCACCACTTTTGCCGCCCCTTGCCGCAGCAGGACGTCAGTGAAGCCACCTGTGGAGGCACCGGCGTCGAGACACCGCTTCCCGGCAACCACGACGGCGGGAAACGCCTCCAGCGCGCCAGCCAACTTATGACCGGCGCGGCTGACGTAAATGTCCTCAAGGTGGGCCTCTACGGCCAAGTCCGTAGCCGGGTCCACCTGGAGTGCGGCTTTGGCGAGGACAGTCCCCGCGGAGCTGACTTTGCCATCGCTGATGAGTTTTGCTGCATGGGTGCGTGACCTCGCCAGCCCACGGGTGACGAGTTCCTGGTCGAGTCGTGCCATATGCTAGCTGTCGCCTTCCGGGCGGGGAGTACTTTGTGGCGCGGCAGGGAGACCGGGTTCAGCGTCCAGGGCCTCCAGCAAGGAGTCATGGATGGCTGCGTACAGGTCCCCGTGTTCTGCCACTGGGGTCACCGGCACCTTGTCCAGCACGCCGAGGGCCTTGTCCACCAGCGGGTCCCCCGTAGGGCTGGCTGCATCGGGCCACTGGACCTCCGGGCGCGCAGGCTCCGCGTGCTCAGTCACGTGGCCGTCGTGGTCCGCGAGGCCTTGTGGTGCGGACGCCGATACGTTAATGGGCTCGGTCATCGCACCAGTCTAGTGAGTTCGCCATTCCACCTGCGGCGCTTGCGCCACGGGCATTTCGGGGAACCTGTCCCACCACGCGGCACAAGCCGCGCGCCAAGCGTCGAGGTCGTCCTCAGCGCCCGTGACCGTGACGGTCCCGTCCCCGGCGACCGCCGAGGCTGAACCGCAACGGAAGGTTCCGTCGTCGCTGATGACCTCAGGATAGGGCGCGTAAAGGCCCTCCAAGTCGGCCAAAAGGTACGTGGGGCGCTCGTCGGTCCGCGCCGCAAGGATGGTGTGGGTGGTGTCCACGCCGGTGAGAACGGCCGCCGTCGCAAATCCCGCACGGTTGCCGCCCAGGATGTCTGTGTCCAGACGGTCGCCCACAACCAGCGGACGATCGGCGTTCAACCGTTTTGCTGCCGCATGGAAAAGCAGTGCTTCGGGCTTACCTGCCACCAAGGGAGTTTTTCCCGTGGCAGCCGCCACAGCAGCAACCAACGTCCCATTGCCCGGTGCCATGCCTCGTGCCTGCGGTATGGACATGTCTGTGTTGGTGGCACACCACATGGCTCCACCGGCCACTACGTACGAGGCCTCCGCGAGATCCTTCCAACCAATCTCAGGGTTGAATCCCTGGACCACAGCAACCGGGGATTCAGCGGCACTGTGTACCGGCTTGAGTCCCACCAATTCGATCTCATGGGCCAGAGCTGCGCTGCCGGTGATGAGCACATGGGCCCCCGCAGGCAACATCGAAGCCAGAAGCTCCCCTGCTGCCTGCGAGGAACTGACCACTTGATGGTCCTCCGCCGGCGCACCGAGTTCACGCAAGTGCGCAGCAACCTGGGCCGGGGTGCGGGAGGCGTTATTGGTTACGTAACCAAGCCCTACGCCGACGGTTTCAAGTCGCTGCAACGACTCCACCGCCCCCGGGATGGCGTGCGGTCCTGCATAGACCACACCGTCCAGATCCGAGAGGACGGCATCAAACAAGGAGATGAGTGAATCAGCCATGCTGGGAGTCAGAACCCTGGTTCTCGGCGTCTTCTTCCTTGGCTTCTGCTTCCTCTTCCTCAGCGTCCTCTTCTGCGGAGTCGATGTCCGACTCGGCGTCGTTCGACTCGAAGTAGTCAGATTCTGCGTCATCAAGTTCAACGTCATCGTGCTCAACGTCAGCGGCTGCGGCCTCGGCAATAACCGATTCGGTCTCAGGATTCACGACGTCGGACTCCGGAGCCGACTTGACGAAGCGCGGCTTGCGCGCGGCTGCTTCTTCCTGCTCATCCCACCCGAGATCAAGGATCTCCGGTTCAGCGAAATCGCCGACGCCCAGAGCATTCTCAGCCACCAAAGCCTGGCGGGCCCACTTGTCTGCTTCCTCGGTGCGACCCACCGCGGTGAGCGCTTCAGCGTAAGCACGGAACAGCCGCGGGCTGTAAGAGAAGGCCCTGTTGATGTCCAACTGGGGAATCTCCAGTTCGGTGACAGCCGCATCAAACTGCTTTAGATCCGCTCGGGCACCCGCAGCCACCATCGCCAACTCCACCTTGCCCGGAGCGTCGAGGTCCTGGGCTTCTGGAGAACGAACCATATCCAGCGCACGGTCCGGACGTCCGAGGCCTCGCTCGCAGTCAGCCATCACAGGCAGGTGCACATTGGAACCACTGATGCGGCGGTACGTCCGGAATTCACGAAGGGCCTCTCCATAGTGGCCCGCGGCGTAGGCAGTCAGGCCTACAGCTTCACGAACAACCGAAAGGCGTCCGCCACGACGGCTTGCAGCCAGCGCGTGCTGGAAAGCCAGCTCGGGCTCAATGTCAATCAGGCGGCCAGCCATGACCAGGTGTTTGGCGACCCAACCAGCACTCTGCTCCTCGAGAGTCTTGATCTGGTGGCCCGTGGCGCGGTCGAGTTCCTTGCCCGTAACGTCCTCATCGATCTCGGGAGACCGCTCACGGTCAGGACGGTTGGAGCTGCGGATGTCCTTGGCGTTGGGCACCCTGGCAGGACGCTCTTCCCAGGAGTTACCGCGGTCGTTGCGGTCGCCGAAGGGCTTACGGTCGCCGCGGTCGCCGAAAGGCTTGCGGTCGCCGCGGTCGTTGTTGAACGGGCGACGGTCATCGTTGTCGCGACGGGGACCGTCGAAGTTCCGCGGACCGCGCTCGGGACGATCGCCGAAAGGCTTACGGTCGCGGTCACCACCGAAGGAGCGACGCTCACCATCACGGGCCGGACGATCATTGCGGTCGCCGAAGGGCTTACGGTCGCGGTCGCCGCCGAAGGAGCGACGCTCACCATCACGGGCCGGACGATCATTGCGGTCGCCGAAAGGCTTACGATCGCGGTCACCACCGAAGGAGCGACGCTCACCATCACGGGCCGGACGGTCGCCGCGGTCGCCGAAGGGCTTACGGTCGCCACGGTCGTTGTTGAACGGACGACGCTCACCATCACGGGCCGGACGGTCGCCGCGGTCGCCGAAGGGCTTACGGTCGCCACGGTCGTTGTTGAACGGACGACGCTCACCATCACG